>CAZFOG010000506.1:0-3824 GCA_964520685.1 uncultured Nitrospiraceae bacterium | reverse complement strand
CTGCAGGACTGGACCATTTCCACCGACCTTCCCCAGGGCGGCGACTCCCTGTGGCGGCTTGACGCAGCCGCGGCCGGCAGCGGCGTTACCGGCGACCTGCTGGCGCATTGCATCGACACCGCCCTCTGGCTCAACGGGTCAATAAGCTCCGTCACCGCGATGACGGAGACCTTCGTGAAAGAGCGAAAGCACAATTTGACGGGCAAGGTTGAGCCGGTAAAGATCGACGATGCCTGCGCGTTTCTTGCCCGATTCGACAACGGCTCCCTTGCGACGTTCGAATCCACGCGCTACGCCCGCGGCCACAAGGCTCTTTACACCTTCGAGATCAACGGCCAGCACGCGTCGATCCAGTGGGACCTGCACGACTTGCACCGGCTCAACTATTTCGACCATCGCGACGACTCGCTGGTCCGGGGCTGGCGTTCGATTCACGTCACCGATGGCGACATGCCCTACATGGACCACTGGTGGGTGCCCGGGCTGCAAATCGGCTTCGAGCACTCCTTTATCCATGGGGTAGCGGACTTCTACCGGGGCATCGAATCGGGCGAGCCGGCACATCCGACCTTCCGTGATGCCCTCGAAACGCAATTGGTTTGTGACGCAATCCTGAAGTCTGCGCAGTCCGGCGCATGGGAAAACGTGTAAGTTTAACACAAAGGATAGAAACATGAGTGCAAAAGCATTGGCTGAACGGGCTTTGGAACAGGGCAAAGGCATACTCCGCCTGACACCCACTTGGGTGCCGCGCGTGTTCTGTGTGCCGGGCCGCCGCATCAAACTCCATCCGGATGACTATTATGCGCTGGGAGGCAACCGCGGCGGTATCGACGAGCGCTGGTTCTCGTCGACAACGCCCGCGGACAACGGGCCGCTGACCAGCCCCAATGAAGGCCTTAGCTTTGTTGTGTCAGAAGACGGGGCCAACGAAGAGCAGTTTCTGCTGCGCGACGCCGTTGACGAACTCAAGGGCGCGTTGATCGGCGACCGCATCTGGAACGAGTACGGCCGCTGGCCCATGTATTCGAAGTTTTTCGACAACAAGGGCGCCCTTCCCCATCACATCCATCACGACGACGAACACGCCGGGAAAGTCGGCCAGCTCGGTAAACCCGAGGCCTATTTCTTCCCCACACAATTGAACAACCACGGCGGCGATTTTCCGTACACGTTCTTTGGACTGCAGCCGGGTGTGTCCAAGGACGAGGTGCGCCAAGCTCTCGAGGATTTCGTCAAGGGCGACAATAAGCTTACCAATCTGTCCGCCGCATACCGCCTGGAACCCGGCACCGGATGGGATGTTCCCCCCGGTGTACTTCACGCCCCCGGCAGCCTGTGCACCTATGAGCCGCAGAAAGCCTCGGACGTCTTTGCCATGTACCAGTCCCTCACGGGCGACCAGATCGTCTCCGAGGAACTCCTGTGGAAGGATACGCCGGGCGACAAGAAGGGGGATTTCGACTACCTCGTCGATGTAATCGACTGGGAACTCAACGTAGATCCCAATTTTGCGCAGAAACATTTCATGCGGCCCAAACCTGTCCGTTCCGCCAAGGAAATGGAAGCAGCGGGGTATCGTGAAGAGTGGATCTGCTACAAATCGGCGGCATTCAGCGCCAAACAGCTCACCGTTTTCCCGGGTGCCTCCGTCACGATCAAAGACGCCGGCGCCTACGGGTTGATCGTGCTGCAAGGTCACGGAACCATGGGTGCGTGGGACATCGAGTCTCCCGCGCTCATCCGCTACGGCCAGCTCACCTACGACGAATTCTTCGTGTCGGAAACGGCCGCGAAGGAAGGCGTCAAAATCACCAACCCGAGCAAAGCCGACCCCGTGGTCATGCTCAAGCACTTCGGTCCGAACAATCCGGACCTCGTCGTCGAGGAGTAGGGGACGTTAGAAAACCCGGAGGCGCCGCGCTGGTCACACAGTGCGGCGCCTCGCTTTGTGTGGGCGCGGAAGGTCCCCGGCTGTTTTGACGAGCCTGTTCATTGCGGCCCTCAACGGGTGTGTTAGAATCAATCCCGCACCTGTGGAACGCGACGTGGAGTGTCGACATGCTAATAGTGCTTCTGCTTGCGGCGAGCGCCGAATCCTCTCCTCCCATTGCAGCCAAGGTGACCCTGTCTTCCGACGCCGGCGTCGTAGCGTTCATGGGCTGGGATACCGAAGGAACCAATCGCCATGGGCGGAATCTTCTTCGCGAGGACGTCCCCTTTCGGGCGGAGATTCGTGTGGATGACTCGTGGGACGGGGAGACTTCTCCCGTTCGCCTGGAGTATGCGACAGTTCCCGATGGATTTGACCTTGTAATTCGAGCAGTTTCCGCATTGCCGTCCGAAACCAAAGCCCTCAGGCTGGTGTTTGCATTCGATCCTTCCGTAACGCCCACAACCATCCTGCCCAGTGAGTTCGGCGCGTCTGGGGCACTTCTTTTCCCCGTCGTTGTCTCGGCGCCCGATTTCGGGCAGATGCTCGTGCGCGTGACGGACCGGAAGGACGCGGTTTCGTATCTTTCCGGTGACCGGAAAGAAAAGCGTCTCGAATGGGCCATCGAGCTGCCGTGGAATGCGGGAGATGGTCCCGCGGGCCTTGAGTTCCGCGCCGTTCGGTTGCCGCAACCCGCCGGGCTCCACGATGACGGCCGGTGGGAAAGCGCCCGGCGCGGATGGTTCAACGCGTTCAACCTCACCAGCCGCTGGGGCGACCAAGCCGCGCGCTATAGTGCGCCCGTTGGAATCCTGGGGAACAACGTCCTGAGCGACCCGGCCAGCCTGTCGGTGTGGATGTACGCGGACATGGTTCTTTTCGTACCCGAACTGCCCGGCGGGCTCAGCACGGCCCGTTATCTCCGCCGCACCCTTGACCATTGGCTCGACAACCGCATGCTCCCCAACGGTAATGTCATAGCTTATTGGGATTTCGATGCATTCCTCGATCCGCTTCCTTCCCTTCTCATCAGCTCGTGGGACTATGTGGAAGCCACCAGCGATATCACCTGGCTGGCGCATCGTATGGACAACCTCGAACGGCTCGCGGGGTATGCAGCAAGCCGTGACGTCGACAACGATGGTCTCATGGAAGCCATCCCGACGGGAAATCGTGGCAGCCTGGTCCAGCCCCATCGCAGCAGTTGCTGGTTCGACGCGATCAATTTCGGATGGAAAGACGCCTATACGAACGCGCTTATGTACCGTGCCTTCTGCTGCCTGGCAGACCTCAACGCGAGGCTCGAACGCATCGAGCGCCAGGAAGTCTGGCTCGAGCGCGCACGCCGCCTGAGGCGGTCCTATGCGCCCGCCCTGCTCAATCCAGAAACGGGCTGGATTGCCATGTGGCGAAGCCAGGACGGCGAGCTTCACGATTACGCGTCACCCATCGTAAACGGCTACGCGATTGAATACGGGCTTGTGGACCCCGAGCAAGGCCGCGATATTTTGAAAAAGCTCCACGCCAGAATGAAAGCGGTTGGGTTCTCCAACTTTTCTCTCGGTGTTCCTTGCGTGCTCGAACCCATTCCTCCAGGGGATTACCTGCAACCTGCCATCGGGGCAGCGCAGCAACCCGATGGGCGCGACACGTGGCAGGAATACATGAACGGCGGCATCACCGCGGGCCAGGTCTACCACTTTCTCGCGGCGCATTACGCCGTTGGCATGTCTGAGGAGGCCGACACGATCCTGGATGCGATGCTGAAAACGCAACGGACCGGCGGATTTCAGAACGGCGTGCAGGATGCCTACCCCAAAGGCGTCGACTGGCGGAAATGGAATGGCGAACCGTGCGGATACGAAGGCTATCTTGCCGACAATGCCCGGTT
>CAZFOG010000505.1:0-3845 GCA_964520685.1 uncultured Nitrospiraceae bacterium | reverse complement strand
CTGTCTTTAGTCCTTCTGCTCTATCCGGTAGAGATGAGTCTTCGTGCGAAGCATCAGCGCGTTCCCCGTGACAGCCGGTGAGGCCCACAACTCGCCGTCGAGCTGGTTGACGGCCAATTCGCGGTATTCCCGGCCGGGCGCGATAACGGTCGTTGTGCCTTTCATGTTCGAGATGTAGATTCGTCCGGGCGCGGCCAGAAGCGAAGCGCCGAACTTGCCTTTGAGGCTCTCCACCCAAACCTGGTTGCCGGTCATGGCTTCCAGGCAGAACAAGGCCCCCTGATCGCTGACCATATACAGCAAGCCGTCCACGAGTACGGGCGACGATTGGTGCGGCGCCTTGTCGGTCATCCGCCAGACCACGTGCGTGTCGGTTACGTCTCCCACGCCGCCCGGGCGAATCGCCCACAACTGGCTTCCGCCGGGAGGGCCGCCAGTGTTGATAAAGAGCAACCCCTGACCGGTGACGATGCGCGAAATCGTGCTATCATCGCGGTACCGAACCTGCCAAATCACCTTGCCGGTCCGGGGTTCATGAGCCGTTACGAGGATCGCGCCATTGCTGAGCATCTGGGGTTCGCCATCCTGCTCAATGAATACAGGCGTTTGATAGGACTTCTTGTAAACACCCTGGATGTCCGGTGTGTACGGCTCCTCCGGGCGGTCATAGCGCCACACCGTTTCCCCGGTCTTCTTGTCCAATGCCACAATGAATTGCCTATCCGTGCCCTCAAGGTGGACGATAAGAAATTCTTCAAAAATCACGGGCGACGATGCAGGCCCCTGCATATGGTCGCAATTCAAATCCGAACGCCGCCACAGGATGTCGCCTGAAGTCGTATCGATGCACGCTGTTCCGAAGGTACCGAAATGCACATAAACACGCCCTTCTTCTATACAGGGTGAAGGCGTGGCATAGGTGTTCAGGGGATTGATTCGCTGCGGCTCGTGTGCGCGGAAAACTGCGATATCATGAAGGACCTTCCCGAAACTCGCGTCGACACCGACCGCGAAAAACATTGTCCCGTCTTCTTTGGCAGTCGTGAGCCATATCTGGTCACCCCACACGACAGGAGTTGAATGCCCGGAATCATGAATGGCTGTTTTCCAAACGACATTCTCCGTTTCCGACCAATGAAGTGGCAAGGCCGTGGCGTCGGTGTGTCCGTCCGCCGCCGGCCCACGCCAGTCCGGCCAGTCTCCGTAAACGTGCGCGGAGCATATACAAGATACTGCCGCAAAACTCAGGACCCATGAGTGCATACTGAAGTTACTCCCTTAGCATACGGACATTCGCGCGAAAAACCTTCAGAAGGGCTATCACGATATCCTTCATGTCAGGAACACAGACAGCATCCGCGCCGATCATCCATATTATTGCGGGAAAAGGTAATCGAGCAGCGCCGCACCGTCGGAAAAATCGGGAATCATGATATCCGCGCCAGCTTTGACCAGCCGCGGGTACTTCTCCATGTTCCAGCCATATCCCCGGATTTCATCGGATGCGACGCCGATTGACACGCAGTCATTGTCCTTGGCGTTACGTATTTCGACGGGGCCATCCCCCACGATCAGCACTTCGGAGCCGTGAAGATCGTTCTTGGCGATGATCTCTTTGAGCACCATCTCCTTGTTGTAGTCCTTGTACTCGCGAAGGGCCCCCCAGATCTCCTGGAAATACGGCGCGACCCCAACCAGGCGCGCCTCGTTGCGCACATCCTCGCGGTCGGTTCCGCTGAAGATGTACATCGTAACGTCTTTCCGCGAAAGCCGCTCGAGAAACTCGAGCGCGCCCCGCAGAGTTACGTCCTTTGGCGTGAGTTTCCCGCTCTCCAAATCCCGGATGCGCTCATTTACGCGCACCATCAAGCGGTCATTGTAAATCTTCTTGTACCCTTGCGCATCGAGGATCTGGTCTTCCGGCACACTGCCACGCGCCCGCACCATCTCGACAAGGCGCTCCATCTGAAGAATGGTCTGGATGCCCGTCGATTCTTCGATGTACTCGCGCACCTCGTTTTCGATTTCCGGAGATGGCGCGGCACCTTCGCCGCCGATCATTTCGACCATGAGAGGGCCCATCACAAGCTGCCACCCCTCGCGTAACAGGCTAACCGTCCCATCAAAATCGAACAGCACGTGTTTGAAACGGCCGCGCTCGGTTTCGTTGATAACGTTGATTTCGGTTCCAGGGAGCTTCGTGCCTTCCATAATACCTCGCTATTCGACCATGAATTCGACCAGTGTATGGACCGGGTAGCCACCCATCCGTTCCCGGCCCTTCAACAAGGGCAGTTCAATCACAAATGCAATCTCGACAATTTCCGCACCGAGCTTCTCGACAAGCCTGATAATTGCCTCCATCGTACCGCCCGTCGCCAGCAAATCATCAATCAACACCACGCGCTCGCCCCGTTTCAGCGCGTCCTTGTGAATTTCGAGCGTATCGCTGCCGTACTCCAACTGAAACGTCTCGGAAAGGGTCTCGGCAGGAAGTTTACCGGGCTTGCGCACCGGGACAAACGGCAGCCCGAGCGCATACGCCAGCGCGCCGCCAAACATGAACCCCCGCGCCTCGGCGCCCACAATCGCGTCAACGTTCTGGTCCGCATACCGGTCCCGCCAGCCGTCGATGATCTGCCTGAACGCCGGCCCGTTCTTGAGAAGCGTCGTGACATCCTTGAATTGAATCCCCGGCTTGGGAAAATCCGGCACATTGCGGATCAGGGGCGCTAAATCCATCGGTTGATTCTCCTCCCTCAGCGAGACATCGAGCCATCGCTGTGCGACAGCGTGCTGTGTTATACAGACGGGCCCGCGCCTGAATCAAGAACCGGCCATACAGGTTACGCGCGTGGCCGCGATCTCCTACGGCCGGAAATCATCGACATGCTCGGTGACAAAGACCCGCAGACGGCGCATAACGTCTTTCTCGATCTGGCGAATGCGTTCGCGGGTCAGCCCGAACTGCTTGCCGGTCTCTTCCAGCGTATGGGCCTCGCCATCCGCCAGGCCGTAGCGGTACCGCATGATCTCGGCTTCGCGGCCCGTCAACTGGTCCATGAGCTGATCGAGTTGCTGATCGACCTCGATTTGCGCGATGGCTTCATCGATGCGGCGCGGCTCGAGGCTCTCGGGAATCCCCCTGCCGGCATCGTCATCCGTAGTCTCCAGTTTGTCGAGAGGGCTGACGTCCTCCACGAACGCCTGCAGCTTCTTGGCCTCGGCAATCTTGATACCCAGCACCTCGGCGACCTCTTCCGGCTCGGGCTTCTTGCCGCTCTTGATATACAGTTCCTCGGCCGCCTTCTTGTATTTGGCGATGTTATCGGTGACGTATACCGGTATGCGCACCGTTCGCCCGTAGTTCGACAGCGCGCGGGTGATTGCCTGACGTATCCACCACGTGGCATAGGTCGAAAACTTGCACCCCCGCTCCGGGTCGTACCGCTCAACCGCCTTCAACAGACCGATGTTCCCCTCCTCGATGAGGTCCTGCAGCGGCAGTCCGTAGTAGAGGTATTTCTTCGCGATGCTGACAACCAGGCGAAGGTTGGAGACGATTAGCTTACGGCGTGCCTCGCCGTCGCCCGTCTGGGCGCGCCGGGCAAGCCGCACCTCCTCCGAGGTCGAGAGCAGGGGTATCCTGGAAATCTCGCCCAGATAGGTGCTTAAGCTTCCGTCCCTCGCCTTTTGCATGTTGCTGCCCCAATCGTACTACTTGTTCTCACAAGCATTATGAGCAATACTCACATGCCGTGAACACCGCGCGCGGCATACGACATCGCCCGCACGCAACGATTTACGGTAGTATGCTTTACCGTGACTTGTCAAACAATTCCGTC
>CAZFOG010000504.1:0-3922 GCA_964520685.1 uncultured Nitrospiraceae bacterium | reverse complement strand
AAACGCCTCGAGGGTGTTGCCGGCCTTGGTGCAACGATTGTCTATCTCGGCCCGATGTGCCTCCAGGATGCCGACATGCGGCCCGAATTCTGGAGCAAGCGCCAGAAGGCCTCGGGCACGAACAATCCCCGAAATCCCTATCGTATCGCCGATTACTACCGGATCGACCCCGAATACGGCACGGAGGACGATCTGCGCGCGTTCGTGGCCGAGGCCCACCGGCTGGACTTGCGGGTGCTGCTCGATCTCGTCTATTTCCATTGCGGGCCGACGTCCGTGCTCATCGACCGCCCCGGTTTCATCAAACGCGATGCGTCGAACAATATCTCGACCGGCAACTGGAACTTTCCCGTCCTCAATTTCGAGAGCCCCGAGGTGCGCGAGTACTTCTGGGACAACATGGAATTCTGGGTCCGGGAATTCGATGTCGACGGATACCGGTGCGACGTCGCAGACATGATCCCCCTGCCTTTCTGGGAGGAAGCCCGGACGCGCCTGGATGCTTTGCGGCCCGGCCTGGTGCTCCTGGCGGAAGGACAGCGCCGCGAGGACCAACTGCGCGCTTTCGATGTGGACTACGGATTCACCTGGTACAACGCCCTCGCGGCAGTCGGGAAAAAGGGCAGTCCGGCCGTTTCGCTGCGCACGACGTGGGAGGAAATGAGCCAGAGCCGCCCGAAGGGCAACCGCTTCATCCGCTATACGGAAAACCACGACATCGTGAACGACCTGCAACGGGCGGACGTGGTGTTCAGCAGAAACGGCGCCAACGCGGTATCGGTGTTGAACTTCACCATGGACGGCGTGCCGTTTCTCTACAATGGGCAGGAGATCGGCGACACGACGGTGCAAAGTATTTTCGCGCGGTACCCGATTCGCTGGGAAGCGGCTTGCCTGCCCGAGTCCCAGGCGCGGCTGGCGTTCTACAAAAAGTTGTGCCGACTGCGCCGGAACGAGCCGGTGCTGGTAACCGGCGAGATGGTCTGGCTCGACAACGACAACCCCGATGCGGTCGTGTCGTTCCTGCGCCGTTCCTCCGAAGGTCACATCATCTGCGTAATCAACCTCTCGAACCGTCACGCGGCGGCAAGCGTTGCGCTGGGCGAGGGCGCTTCCGAAGCATACACGCCCCTGCTCGAGTACGGCGCGAAGGTTAGCGTGGAAGACGGAGACCTTACCTTCGAGAGCGAGAACTTCGGGTATTTCATCGGCAAAGCCCCGTGATGACCGCTCATCCCAGGTCCTGGTTCCGCGCAACCAGCGGGCGCTCCTGGCCCGTCTCGCGATCTTGCTGCCCCGCGAAATCCATAGCGGTCAGGCACAGCATGGCCTCCCGAGCCGTCCATATCGTCCATCACGCCCATCCAGTCCATAGCCCCGGCGGGGCCTGGACTGGCTCGGAAGAACCGCTCGGGGGTATACTTGCCCCGCACGGCAAATAGGCCGCACCGACGGGTTCAACCGTGCTCTTGGGGGAATCGGGCATGCCGCTTCACCGGCTGAGTTACGCGGATATTCTCGTTGTCCTGGCATATCTCATCGGGATTGTCGTCCTCGGGTGCTGGGCCGGCTTGCGCCGGAAACGCACCGCCGGCGAAGACGGGTATTTCCTCGCGGGACGCAGCCTCGGGTGGCCGGTCATCGGCCTGGCCCTGTTCGCGACGAATATTTCAACGGTCCATCTGGTCAGTTTGGCACAGGAAGGCTATGTCAACGGCCTGGCCTACGGCAATTTCGAGTGGATGGCGGCGTTCACGCTCATCATACTGTCGCTGTTCTTTGCGCCCTTCTACATTCGCGCGCGCGTTGCCACCCTGCCGGACTTCCTCGAGAAACGCTATAGCCGCGCCAGCCGCGACTGGCTGGCTTTGATGTCCATTGCCGCCGCGATTTTCATTCATATCGGGTTCAGCATCTACGCGGGTGCGGTCGTACTCGAGGGGTTGTTCGGCATCAACAAAATGGCCAGCATCATCGCCGTTTCGCTGATCACAGGACTCTACACCATCGTCGGGGGGCTGATGGCGGTGGTGATCACCGAGTCCGTCCAGACCGTCATTCTGCTTGCGGGCGCCACGATACTCACCGTGATCGCATACAGCCGCGTGGGCGGCTGGGACGGCCTGGCGGCAGTCGTCGAAGCGCGCCAGTTAACGGTGTTACGGAGTGCGGACGATCCCTCCGGCCTGCCGTGGTATTCGGTATTCCTGGGGTATCCCATCATCGGCATCTGGTATTGGTGCACGGACCAAACCATCGTGCAGCGTGTCCTGGGCGCGAAAGACGAAACCCATGCCCGTTTGGGGCCATTGTTCGCGGGTTTCATCAAGATTCTGCCGGTGTTCATCTTCGTGTTGCCCGGCCTGATGTGCGCCGCCCTCATCAAACAGGGCGCGCTGCCCGATACCCTCGAGGATTCCGAACAGGTCTATGCGTTTATGATCGGCCAGCTCTTGCCGGTGGGATTGCGGGGCCTGGTTGCCGCCGCCCTGCTGGCAGCCTTGATGAGTACCGTGGCCGGCGCCCTCAACTCCGCCGCGACCTTGTTTTCGCATGATCTCTACAAACGTTTCTTTCCCGCTACATCCGAACGCGGCCTCGTGCGCGTAGGCCGCCTTGCCACATTCGCCGGCATGCTGATTGCCGTGGCGTGGTCGCCCTTTGTGGGGCGGTTCCCGTCGGTCTTTCAGGGGATCAGCGCCACCATTTGCTATATTGCGCCACCCATTACCGTGGTCTTCGTGTTCGGCGTGCTTTGGCGGCGGGCGTCGTCGCGCGGGGCCATTGTGACGCTCATCACGGGCTCGGCCCTCGGCCTGACGGTCTTTCTGCTCGACTGGTTCAAGGACCACACCGGATGGAATGTGCCGTTCATGATGGCGACGTTCTATCTGGCGGTAATCTGCGCCGTCATACATCTGGCGGTATCGCTCGCCATGCCCGATCCGCCGTCGGAAGCCCGTGACAAGCTGGTGTGGGCAAGTCCGCTCGCGCCGTTTCGAACGGAAGGGGGCAAGAGTCTGGCACCGCATATCATGGCGGCTGTTTTATTCGTAACCATGGTCGCCCTCTACCTGCTCTTCGGCTGAGCGGCCCGGTACCGGACATGGGGTGTAACAAGGAGGAGAACCGGTCATGCAACTTCGTGCACTCGTGTTGGCACTGCTTGCGGTGGCGGTTGCCGCAGGATGCCAGCATACCCCACCGCAAGCGGAAACCCGCGTGCAGCGCTACGGCAGCGTTATCGGATTGAAAGCCGACAAGCTCGATTACTACAAAGAACTGCATGCCAACGCGTGGCCGGGCGTGCTCAAGACCATTCACGACTGCAATATCCGCAACTTCTCGATCTACCTGCATCAGCTCGACGACGGCAACTACTACCTCTTCAGCTACTTCGAATATGTGGGCGAGGACTTCAAGACCGATATGGCCCGGATGGCGGACGATCCGGTCACGCAGAAGTGGTGGAAGGAAACCGACCCTTGCCAATTCCCCGTCACGAACCGCGCGGAAGGCGAGTGGTGGGCGTCCATGGAGGAAGTATTTCATACTCCCTGAACGCCAGTTGGCCCGGCAAAGAGCGAGCGCGCCCTGCCGCGGACCGCACCATCCCGTATCGCGTCTGTCGCGCGGAAAACGGCGGTTTCCCGCGAAAATTCCTCTTGAATTCCCGGGTGGCGTCCGCCATGCTTTTTGATTGACTACCCACAGCAATCATGATGCGAGCCGGCAGGGGGCGCGTCGCCAAGGAGGAATCACGATGAAGCAGCGCAAAAACAGGGGAATGACTCGTAGAACGTTCTTGGCGGGCACCGCCGCTTTGTCGGCGGCGTCGTGCGCAACCACGCCGCATCTGGTGCTTAATCCGAAGTTCCAAGGACAAGGGCATAGTAACCTGTTGACCTATGGGATGATAGGC
>CAZFOG010000503.1:0-3936 GCA_964520685.1 uncultured Nitrospiraceae bacterium | reverse complement strand
TTGCCGAGACCGGACGGACGGGGAAACGACCGTAGCAGCAGAACCGCAACCAAGCCTCGGGAGCCCGAGTCTATCCTCCGCCACAAGGGTGGTAATCCCGGCGCCTGGTTTCTGAGCGCATCCTCACGGCAGAGGCGCACTGGCCTGGTCCGTGGGCCGGACAATGATCTCCTGTGTGGGATATGCGAATTGGATGTTTTCTTCCTTGAACCGGCGAAAGATGGCGAGATTGATCTTCTGCTGGATGTCCATGTACACGTTGAATTCGGGATTCAAGACGTAGTACACGATCTCGAAATTCAGCGCGAAATCGCCGTACTGCTTGAAATGGGCCCGGTCGAAACGGGTCAGGGGGATCGATGCGATGGCCTCGCGTATGATACCGGGGATGCGTTCGAGCTTCTCCGCCGGGGTTTCGTACACGACGCCCAGGGCGAACGTGATGCGCCGCTCCTTCATCCGTTTGTAGTTGCGGATCCGGCTGCTGGTCAGGTCCGCGTTCGAGAAGACGATCTGCTCGCCCCAGATGCTGCGCACCCGGGTCGTCTTGATGCCGATGTTCTCGACCGTGCCCATCTGTTCGCCCACGATGATGAAATCGCCTACGGCGAAGGGCTTGTCGAGAATGATGGCCACCGAACAGAAGATGTCGCCCAGAATGTTCTGCAGCGCGAAAGCGATGGCGATGCCGCCGATGCCCAGCCCCGCGACCAGCGCGGTGATCTCGAAGCCCAGGTTCTGCAGCGCCACCAGCAGTGCCAGCGACCACACCGCCACCTGTGCGGCAATCGACAGTATCCCGAACGACGAGACCCGGCTCGGATCTTCACGTCCCCGGCGCAGGCGAATGCTGTTGAGGTACCGCCGGGCAAAACCGCTCGCGTACAGCGTCGCCTGGAAGATGAGCGTAAAAGTCACAAACGGCTTGCCGACGAATGTCTCGCTCGCCCACAACCACTGGAGCGCAAGAAACAAGACCACAATGAACACGCACGCCTTGCTGGTCCGGCGCAGCACCACCAGCAAGAAGCGCTGCATCATCCGCCCGGACTCCTGCCGCCGTTCGAGCCGGCGGCTTATCACCACGCGCCGTAGGATGCACCGCGCGATGAACACCGCGAGCAGCAGGAGCACAAATGTCGCACCGGCATAACCCAGGCGCTCGAGAGTAATGTCCCAGCGCTGCAGGCGCAGCAGTTCCTGGCGCCACTTCCGCTCTACTACCTCGAGTGAGGCGGCTTCGCCCTCTTCCGCCCCCTCGTCCGCCTCAATCTCCTCCGTGGACGCGCCCTCTGCCTCTTCCGCCGCCGAGGCCGGCTCGCCTTCGGCGGCAACGGCGGGCTGTGCGACGATCCACAGCCCCGCAACCAAAAGAAGACTCAGCACACCATAGTGAAAACCTGCACGTGAGAATCGCATCTCCGGGAAATCTCCTTCGCTATGCACCTGCAATTGACCGTCCGCACTTGTGGGATAACACAGACGGCGAGCCGGTTGCAAAGGCAGGTTCCGGGCGCGGACACGGCGCGGTGCCGCCAAGCGGATGGCCGCTAAGGCCTCACAGACGCAATTCGACGGGTTCCTCGCGCACACGCACGTCCCTGCCCTCGAACAACAGCATCAAATCGGGCAGGTCAAAACGTTCGAGCACGCCGTGGAGCATCGATGCAGGAGTGAACGCGGTGGTATACAGCGCGGTGCGCGCGATGGCCTCGAACGAAGGGATGAGATTCTCGACGGATACCGACTCGAGGGAAGAGTCCAACGCGGCCGCCAGATACGCCCACAAGGACTGCTGGAGGCCGCGGGCGCGTATGCCCAATCGCTCGATGCCCGGAACCTCGCGCAGGTACTGGGCCGCCCGCAGCACGTCATACACCCGCATACCCAGCAACGACTCGCCAATGCAGTACGCATCGTAGGCCAGGCGGTTCTCGGTGTGGTAATGCAACCCCGGAAGCCCCTGGTCATGGGGGTTAATGGTCACCGACTCGACGGCCCCCGTACCGCGCACATCAAATACGAACAGCCCCTTTCCTTCATCGAGCAATTCCCGCGCGGCCTCAATATGCAGATCGAGTGCGTTGGTCCCGCCGGGCGCGAGCTCGATGAGCACTTCCGCAGGAGAGACGCCCGCCCGGTGCACCAGACATCCGGCAACCATCACGTTGCGTTCGCTGACCAGGAATACCGAATGGGCCTGCATCCCCCGGCTCTCCCGCGTTTTTACCGCTCTCGGACACAGCCGCTCGGGGGACTCGATGCGCTCGCGTATCGCCAGCGTGTCGATGACCGCGTTGCGCAACGTGGCGGCGTCGGGTGCGGTGGGCCGCTCGGGGACGATGGCGAGATTGAGGTGGAACGGCGTGAGGCCGTCGGGATAATCCGTTAGCACGTGGCCTTTGCTGGTGCACCAGAGTTCGGCATCGGGCGAAACGGGAATTGCACTGTCGGGCGCAGTCTGGAAGTCGGGTTCCGCACCCATGAGATGGCTGCGAAACCAGTTTACCGCCGCTTCGCGCAGTTCTCTGCAGTAGCTGTGGGTGCCCGGCGCGAACACACACTCGACGTGGTCCTCGTGGCCCAGGATTCGGTAGAAGGCACGGAGCCGTTCGTGGGTGATCACCGTCCCTTCGGGCGTAAAGAAGTCCGATTCCACCGCGCCGATCAGCAGGGGCCGGGGCGCGAACGGCAGAAACATGTCGTCGAAATTGATGCCGTCGCGGGTCATGCCGAATTGCAGTTGCTCGGCGTCCTGAGCCTGGCCGGTTACGTAGTAGTGCTCACGCGAGGTGACATAGGTGCACGGGATTGCCGCCTTGACGCGTTCATCGCCGGCCATGCACAGGAGGGTCGTCTGCGTGCCGCCGCCCGAGTTGCCCGTCACGCCGAGGCGCGACGCGTCGACCTCGGTGCGCGACGCGAGGTAGTCGATGCCCCGCATGGCATCAAACAGGAAATAGCGCGCGATATTGGTGCCCGTCAACACGCATTGCAGGCCCTGATACGAGTGTTCCGTCGTGCCCCAGGGAATGGGCATGGCGCCCGAATCGGGGTTGTAATGGGTCACCCGTTCGCCCTGGCCCGTCGGATCGATGGCCAGCACCACAAACCCGTTGATGGCCAGATCGTGGCACACGCGCTGGTATTCCGGGTATGCCTTGGCTTCGCGGGCGTGTCCGCACAGGAACAGCACCGCGGGGGCTTCCTCGGCGAGCCTGTCGGGCACATAAAGAAGCGAGGGCACGTACACCCTGGGCTGGCTCTGGTACATGATCTTCTCGATCGCGTAGCCATCGCGCCGCACCACCCCGCTCGAGACCGCGTTCAAAGGCTCCTCGGACTGGGGAATGCCCCCAAGCGAATCCAAAAACGTCTGGCGCACATGGTGGGCTCGGGCACGCACATCGTCGGCCGTCGTGATGGATTCTTTCGCGCGAATGTGGTCCCACACCGCGTTCAAGTTGCGATCGCGCAGATGCTCATAAAGCTGGATGTGGACGTTGCAGTATCCGTCCAGGAAAGGATCGAACGCCTTCATGACTCAGCCCCCCGTTGGCAACGATTTGGCCGCGCGCGCCGGCTGTTGGTCCGCCTCCGCGCCCTGGCTCAGGCCAATTGCCCCATGGGGATGGCTTCATCGATGAGCATGATGGGGATGTCGTCCCGAATCGGATACATGTAGGCCTTGTCTTCGCGCACCAGGCCCCCGTCGAGTTTTTCCTCGACCGTTTCTCCCGCGCGGTTCTGGAGCGTGCCCGCGGCGATGGCCGCATTCGCCTTGTCGATGACGTCCTGCTCCGCGAGGGTCACCTTGGTCTTGTTCTCGGGGCACACCAATATGTCCAGCAATTCCTGGTCAACCATGAATCGGGTCTCCTCCTGTTTTGGCCAAATCAGCGCCATTCTAGCGCAAGCGCCCCCCAACTCCAAGGC
>CAZFOG010000502.1:1742-3940 GCA_964520685.1 uncultured Nitrospiraceae bacterium | reverse complement strand
GGCAGCCTCTTCTACGTTTCCGGATGTCTTCGATGTAGACGCGGCAGCCTGCCGCGTTCCAGCGACGCGGCCACTTCTCCGCAAACTCCAACCAAGGGTGGTCCTTGAGGTGGCATGCGGAACTTGGCACGATTGTCGTGCCGGTCCCGAGGTTCTTGATGATGACGCCCCCCGTTTTCATCGTCTATGGGTGAGCCAGCGGCTCAGGGTTCGCTGCCTCGAATGTTCTTCGCGTGCATGCGCAGCAAGGCCGCAACGCCGTCCACCCCCCTGTGCGCCAGTGGCAGAAGGGCTAAAACGCTTCGCCGCGCATGTGGGCGTCGGCGCACTCGGCGATGTAGTCTTTGTCGAGTTTCGGGAACAGGACTTCCGGCGTGTGCAAGGGGGCTCCCGCGCGCAGGCCGTCCTTCGCGGCGTTCCATCCGTCCTCGCCGCCTTCGGGCCCGCCCTCCGGCAGTACGATACCGAGAATTCTCGCCAACCGCTGCGCGCCCTCGGGCACAAACGGCGCCATGGCCGTGCACAAGGCGCGCACCACCTGGCAGCACACGTACAGCGTTGTGGCGGTGCGCACGGGGTCGGTCTTTCGTGTGACCCAGGGCTGTTTGACGTCGAAGTAGACGTTGGCCTTGCGGCCGAGGTCGATGAACCGTTCGAGGCCCTGACGGAAGCGGAAGTTGCCCAAGGCCTCCGCTACCCCGTCGAGCTGTTGGGGGATGGCATCGAGCATGACCCGATCGTCACCGTCCAACTCACCCGGCTCGGGGACCTTGCCCTCGAAATTCTTCACGGTCATCGTGAGCGACCGGTGGATAAAATTGCCGACTACGTCGCAAAGCTCGCCGTTGTAGCGGTTCAGGAACTCATCCCAGTCGAACGCGGCATCGCGCGATTCGGGCATGATGGACCCAAGGTAATAGCGGATGGCGTCGACGGGGAATTTTGACGTCAGCCACCGCACACTGATCATATTGCCCTTGGATTTTGAACCCTTCTCGGCCTTGCCGGTTTCGCGGTTGAGGACATTGAGGTATTCGTTGCCTACCACGTTGTCCGCGAGGATGAAATCGCCCTGGCCCATGAGGTACGTGGGAAACATGACCGCGTGGAAAGGCACATTATCTTTGCCAATGAAGTGAATCAGCCGGCTGGCCGAGTCTTTCCACCATTTTTCCCAGCCCGATTCATCACCCTTGTCGCGGTAGTATTGGCGCGTGTTGGTGACGTAGCCGATGGCGTTGTCGAACCAAACGTAAAACCGTTTTCCCTGCGTATCGGGATCATCGAGGGGGATCGGCACGCCCCAGTCGGTATCGCGGGTGATGCAGCGCGCGCGGAGATCCTCGACCCAACTGTACGCGATACCCTTGACGTTGGCCCGCCACTCGGGATGGCTGTCGAGCCAGGTCTTCAAATCCCCGGTGAAATCCTGAAGCCGCAGAAACCAGTGGACCGTGTTTTTGAGGATCGGGGTCGAGCTGTCGCCGGGTATGTTTGCCTTCGGTTCGATGAGGTCGTGGGCGGAATACTGGGCACCGCAGTTCTCGCACTCGTCGCCCGTGGCCTCTTCGAATCCGCATTTCGGGCACGTGCCTTTGACGTACCGATCGGGCAGGAACCGGTCGGACTGCTCGGAGTACCAGAGTTCCATCTCGCGTTTCTCGATGTGCCCACCCTTGTACAGGTTCAGAAAGAAGGCCTGGGTCGTTTCGGTGTGGATAGGCCACGAGGTCCGGCCATAGATATCGAACGAAATCCCGAGTTTCGCGAAGGATTCGGTATTGGCTGCGTGGTACCGATCAATGACCTCCTGGGGCGACACGCCCTCCTTGAGGGCCGTGAGCGTAATCGGGACGCCGTATTCGTCCGACCCGCAAATGTAGAGCATGGGATGGCCGCACAGGCGCTTGAACCGCGCAAAGATGTCCGCCGGCAGATACGCTCCTGCAATGTGGCCCAGGTGAATATGGCCGTTGGCGTACGGCAGCGCGCCGGTGATGATGGTCCGTTCGAACTTCGATTCCGCAGACATGGTAAATCCTGTTCTTTAATCTGTTTACATTCGGACTAAAGACGCAATTGTACTGTATTTACGAAGGGAAATGCACACTTCACCGGCCGTTTTCGCCGAAGACGAGCGGGAGACCAGCTCAGGCCAGAGCGGCGTTAATGACCAGTTGGACATCGACGGCGTTCAC
>CAZFOG010000502.1:0-1642 GCA_964520685.1 uncultured Nitrospiraceae bacterium | reverse complement strand
ACCGGGTCCGTGGCGAGCCAGTTGACCAGCGCCGTAACGGCATTGGTGCGGGTCACGTTGCAGTTCCCCTGCCCATCGCCCAGGTCGGGATCGCCAAGAGCGTCGCAGTCCGAGCCTTTTGATCTGAGGTGGTTGACGACGACGGTGAACCGTTCGCCTGTCGCATGGTCTTCGAAAGCCTGGGCGAGGGAGGGGCGGTTTTGGGTGTCGAGAAAAAGGGGATCCACCGACGAATCAAGGATAGCGGCGCTGCCGGCGGGGGTGACGGCAGCCGAACGGTACAGCATGGCGACCATGATGGCGTCCGTGCCGATGGGGGAGACACCCGGATCGAGGACGCTGTAGGTACCCGCACCCACGATCTCATTGAGTCCGCTGCAGAGGTCCGTCAGGGCGCTGCCGGGGCCCGTACCGTTGTTCTCGATCTCGATGAGGGCGAGGATGTCGGCGTCCATGGCGACGAGGGCGGCAAGAATCTTGACCCGATGGCGGATGAACTCCTCCTCGGTATTCGCGCCCCGGACATTGAGGGTCGTGAAGTAGTTAAAGACGTTCATGGAGGCCACGCGCAGCGCGCCGCCGGTGTCGGGCGGGGCGGCGGGCCGTTCGTTCACACGCTGGAAGGTCACCGGATCGGTCGGCTGGATGCGGAACCCCCCGAAATCGTAGTCCAGAACGCCCGTCAGCCCAGTGACCGTATCTCCGGCACGGAGGGTGCCGTCCGGCCACAGGTACGGTACAGGCGCAACGTTTTGCGCTCCCTTACCATCATCGAGAGTGATTCGAAGCCGTTCGTACAATTCTGTCAGTGCAAGGGCAGGGGCGCCAGGTTCGGCAATATTCGTGGGAGTGTCGAGGCGGCCCTCGACTGCCAGTTCCACCTGCCCGTAACGCCAGAGATAGTAGTGCTCGACGACATACAAGGTGCCGGGAAAAGTCACCAGCATCCCCTCGAAGTATTCAAGGCCATCGCCTGCCTGGGCGTCATCCGGAAGGGTGAGCGAGGCAGCCGAGAACGGGTTGCCCGACGAACATACGTTGACGGCGGTCACGGGAGTGATGGCCGTCTGGCCGAACCGCTCCGCTACCGTGCCCGCGACGCGGACCCGGTCGCCGGGTTCCACATCCACGCCGAAGCCGTTGTCGTAAACGAAAATCCCTTCGGACGTAAGCGGGTCGGCGTCCCACTCGGCGTCGGCTGCCTGGATGAAGAAGCCGCCCAGGCCCGGAGGTGTATCGCCAAGGGTGTTCTGGAAGTCGCCGGTGACGATCCCCTCGACCTCGACGGTCTGGCCAACGAGGGGGCTGGTAAGACCGCTGCCTTGGATGGCGTGGATAGCGGTGGCAGGGTCGCCGCAAGCGCCCTCGGCATGCGGCGAGAGACTGGAGGCAAACACGAGCGCAATCACCGTGAATTTAAGCCTCGCCAGAAATCTCCACGACCGCGTACACCCCGTAATCCTTTGCATGGCAATCCTCTCCCCAGTGCCGGAAACCTCTGCGCACTCCCCGCTGAATAACCCGCAGCACACTTGCCCGATGAACCAGCGACTCATACGACCCATTCGTGTATTCCGCATCATAGTAGACAGGAAGCGCGGGCCTGACAACAAGTATCGTGTTCGCGATATGACATATATGC
>CAZFOG010000501.1:0-3945 GCA_964520685.1 uncultured Nitrospiraceae bacterium | reverse complement strand
TGCCGACATCTTATTAAACTTAAAAGCGATCTTATTAGTTGGAAGTTTTACATTTTCAACTTCAGACCAATTAGCTGCAATAACAATTCCATCTTTATCATATGTTGTTTCTTCAGCTAACATTTTTGTAGAGACTTCTAATATTTTGGATACGTCCTCTACAAGTACATATGGAACTGTGCAATCCTCACCAACTATTGCTTTGATTAAATTTAATCTTTGTAATTCAATATATGTTTGATTAAAATCTGTAGGGTTTGCCCAGGTGTGAAATCTAATATAGAGATATTTAAGTAGACTTAAATCATCTTTATTTATTACTCCAGCAACCCCATTCCTTCTATTTTTATAACCAAGTTTGATATAATCAACTTCTGGCTTAAACAAAATCTCACCTTTGAGATAAATTTTTCCTCTACTTGGTTTAAGAAATTTTGGTGCAAATATAATAGCTTTATGAATTATGTTTTCACCGACATAATGATCTCCCCGAAGCCATGCACCGGTCAATTTTCCATCATCATATTCGCATTCAATTGCTACTCCGTCAAGTTTATGGGATAAAATAAATCCAGGACACCCATTTGGAACTTCTAAAAATTCATTTAACCAATTTTGAATATTATCTTCAAAATAATTAGTTAAGCTTCCTAATACATATGGTAATGTTTCTTTATTTCTTTTTGGTTTATTACCAATTTTTGTTAAGAATTCTGAATTCGGCCGAAGCTTCTGGAGTAACCTTTTATAATGGTCATATTGATCATCTTCTATTTCTGGATTCCCTAATTCATAAGCACTTAGCCATTGTTCAAGATGATTTTCTAAATCATCTAGTTGATCTGATGTGTATGTTTCCTTCATTATCGTCCTCTGATGTTTTTAATGGTTCATTTAAAATTTCTATAATTTTGTCGTTTGTTATTCCACAACCAGCTTCTTTGTTTAAGATTCGAGTAACTACTTCCACAGTTTCAATATCGGAAGATGAAATCTTTTCAAGAAAAGATATTTCATCTTCCGATATATCGTCTAACTTGTTGTCAATATAATCTAACATATCAAATATTCCATCAGTATTTTGATGTTCTGCCGCTACTTTATCCTCAAAGTAAGTGCAAAATTTAATTCTCTTAAGTTTAAATTGTTTTGATTCATCAGTTATATACATTAGAACTTTTCTTAACATTTCTCCAAAAATTGGTTCATTTAAAAAAATTCTCAATAAATCAATTTTACCATCACTATCAATTTTTCGATTAATATCTTCTAACATTGTATAAATTTGTTTTAAATTTGATAACATATTTTTTATACCTCATAAAAGTTTCCAAATATATCACATTTAGCATCAGCAATTGTATAAACCGTTTCACCAGGATTTTGACTAGATACACTTATTGGGCATATCTTTTTAAAATGAGAAGGATGTAAATTTGCTATAACACCAGGAGCATTTTCTGCGTTTGGTGATAACAAGTGTGTTTTATGAGATAGCATAGTATCAAATGCATTTACATTATCATAGATAAATTTGTTATGAAGATTTATATAAAAATTCTTAACAAGTTCCATTTGATCCATACTTATTTCATTTATAACGAATCCTCTTGATGCTTTTGCCGCTGTAATAGCTATTCTTTTAAAGATTGGGGAAAGGAGAATTTCAATAAATACTAATCGTTTTTGAGAAAGATCTATAAAAGCGTCTTCCTCTGAAGTGTGAGAAATATTTAATGAAATTTTTAATAAATTTGCAATTGTTAATTCTTCTTCTTTTAAATTGTAACATTGTTGATATAAAATTTTTGAAAAACTATCAAAGAATAGCTTGTTAAAATGCTCTTTGATAACTGCTCTATACGGATCACATTTAAATACATTGCTAAAATACGTTAATAAGTCAGATTCAGAAATTGTATTCGGATTGATTCCAAAAGTAGTTGAAAAATCTGATTTTAATTTAGCTTCCTCTGGATCGGTATTTGAGAGAAATATATCTAAAAAATACATCGCTGGAATATTAACTCCAACAAATGTAATCAATTTGTCGTATATTGTAATAGAATTAAATGTGCCTGTCAGTTTAATAGATTTCTTTTTAATAATAATTGGTTTGTCAAGAATATATATTGTTGGTACAAAATAATTTTCATTCAGAATGAAAAATGTATCATCAACTAGTGTTGGGAGTAAAAATTTCATAAAAGTTTTCTTGCCGATTCCTAAAACATCAACATCGACAGTGACTTGTGTTAATAAATTATAATTTATTCCCAAATAAGTTGGAATATTAATAATACTCACTTTGTCAACTTTCATATAATTTTTATTTTGTTTTGCAATATATTCTACACACAAGTTCATGAAATATTCAATTAATTCATATTGTGAAGATCTGAAACTGCCGATAGTAAATAAATTATTACTATCGACAGTTTCATTAGAAAGATTTTTCTTATTTAAAAGATTCAATATCTTTCTCCTTGTTTAAAGTGGTAATTGCTCCTGTACTGGTTTGTTATTTTGATTATTATTTGGTTTTTTGTCAAGCATTCTCAATTCATTTGCAATAATTTCATAAGCTTTACGTTTAACCCCAGGAGTTGAAGGATCTTCATAATCTCTAGATTGAATTTTTCCTTCCACATAAATATGGGAACCTTTTTTAAGATATTGGCTAGCGATTTCTGCCAATCTTCTCCAAAAAACAATTCGATGCCATTCAGTTCTATTTTGAGTTGAACCATTTTGATCTTTCCAAGTTTCACTTGTTGCTAAACTGAGATTACATACTGATGTTCCATCTGCAGTGTGTCTGAGTTCTGGATCTTGCCCGAGATGACCGATAAGAGTGACTTTATTAACCGACATTTTTTGTTCTCCTTTTTAGTTTAGTGTTTTATTTTTTTAGTGTTATTAATAATTATTCTTTAAGATATGCTAATTGCAGATCAACAACTTCTCTAGTTCTACTTTTAATAGTTCTATTTTCTGGTAATTTGTATTCTCCGTCCGAAATTAATTGTCTAAGAAGATCTTTTTTTCCTGCAGACCAATCACTTTTAACTGATAGTATTTCTTTAACGGCAAGATCACATCCGGCTGCTAACATTGCTTCTACATTTTTGTTCAACAAAGATCGCTACTTCTTTGTTCGTGGAATGAATCCACTGCTATATATTTCTATATAGATCAGACTATATCTTCATCCTTGATTTTTTATATAAATATTTTTTACAAAATCTAATTCATCATCTGTAAATTGATCTGTAATATTTTTCCAAGTTTTTCTATTTAAAATTTTATGAATTAAACTTGATACATAATTAGTATAAGACATATTATCAATAATTTCTTTTCTCGTTGTCCAAGTACCATTTAAAACATTATTTATAAAATTTAAAACAATTTGATTTGTTAAAATGGCGTTTGCGTTTAATTCACAATGATGATCCATTCTACATTTTAGTGAGCAATCTGTCATATTTTCTTTATGTGAAGCAAGAAATAAATGATTTGGATTTACACAAGTTGGATTATCACAATCGTGACAAACTTCAAAATTATTTTGAATTTGACCATTATAAATTTCATATACAAATCTATGAGCTTTTTGACTTTTACTATTGAAATAGAATGTACCATAACCATCTTTGTCAAGATACATATTCCATAACCAGCATTCATTATTATTTCCAGGATATATAATTTTACTAAAAAATTTTTCAATTATATCATTTGAATAATTCATTTTATTATATTCTTGATTTTGATGCATATTTTGACTCCAAACTAAAATTTCAAGGATGCTCCCCGTTTCGCTGATCAATCGCTTATCAGCTACGTCTTTCGACTAGTCGTTACACCTTCAACAACTAAAGTTAGCAGCTTTAGTTGAAGCTTGGCTCGGTATTGTCCTATAAATAGGAGTTTCACCGAATT
>CAZFOG010000500.1:0-3946 GCA_964520685.1 uncultured Nitrospiraceae bacterium | reverse complement strand
GCCGTGCTGCGTCCGAACGAGACGAAACAGATAGCTTCGTCGGGCGGGCGCGGCAGTAACGGCGAGTTTCCCTACTTTAATATTGAGTGGCCAGGAGAAGGCGTTATCGCCGTTGTTGGATGGCCCGGCCAGTGGCTTGCGTCGTTCAGTCGCGATGAGGGGGGCGGGCTGCACGTGACGGCTGGCCAGGAACGGACGCACTTCACACTGCATCCCGGCGAAGAGGTACGCACGCCCCTTATCGTCCTGCAGTTCTGGAAAGGCGAGCGTGTGGACGCGCAAAACACGTGGCGGCGCTGGATGATCGCGCACAATGTGCCGCGTCCTGCCGGCCAGCTTCATCCTGTCCACCTCGCGGGATGCTCTTCTCATTTCTTTGGGGAAATGGTTACGGCCGACGAGGCCAGCCAGATCGAGTTCATCGATCGCTACCTGGAGGAACAGATTCCGCTGGATTACTGGTGGATGGACGCGGGGTGGTATTTCAACACAAGCGGCTGGCCGAATACGGGGACCTGGGAGGTTGACACGAACCGGTTCCCGCGCGGGCTGCGCTTCATCACGGACCACGCGCACAGCAAGGGACTCAAGACGATTGTGTGGTTCGAGCCCGAGCGTGTAACCCCTGGGACCTGGCTCTACGATACCCACCCCGAGTGGCTCCTGGGCGCGGACGGCGGCACGAAGCTCCTTGACCTGGGCAATCCGGACGCGTGGCAGTGGCTTGTGGAGCATGTTGACGCGCTGTTGACGGAGCAGGGCATCGACCTGTACCGGCAAGACTTCAATATGGATCCGCTCGACTATTGGCGCGGTGCAGACGGCCCTGAGCGCCAGGGCATTACCGAGATTCGCCACGTGACTGGATACCTCGCTTTCTGGGACGAGCTGCTTCGGCGAAGGCCCGGTCTCCGCATCGATACCTGTGCCAGCGGTGGACGCCGCAATGACCTCGAGACCCTTCGGCGGTCGGTGCCCCTGTGGCGCACCGACTATATTCTCGAGCCCATCGGCACGCAGTGCTGCACTTATGGTATATCTTCCTGGATTCCGTTCCACGGCACGGGGGTCAAAGAAGCCGACGCATACCGGTTCCGGAGCATGATGACGCCGTATCCCAATTGCTTATGGGATGCGCGCCGGACCGACCTCGACTATGACGAGTTCCGCCGGTTGACGTCGCAATGGAAACAGATTGCCCCCAACTACGCGGGTGATTTCTATCCGTTGACTCCCTATAGCCTTGCCAACGACATATGGATTGGCTGGCAGTTCGACCGGCCCGAATCGGGCGAAGGAATGGTGCAGGTGTTCCGCCGCGAGGGCAGCATTTACCGCGCCGCCGAGCTGGTGCTGCGCGGGCTCGACCGTGCCGCCCGATACCGGATAACCAATCTCGATGAGCCCGGCGCGGCGTGCGAGATGACCGGTGCGGAATTGCTCGATACGGGGGTGCCGATCGAGATAGGGGAGTGTCCCGGCTCGGCGCTTATTACTTATACGCGGATTGATGGGCACTGAGAGCGAAGGCCCATGCACACCGCCAATTGCCAAGTGACGTGACCAGGGAACGCGCAAGACAGATTAATCTGGTTCGCGTTCCGCAGGGGAGGGAGAGGCGTTATGCTCAGGCTGGAACGTGCGCACGTGGCTCCATTGACGGTATTACTTCTGGTGCTGGTCCCGTTCGCCGTGTTTTTCGGCTACCGCCAGAATTATGAATTCCTTCTCTATGTGGCGGTAATCGTCTTTTTTATGGTGGTGATTGCCCTGACCAATGATCGGGTGCGGTATCCCATTCCCATCCTCTGGGGCCTTGTCGTGTGGGCCATTCTGCATCTGTGCGGCGGGGGCATTCAGGTTGGCGACGGCGTGCTTTACGGCGTGATGCTGGTGCCGCTCTCTAGCGATATCCCCATCTTTCGGTACGATCAGTTCGTACACATCGTCGGGTTTGGCGTGGCCACGCTGCTCATGTACCACCTCCTGCTGTCCTATCTGCGCCCGGGCATGCGCCACGGGCCCGCGCTCTACATTGTGGTGGTGATGGCCGGCCTGGGTGTGGGCGGGCTCAATGAGATTATCGAATTCATAGCGACGGTGCTGATGCCGGAGACCGGCGTCGGGGGGTACGTCAACACGGCGCTCGACTTGGTGGCGGACCTGGTGGGAGCGATCCTGGCCGTAGTTGCGATACGTCTTGGCTTTCTGCGCGCAGCTCCCGCTTTCGGAGGGGGTGGACCCACACGGACGGACACGGACTGACACGGACCTACACGGACAAGCACGGACGGGCACGGGCGGTCACGGCGCAGCGTAGCCGCGACCAAACTTCTGGAACTGGAAAAGCGTTCGGGACAGCGAAGCATGAGCTGATCGGCTCACCCATCGACGGTAAAAACAGAAATGACCGGTGAGGGCACCGGTCCCACAACAGAGCGGGAAATCCCGGTTTGCTAAGCAAACCGTCGGGTCAATCCCAGCACTTCGCTAGTCCGGCGTCTTCGGGGCGGCGGGGGCACTACGCCCACGAAAACCCGAAGAGTTCGGCCGCACGAAGCCGGAAATGGAGGCAGACGGTTTGGCCAGGCGCGAGGTTAAGGGTCGAATCGCCTTTCCAGGAGATGGTGTGGGCCGATTCGTTGCCCGTGACCGGGTCGCATTCGTTTACGGACCTGCCGTCAATGCCGCGCAATCCGACCCGAAGTTCGCCGGCCCGGCGCACGTTGGCGTTGACCTTCAATTCGGTTCCTGTGACTTCGACTCCAAATGTGGCGAACTCGCCTTCCTCGTCGGCAACCAGTGCGCTCAAACGGCCAGCCGGCCATGATGCCCAGCCCGTTGCGTGGGAGATGACGCCGGGCCAGCGCGGGTACTTGTGCGGATGGGTGCTGCCGGAATAGGGAATGGCCACCCGGCCGGTTCCGAGCGGCACGAGGTCTCTGCCTGCGACGATGAATTCGCCGTCCCAGTCGCCAGGGTCGCCCGGCTCGAGCACGGGGCCGCCGGGGACCCGGTCCCAGCGGATGCCATCCAAACTTGAGAGCAGATGGATCTCCGATGTCTGGGTATAGCGGCGGTAGTAAAAAGGGAACATCAAGTGGTGTCCGGGCAATCCCGGATAGCAGGTACGGGCATTGGTGTAGATATCAAATGACGACGGGTCCTCGAGGCTTGGCCATACGACGGGTTCGACGGGCGTCCAATGCCGAAAATCAGTGGACTCGGCACGGGCCACCATGCGCCGTTGCATCCAGTACAGACGCGTATACAACACGTACTTTCCCAGCCATTCGTCATAGTAGACGGTGTTGTCGGTGTCGCCTTTATGGATGAGCAAGGGGTCGGGGATGGGTGTCCAATGCAGTCCGTCGGGCGATGTCATCCCGAACAGGCAGTAGATATAATCGGGGCGCAACCGGTTGTCGCGGTAGCGCGGGTGAAGCTTCCCGTATTGGTCCCACAGAGCAGCCGGGTCGGAGAGAACCCACGCGTTGTAGATGCACTTGTAGCGTTCCGCGGCGGGGCCGTGGGGGTCTATGAAGACGTAATCGCCGTCTATCCCGGTCACCCCCTGGACGGGTACGCGGCATGCTTCGCGCACGTTCCAGGTGTAACCGTCGCTTGACTCGCCATAGTGGACCGACACGGATTCCGCCGGGGCCTTCGAGTAAGAGCCCAGATTTCCGCCCTCCGGATAGTTGGTCTGGAGCGACCAGGCGCGATACAGGCCGCCGTCATGAAGGACGCGCCCCGGCAGACCCTGGATGGGTCCTTCCTTGCGCGCCTTCTGGGCGACGAGGCGGATGCCTCGGGCGACCAGGCTCAGGCTTGCGGCCGCGTGCACGGGCGGCTCCGGCGGACCAGCCACGGGGAGGGGATTCCCTTCGGGCGAAAGCCAATTGAGGTCTCCGGGATCGATGTGGCGGAAGTCGGTAAACAGAAA
>CAZFOG010000499.1:1390-3950 GCA_964520685.1 uncultured Nitrospiraceae bacterium | reverse complement strand
AAAACCGGCGCCTTCGGGCTTGGGGGTTCGAGTCCCTCACCCTCCGCCACTTCTTGAACCTCTTCCCTGAAAGCCGGCGCGCGAATCTTGTGCAGGATGCTCGTGCCAATGGGGCGGACCCACACGGACAAACACGGACCTACACGGACGGGGAAACACGGTCTAAACCTTGGGACAGCGAACCATGAGCCCGCGGCTCACCCGTAGACGATGAAAATGGGAACCGGCATGTTCAAGAACCTCGGCCCAAAGCCACAATCATGCGCAAGATGCGCACGCCACCTCAACCCCGTCGCGCATCTCCCCCTTCGGAGGGGGCAGAACGCCGGAAGGCGTTCGGGGGGAGGATTCTTAGCCTCTAGGAACCGAATTCTCGATGCAGCGAACCATGAGCCGTGTGGCTTAGCCGTAGGCGACAAAAAATAGAAATGACCGGTGAGGGCACCGGTCCCACAACAGAGCGGGAAATCCGGGTTTTTGACGTATTCGAGGCAGACACTGCAAGGGGCCGGGGGTCTTAGCAAAAACCTCTGAGGCTATCGTCTATTCCTTTCCGCCGAGCAAACCCTCATGGAAGAACACGGGCTCATAGCCGTGTTCGGTGCAGAACCGGAGCGCTGCATCGAGCCGCTGGAAATGGTCCGGCCGGTAATTGTGGTAGAACGGCCAGAAATACTGCTCGTGCGTGAACAAGTCCATGATCTCGGCCGTGTTCGGTTCGTGGATGAGCGGTTCCAGAACCGGCACAACTTGGTCCAATGCCACGTTGTTGCACACAATGTCAATCTTCGAGAAGACGATGCCGCTTGCGAAATCCTTCAGGGCATCATGGCGGTTGAGGTACTCGGAGCGGGCGTTGTCGAGGCTGTAGCTTACGTCGTAGCCAAAGGGGGTGCCGGATTCTTCCACGGGGAAGGACTCGCCCTCGGTCGTGTAAAAACTTCCGGTATTGGGGTGAAACGAGCCGCTGAGAATCTTCACGCCCCGTTCGGTGAGCACCGGCCAGGCCGCCGGATGAACCATGCCCCAATGGATGATGGTTGGCGGGGAATAGGTCTTCTTGCCGGCAAAACGGTGAATCTCGCCGGCGACAAGCTCGAGGTCCTGGGCCAGTTTCTTCGGGGCGCAATTCTGATAGGGCCGGTCAGGAAACTCGGAATACGCGTGAAACGCAAGCTTGAGCCAGTTCGCGTTATCGGCCCATTCCGCTTTGTAGGTTGCGGGAAACTGGGACAGGTCGAAATCGTGCTCGGGCGTGGCGTAGAAGACGTTCAGAACGAATTTCGTCTTGTACTTTCGGTGCAGTTTACGAAGCCCGTCGAGGTAGGGGCATTGAAACAGGGACTTGTACCGGTTTGCGGCGACGTCGCGAAGAAAGAAGCTGTTGTCGTCAATGCCGAACCGGTAGCGCGGCTTGGAATGACGATCCCACACGACGCGGACCCGGTGCTCGCTCCGGCCTGTGACGCTATCGGCGACAGCGACGATGTCTGTCTCGGATGCGCGAAGCGTGACGGATGCGGTAAACCGCTCTCCCGCGCGCCGGGCATAGGCGCCGTTGATGGTAACCGGTTCGTCGACCGGCGCAGTGCCCCAGACAGGAATCTCGAGGCCGCCTTTCACGCTCCGGCCATGGCGGTGGTTCAGTACGGCTCCGTGGAATGGTTCGTGGATCCTGATCACGAGAGTTCCTCCTTGATTACAGGGGTAACGTGCGGCCCAACCCGCGCGTTCTTGCCGCACGGTAAACCCGGACCGCGACCGCTATATCCTCGATTGCCAGCCCCAGGTTTGCCGTCATCGTCAATTCGTCACCGGATTCGCGGGCCGGCTTTGTTCCGGCAACCAGTTCGCCCAAATCGCCAACGGGCTCGTGAATTCCGGCAAAATACCCCTGCCGGCTGTAGCCCATGAATTGCTCGATATCATCCGTGTACAGTTTCCCGGCCGCGTTGAATACTTCCGGCTTGATGTACGAGTCCAAGTCCACCGCGCTGAGGAAAACTTCCTCCTTCAACCATGCTCTCTCGATAACGGGCTGCGGATGCTGGAGGATGGGGCCGCTGGTGACGACGATGTCCGCTCCGTTCACCGCGTCTTTCGGGGTTTCGGACACGTCGACGCGCATTTGCAGCAACTCCGCCATTTCCCGCGCGTACCGTTCCGCGGTGTCACGGCGGATGTCGAACACCTTGGCGCACTCGAGGTTCGGAAAAACAACCTTCATCGCCTCGAGATTGCTCCGTCCCTGCACGCCGCAGGCAAGAATGCCGATCTGCCGCGAGTCGTCTCGCGCCAGGTATTTCGCTGCGACCGCGCTGGCTGCGCCGGTCCGCATGGCCGTGATCCAGGCGCAGTCCATAACACTGAGGGGAATGCCCGTTTCGGGGTCATTCAGGATAAGCAGACCGAGTACGTACGGCAACCCTTTCTCGAGGTTGGGAAGGTAGCGCGTAACCCATTTGATCCCCGCCGCATGCGCCAGCGGCACGTACCCCGGCATGGCGTTGATGGCCGATTCGGGCATGGGGTGTACCCCGCGTTTGGGGGGCATCTCCAC
>CAZFOG010000499.1:0-1290 GCA_964520685.1 uncultured Nitrospiraceae bacterium | reverse complement strand
CGGCTCACCAGTTCGCGTAGCGCGCCCAGGTGGGGACCGCACAAACATCCCCAGAGATTCCCAGCATAACGCATGGCCGCAATTGCCTCGCGCCAATGCTCATACAACCCGCAATGCCCCAGAATCATCGTGGTTCTCGGGTGACGCCTGGCCAACAGGGCCACTTGCGACGGGAGCGAGTAGGACGGCGTTCCGTCATGAAACAATAGCGGAACAGCCCAGTGCGCCGCCATCTCGCACAACTCGTCAATCGAATCGCCGTAGAGGTTTGCACCCTGGACCCACGGGTGGATCTTCAGGCCCCGCATTTTCAGCCCCTCGATACAACGCCGGAATTCCGCCACCGCTGTCTCGCGGCGATAGGGGTTTACCGTGCAAAATGGAATCATGCGGCCGCCCGAAGCAGCGCATACCGCGGCCAGTTCATCGTTCTCCTGCTGGAGCAGGGCGTCGTCGTGCAAACCAAGGAAGGGAGCAACGACGGCATGGGTAACCCCGTGGCGGGTTTCGCCCTCCAGCCACGGTGCGGGGTCCAGTCCGTAGCGCGTTTTAAATGAAGGACCCCAGTGCGTATGACAGTCGACGATCACGACCCTGCCTCCGCTATCAGCGCTGCCAGGTTGCCCCCGTAAACGTCGGGGTAGTCTTTGACCGGCAACTGTGCACGCAGAGCCTGTAGCTCGAACACCGGATTGCATCTCGGTGCGGACGTGCCGAACAGCACCCGGTGACGCCCACCCGTCTTGGCATATCGGGCGGCCGCCCACGGATCCACCAGGCTCACCTCGAACCAGACATTTTCCGAAGCCAGGCGGATGACGTCCGGCATGTCTCCCGCGAAGTCCGTGCTGCCGCAGTGACCGAGGATGAATTTCACGCCGGGATATTCGGCAGCGGCCACGATAAGTTGAGCGGGCGCGCCGAACGCGTGCGGGCCCGTATGGACATACACCGGAACGCGCAGTTCTGCCGCCGCGTGCAACAGGCCGTCAAGCAGCTCATCTCCGCAGCAGAACCCCTGCAGCGCGGGGGCCAGCACGAGCATTTTCGCCCCCGCCGCAACTGCCCGGCGAAGCTCCTGGCAGGCCGCCTCGCCAAACCAGGGATTCACCGCGCAGGCGGGAATGAAGCGGCCGCGCGATTCCTGGCTGATTTCGATGATGCGGCTGTTGCCCGAGGCGTTGTGCACCGCGATCTCGCGATCGCCGGGTGCGATGACCGCGCGGTGAATCCCCGCCTCGTCCATCCACTGCAGTAACGCATCGGGCGTCAGCCGGGTCTCGCGCTCGG
>CAZFOG010000498.1:0-3992 GCA_964520685.1 uncultured Nitrospiraceae bacterium | reverse complement strand
TTCCGCATTCAGCGAAAATTCCTGAAATCGACCTCAAACTGCGGAAGTTGGGTTAGCGCGGCATGGCCGCAACCAAGCTTCAGGAGCCGGAATCCTCTTCCCGAACGCCTGTCGGTATTCCCTCCGCCTCCAGGCCCAGATGCAGGCGATACGGCTTTACTCGGGCGGGAAAACTGCATTAGATTGCGCGGGATGAGAATAGAAGCGCCCGAATGCAACATCAACCGCGAATCGCTACACTAGTCCCCGATGCAGGATTCACTCGACATCTTTGATCCCCTCATCCGGGAGTGGTTTCGCGAGGCGGTGGGGCAGCCTACCGATGCGCAGGCGCGGGCGTGGCCGGAGATCGCCTCGGGGAAACACGTGCTCGTCACGGCGCCCACGGGCAGCGGGAAGACGCTGACGGCCTTCCTCTGGGCGCTGGATCGGTTGCTGACGGGCGCGTGGCCACCCGGAGGGCCGCGCGTGCTCTACGTCTCTCCCCTTCGGGCTCTGAACAACGATATCCGGCGCAACCTGCTCTTGCCCCTGGCCCAGTTGAACGAACGCTTCCGCGACGCCGGGCGGTCCGTGCCGGACATCGCCGTGCTGACGCGAAGCGGCGATACCCCGCAACAGGAGCGCCAGCGCATGCTGCGGCATCCTCCGGACATCCTGGTCACCACGCCCGAGAGCCTCAACATCATGCTGAGTTCGCCCCGGGCACGGATGCTGTTTGCGGGACTCAACACCGCTATTCTCGACGAGATCCACGCGGTCGCGGGTACAAAACGCGGCACCCACCTGATTACGGCCGTCGACCGCATCGTACCGCTCGCGGGGGAGTTTCAGCGCATCGCGTTGTCCGCAACGGTCAAGCCTCTGGATACCATCGCGGCGTTTGTGGGCGGGTACCGCGCTGCCGGTACGGGCGAGGAGGCGGTCTACGAGAAGCGGCCGGTCAGCGTGATTGCGTCGCAGGCGGAGAAGCGTCTCGAGGTGGAGGTCCAGTTTCCGGAGAACAGCGGCGTGCTGCTGCAGGAAGGCACGCGCATGCCGGGACTCATGGCGGCCGTGGGCGACGTCATCCGCAAGAACCGCTCGACCCTGGTGTTCGCCAACAGCCGCCGCATGTGCGAACGCGCGACGCTGCTGATCAACGACGCCGAAGGCGAACTGGTCGCGTATTCGCATCACGGGTCGCTCTCGCGCGAACTCCGGGCGGTGGTCGAACAGCGTCTCAAGAACGGCGAACTCAAAGCCATTGTGGCGACCAATTCCCTCGAACTCGGCATCGATATCGGCGCGCTCGACCAGGTCGTGCTGTTGCAGACGCCGTTCTCCGTGGCGTCCGCCCTGCAGCGCATTGGACGGGCCGGACACCAGGTGGGCGCGGTGAGCCGGGGCATGTTATTCCCCACCCACGAACGCGATTTCCTCGAAGCGGCCGTCATGGCAAAGGCGGTTGCGGAACAGGACATCGAGCCCTGCCGACCGCTCGAATGCCCTCTCGACGTGCTTGCCCAGGTGATTGTGGCCATGGCGAGTGTGCAGGAATGGGACTTGGACGCGCTCTTCCGGTTCGTTCGCACAAGCTGGCCCTATCACGAGATCACGCGCCGGCAATTCGATCTTGTCGTGGAGATGCTGGCGGGGCGGTATGCGGAATCCCGGCTGCGGGCGTTGTCGCCGGTGCTCTCGATAGACAAGGTCGGCAACACCATTTCAGGCTCCAAAGGGAGCCTGCGCCTGCTTTATCTGTCCGGCGGGACGATACCCGACCGGGGGTATTACGCGTTGCGGCGGGCCGATACGAAGGCCAAAATCGGCGAATTGGACGAGGAGTTCGTCTGGGAACGGCGCGTGGGACAGACGTTCACGCTGGGGACCCATGCGTGGAAGATCCAGGAAATCACCCACAACGACGTGCTGGTTGTGCCGGGCGACGCGAAGCGTTCCGATTCACCCTTCTGGCGCGCGGAAGACCTGGGACGGCCGTTTCATTTCTCCGAGCGCATTGGGGCGTTCCTCGAACGGGCGGAGAGCGAACTGGACGAGGACGGATTCGCCGCGGCCCTCGAGCAGGAATACGCCCTGTCACCCGGGGCCGCCGAAAGACTGGTGCGGTTTCTCAAACGGCAGCGTGGGGCCACCGGAGCGCCCTTGCCGCACCGGCATCACGTGCTGATTGAATACACCGCGCCCGAACACGAGTCTGACAGCACCCAGATGGTGCTGCACACGCTGTGGGGCGGCGCATTGAATCAACCCTTTGCCCTTGCTCTGGCACAGGCGTGGGAGGAACGCTACGGATACCGGGTCGAGGTCTTTGCCAACAATGACTGCATCGCCCTCATGTTGCCCGACGAAACGAATGCGCGTGGGATCATCGGCCTCGTCGAACCGGAACGCATCGAGGCGCTGTTGCGAAAACGCCTGGAACAGTCGGGGTTCTTTGGCGCGCGGTTTCGTGAGAACGCGGGCATTGCCTTGCAGTTGCCGCGGCAGACATTCAGGCAGCGCATGCCCCTGTGGCTGAACCGGCGGCGCTCCCAGAAGCTCCTGCACGCGGTGATGAAATACCCCGATTTTCCGATCCTGGCCGAGACCTGGCGGACCTGTCTCCGCGACGATTTCGATCTGGTCAACCTGAGACGCGTGCTCGAGGAATTGCGCGACGGCACGATTGCCGTGTCGGAGGTTTTCACGAAACAGCCTTCGCCCTTCGCCGAATCGATGGTGTGGCGGCAGACGAACCTGTTTATGTATCTCGACGATACGCCTATGGCGGGACCGCAATCGCGCTTGAGCGACGAACTCCTCGCCGAGGTGGCGCGGACGGCGGAACTCCGGCCCCGGATTCCGGCGTCCGTGGTGACCGTGTTCGAGGCAAAGACCCAGCGGCTGCATCCCGGCTACGCGCCCGCATCGTCCGGAGACGTTCTGGATTGGCTCAAGGAACGCCTGCTGCTCAGCGAAGCGGAATGGACCGCGCTGATGGAGGCGGTAGAGCGGGATGCCGAACTGGACGCCGCGGGCATCGCCGAAGCGCTGCGCGAGCGGGCGGTGTGGGTGTCCGGCCCGGACGATTCCCGGCGTTTCGTTGCGGCCATCGAGTGCGTCCCCCGGGCCGCGCGGGCATTCGGGTGGGCGCTGGAAAAGGTGCGGTGTTTCGACATGGCGACACCCGGCCGTTCCGTCGAACCGGAGTTTCTCGAGAATCCGGCGAACGAGCCGGATGAGACCTTTCTCGTGGACTGGCTCGCCGAATGGCTGCGGTTTTTCGGTCCCGTGCCGGGAACGGTGCTCTGCGAAGCGCTTCCCGTTGCTCCGGAGGACGTCGAGGCGGCCATCGGAGAACTGGCCGAGATGGGGGCCGTGATCGTCGAGCACATCACGGAAAATGCCGCTCAGATGGAGGTCTGTGACGCCGAGAACCTCGAGAGCCTGTTGCGCATGACACGTGCCGCCGCACGGCCTTCGTTTGAACCCAGGCCGGCGGAAGAACTGCCCCTGTTTCTTGCGCACTGGCAGGGCGTAGTGCCGGAATCGAGTGGCGCGTTGCCCGCCGGCGTGCCCAGGAGCACCGCTCCTGCCGGCCTCCTGGAAGACGCCCTGGAAAAACTGTTCGGGTATCCCGTGATGGCGGAACTTCTTGAGACCGAGCTGCTCCCCGCCCGCGTGCCCGGCTACCGCACTGGGGATCTGGACTCGCTCAACCAGCAATCCGATTTGATGTGGTTTGGGTGCGGCAACAAGCGCATCGCAGTGGGATTTCCCGAACACGCCGGCCTATTCCGGCCGCCGCAGAAAGAAATCGCTGAAGAACACGAGCCATTGTTCCCGGACCCGCGCGGACGCTACACCTTCGAGGCTCTGCTGCAGCGGTCGCCCATGGATTCGGCAGCGCTGAGCGAAGCCCTGTGGAGCAGTACTTGGGAAGGGCGCGTTGTAAACGACAGTTTCGAGGCGTTACGAAAAGGCATTCAGACCGGGTTCCGGCCGATGTC
>CAZFOG010000497.1:0-4002 GCA_964520685.1 uncultured Nitrospiraceae bacterium | reverse complement strand
CCGCCAGGAGCACGTGGGGGACCTGGGCCAGCATGGGATTCGTCAGATCCTGCACCATGAGCGTCATGCCGTGCGCCTTGGCCCAGCACAAGGCCAGCAATACGCCCGTCTGGGTCTTGCAGGTCTTGAGGGCGACGCCGGTCCAGCCGAGGGTGCGGCCGAGCCGCACCAGCCGCCAGTCGTGGGCGCTTTCGTCCATGAAAAGCGGTTTCCGGGCGGATACGCTGTGCACGTCGATGCGGCTTTCCTCCAGGTCATAGGGGAAGGGTTGCTCGACGTAGAGAATCATTCCGTAAATGCGCGGATGCTCCTCCACGAGCCGATCAAGAATGTCGTTGACGTAGCCGGGGTCGGTCACGGTGCAGTTGAAGTCGGCGGTCAGCCAGTCCGCGCCCTTTTTCTGGGCGATTTCGCCGACCTTGACGAGCCGGGCGTAGTCCCACGCGGCGTCGTTGCCCCGGAGTTTTACTTTCAGGCAGTTGAGGCCATCACGCTCGATCCAGTCTCCCAACAGGACGGGGTAGCCGTCGTCGGGTTCCTTGCCGGTCAATTCGCTTTTATCGAGGGGGTCCAGGCCACCTACCAGGTGCCACGCCGGCAGTTTGTTCGGGCGCGGCAGGTCGAAGAAGTCCTGTGGATATTTGCCACGGAATGAAACATCGGTCCCTTCGGCGGGTTCCAGGAAATGAGAGAGGTCGGAGTTCATGTATTCCAGGTTGTAGGTTTCGTAGACCGGTTTTGCGTTTAGCACGCCGTATGCGTCGTGGACGGCAATGTCGAAGGCGGAACAGCAGACCAGCGCCGCCAGCCAAGGTATGGGTTCCTTGTCGCGCCGCTCGGCATTCAGCTCGCCCAGGATTTCCTGAAGCCGCGTTTCGATGAAGGCGTGGCCGATCTCCATGGGATGCCCGATGACGTGGAATTCCGCCCAGGCCTTGGCCAGCCGCCTGCACAATTCCTTGAGGGCTTCTTCGCGTTCCTCGTACGACAGGCTGCTCGGCCACACCCACGTCACGCTGATGGGTGTTTCGCCCCAGCCCTCGGCGCTCTTCCCTTCGGCATTCTCGGCACGGACGCGTGCCCGCGCGCATGTCACGTGGGTCAGGGTTTCTTTCCCGAACTTCAACGGTACCCGCGTTTCGACCGGCAGAAAATACAGCGCAACGCCTTTGCAGCGGACATCGGTCACTTTGGACATACCACAACTCCCTATGAGCGACTGATCATGCAGCCCACTCGCCAACCCGGCCCCAAGCCGCCCCGCCATTGTAGCGGCTGCAACGATCCCATGCCAGCGCCCGGCGGCAGAATAGAGGAACACGGACAGACACGGACTCGCACGGCTCGGCATCTGCATTGTTACGGCCTGGCAGGCAATCCTTGACTGCCCGCGCGAAAAGCCGTATAGATAGGGTGGCCGCTGTGGCGTGGTCCTAACAACAGCCGGAGGCCGTGCGTTGGCTGTTTTCCGACTGCGCCCCGCTTGCGACCGACAGGTCTCAAACACCGTACGCAAAGAGAGGGCTTCACCATGCTACGTTTTGTCTGCGCAATCCCTGTTCTACTGGCCGTAATGAAGGTTGGCGCCGCCTGCGCGGCGACACTGTCGGTCGAGGATTTCACGTTCGAGGGGCCGCTGGGCTCTCAGGGAACCACCATTGAGCAGGCGGGGGAAAACCACTTCGTCGTTTCGCTGGGCGCGGCGCCGGGGCATCCGGACTGGAACAACCGTCCGCAGTTCACCATATTGAGGAATGCCAAGGGCAATGACCTTCGGCTCGACGTCGAATTCGACGGCGGCACAGCCTATTACTTCAACGAATACGCCTTTTCCTATTCCTACGACGGCGAGAACTGGCATCCCGTTCAGTGGCAGAACGGCCCGAAGGTCGACAAGCAGCACGACACGCTGATCTTCCCCGAATTCGAGCAGGATGTCGTCTATGTGGGTCATCAGGTGCCGATGTCCTATGAAAAACTCCAGGAACTGGTTGCGGGGTGGAAGAAGAGTCCGTACGTGAAGCTTGTGGTGCTGGGTAAATCTCTCGAAGGGCGCGATCTCTTCCGGTTGGAAGTGACCGATTTTGAGAGCGACGTCCCGCGCGGGAAGCGCTGGGTCCATTACTTCGCGAATCAGCACCCCGGCGAGCACAACTCGCAGTGGCGCATGGCCGGCATGCTCGACTGGATGCTCAGCGGCGAGGCGGCCGATTTTCGCAAGCGCAGCATCTGTAATTTCGTGCCCATGATGAGCCCCGACGCGCCGTCGAAGGGGTGGTACCGGGTCAACGCCGAGGGCTTCGACATGAACCGCACCTACCTCGCGGGCGGGGCTGACAAAGCAAACCAGGCCCACGAGGCCTACATCGTGCAGAAGGACCTCGAGGGGCTAATGGCCTCCGATGCGCCACCGGTTACGGCCTGGAGCATTCACACCTGGGGCGGCAAAACCGACCCCCGTATCATCACAGGACCCGAAATGACCGAGGACGGTCTGGGCCCTTGGACCAAATTCCGCGATCTCATGGAAAAACACGACGTCAACGACGTGGTCCGCACCCTCGAGGAGTGGCCCTTGAAAGAGAGCAGCATCAAACAATGGACCGAGGGTACGCACACCCAGTTCGGGATCACGGCCATTCTCTGCGAAGGCGGCGGCGCGCTCTATACCAAAGAAGAAAACGTCGAGTCGGGCGAGGTCATCATGAAGGCCATCGCGGACTACTATGCCGGCACGCGGGAGTAGTTGTGAGATTCATCTGACGCTTACGGCAGACTCGCGAGCAGGTCTTCAGTGGTCAGCGAAGGACACCAGTACTTCTCGATGTGCTCGACGACCAGCCCGGTGCCTTCGTCGTGTGAAACGTAGGGCGGATCACGCGGGTCGTACATGGTATCCGTGAGATCCCGCACCAGCAGACACTCGAACCCGAGGCGGCTCATGCGCCGAATGCCGAAGGAGCGCCCCAACACGCACATGTTCGTGTGCACGCCCATATAGACAATGGTCGTAATGCCTTCCTGCGCGAGATAGTTGTAGATCTCGCGGCCGCTGTCGGAAATGATGTCGGGCTCCTCGACCGAGATCGCCGGGTGCTGCCGGGTCCACGCCTGATACTGAAGCGTTTCGTCGGAGGTGCATCCACCGTCCGAATCGTCAATAGGCAGGGGCGGCTCGTCCGGCGCGGGTTTTTCCTGCGGAAGCTGGACCCGCGGCGCCAGCAGGACGCGGCGGCGCTGGGGGCTGTCGGCATAGAAGTCCAGTGTTTCCGAAGGAGCATGGATGATCTGCACGCCCGTTGCACGCGCGGCCTGCAATACGGGCTCCATTTGCTTGGCCAGGGCATCGACGCGCTCGGTTGCTCCGCTGCACCAGTGCTTATCCCACATATCGCAAATAAGTATGGCCGTCTGCGCAACGGGGAGTTCTTTCTCGGCGACGGCCTCTTTCCACGCGCCCGATTCCGATACCCGGGTGCGCACACGCAGCCTGAGGGTGCCTTCGGGCGTTTCCCGGCGCGGCGGGACGGGCAGCTCGATGCGCTTCATTTCATGCTCCGCGGCCCAGAACAGGGCGTTCGCGAGCATGCGCCTGAACGTATCGTTCTCAAAATCCTGCACGCCCCCCAGTGATGTGTAAAACACCCGTGCGCCCTTGTATTCGCGGACCCACGCTGCCGGCTCGCGGGCCTCGGGCGTTTGTGAATCCATGAGCGTAACGGTATCGGCGGCATTGCTGCGGTTCTTGTAGAGGCTGTACAGCGAACTGATCTTCGTTACGCCGTCCATAATGGGATGAGCGCGCAATTTCGGGACGACCGTCGCGGTCTGGGTCGGGCCATTCCCATAGTGGCCCTCGTAACTTCCGCCCAGGACCTCCTTGTCAAACGCAAGCCAATGCTGAAACCCGTGGCTCGCCGTGCGCACGCCCACAACCGGCTTGCCCAACGCGACGTACGCTTTCACCCGGTCCAGTGCCGCACCCCTGATTTTCAGCCGCCG
>CAZFOG010000496.1:0-4008 GCA_964520685.1 uncultured Nitrospiraceae bacterium | reverse complement strand
GGTGCCCGTCCGGCGTTGCGATTCGGGGAGGGTGGTGTCGACTTTAGGGCAGGCTGATATAGTAGGAGATGCGAGAAAGGGATGGGGCCATGAGCACGAACGACACCGCATTGCTGCAGCGCTGGACTTTGCATCGGGATGCCGATGCGTTTGCCGAACTGGTTGCCCGCCACGGGGGTATGGTCTATGGGGCGTGCCGGCGGGTGCTGGGCGATACCCACGAGGCGGAGGATGCCGCGCAGGAGAGTTTCATCGAACTGATGCGCGCGGGCCGTCCCATCACGGCGTCGTTACCGGGTTGGCTGCACACGGTGGCCGTGCGCCGGAGCCTGGATCGCATCAAGACATCCCAGCGGCGCCGCCGGCGCGAGGAAGCGTTTGCCGCGAAAGCCGGGGCCGTTGTCGAGGCGGATGCGGATGACCTGCTCGCCATGGTCGACGAGGCGATTGCCGCGCAGCCGGATACGTACCGGATACCGATTGTCCTGCGATTTCTCGAGGGGCACACGCACGCCGAAATCGGAGCACAACTTGGAATTGCCGAGTCGACCGTGCGCCATCGCATCGAGAAGGGAGTTGAAGAGGTCCGGGAGGCCCTGCGTAAGCGGGGCGTGCTGGCGGGGGCGGGTATTCTGACAGCCGCGCTGGAGGGACAGGCTGCACAGGCCGCCCCGGCAACTCTTGTGGCCGCGCTGGGCCGCATGATGGTATCGGGCGCGGTGCCCGCGGCGGCGGGAGTGCTCGGGACGGGTTTCTGGGGGCTGGTGACGAAAGCGGCGGCGGTTTTCTTGGTGGTAGGGGCCGCGGGGGCCGCAGTATGGGTGATGAACGGTCCGCGCGGGGAAACCGGCCCGCAACCGGCGGCACCCGCAGACGCGAACGCCGTGCAGACGGGTTCTGGCCCGGAAAGCGTGGCCGCGCGCGGTGCCGTGGATACGGCGGGCGGCCCCGGTGCCGGGGCACCTGGCGCGCCAACAAGCGGGAATGGCGCGGCGGTGCCTGGTGTGGCGATTGCCGGAGGAGAAGACGTGCCTCCCGACATAAGCGGCCGCGTGTATGACGCGGAATCGGGCGCGGGGCTCGCGGATGTCAAAGTGCTTGTATGGGGCGGGGAAACGGGCGTGCCGGACAAGTTGAGCCCGACCACGGACCGCGACGGGAATTATGCAGTTCGCGGCTTGGCTCCGGGCCGGTACCAGGTTTCACCGCGAGCGGGCGCCCGGTACCCCGGTTCGGAATATGGCTATGGCACGGCAGTGACCGTCGAGGCGGGAAAACCGGTGGCGCTGGATTTCGCGCTGAAACACGGCATTCGCGTGGCGGGCCGGGTCGTGGATACCGCGGGGGAGCCCGTGACCGGGGCTTCCGTGCTGGCGCGAACCAAGGAGTCGCCGAACCCGGGGCAGACCCAGTCCGATGCCAAGGGGGCGTTCGAGGTGTATCTGGAAGCGGCCTCAGAGGTCCTGCGTGTGCGCGCGCAAACCGATACTCTGGTGGGGGAAATCCTCGAAGGATTGTCGCTGCCCTCCCGGGGCGTGGACGGCATTACGGTCACGCTCACCGTCCCGCGTACCGCGTCGGTCTCAGGGACCGTGGTCGATGCGCAGGGACAACCGATGCAGGACATTGGACTCCACCTGCACCAGCCGGAGTCGCCGTTCCACCCGCCCGTAGACGGAGAGCTCCGGACGTCGTCTGGGGGCGCCTTCCAGATTTCCAGCCTGATTCCGGGAACGTACGCCGTGGGGTTGACCCCGCCGGGGGTGAGCATGTGGTCGACCGGCGACGTTGCGGCGGAGTTTGAACTGACCACGGGCCAGCAGCTCAGGGGATTGCGCATAGTCTATGGCGAGAAGGGCGGGCTGGCGATTTCGGGCATCGTGGTGGATACCTCAGGCAAGCCCATCCCCGAGGTGCGGGTATCGGCGTACGGGCCGAAAAGCGAGACTGCGCACACCGGAAAGGACGGGAGATTCCTGATAACCGGCCTGGATGAAGGCACGTACCACTTGAACACGAACCATCAGGACTATACCTTCGGCGGCAAGGCGGGCGTCACGGCGGGCGCCGCGGATGTCGAGATTGTGCTGCAGGGCAAAGGCTCGTTCCGGGGCCGGGTCACCGAGGCAGGGAGTGGACAGCCAATCCCTGCGTTCAAAGTGAGTTTTATCAACGGCGCCCATGACGTCTTCAGCCCCGAGCTGCTCCAAAACGCTCGGACTTTCCAGGACGCGTCTGGCGCGTTTGAGATCCAGGATATCTATTCCGGGCCAATCACGGTGACAGTGCGGGCGGACGGGTATGCCGCGGCATTCAAGGCGGTCACGGTCGTGGAACATGCGATAGCCGAGGTCGATTTCGTTCTGAAACCCGGCGAAGCGGTGACGGGAAATGTCCTGGACCCTGCAGGGAACCCCGTGCCGGACGCGGTCGTGTTTCTGCCGGGCATGAATACGTCCATGCTTTACCTGAAGCAGCAGGCCCTGGCGCAGACGGATGCGAGCGGTGCCTTTCGTATCGACGGGTTGCCGCCGGGCATTGGCGCCATTGCGGCGTACGCCCCGCCGTTCGGACCGGCCATGGTGGCGTTGACGGACTATTCGCGACCCGTGACAGTAACGCTTCCCGAGCCGGGCGTTCTGGAAGGAAAGGTTATCGCTCCGGAGCAGGCAGTCTCGCGGATGATGCTGCTCGCCCGGTACAGCGACCGGCCTGACTTTGTCTATTACCAAGCCCAGGTGGAGGCGGACGGCGCATTCCGTCTTACGGGCGTGGCGCCGGGCGAACTGGACGTGCAGGCCGTTGTCGGACCGACCGGCAGGGGAGCCCGTGGAGCGGCCGTTGTGGCCAGCGGCCAGACGACCCCGGTGGACCTGGTGTTGGAAGACGGTACCGCTACGGTATCCGGCCGTGTTTCGGTCGGAGGCAATGCGCCGGATGCCGCAGGGGCCTATCTCGAGGTGACGACCGCCTCGGGTATTCAAAGCCACCAGGCGGCTGTGGATGCCGGCGGCGCCTACCGCTTCGAGGGGATTGCCGCAGGGACCGGAGTGCTGAAAGTCTTTGTCGCGCCGAAAGAGAATCCCGTTGCGGCTGAATCCCACGAGATTACATTTGATATTGCTCCCGGTGAGAACGTCGAGCGGGACATTGCGCTCTGAGCTCCGCGTCCGGGTCAAACCGCACACGAACGGTTGCCGGCGCTCAAACCCCGGTCTGGTTGCCGCGCCGGCAACCATTTCCTATTCTGTCTCGGGAATTTCCAAAAACCGGGATTTCCCGCTTTGTTGTGGGACCGGTGCCCTCACCGGTCATTTCTATTTTCAACGTCTACGGGTAAGCCGACCGGCTCATGTTGCGGTGTCCCGAGGTTTTTGATCTGCCTCAAAACTCGGCTTTCGAACGGGGACACGCAGCCGCGCCGCGGACGGCGCTTTGAACATGTCCCCGTTCTCGTGGTTTTCATCGTCGATGGGAGAACCGAACGGCTCATGGTTCGCTGCCGTCAGGAATAACGGAATATCCGGCCATGTTCGATACCGTCAGGCGCAGTACACAACAAATGGGGTAGAGGAAATGAGACATCTCAAAGTGATTTCCATCGAGAAGAAGGTACAGCCTGCAGTCGTCGAGCCGGTTCTTCTGGCGGCGACCGGTACACTGAAAAAGCCTGTGAGAGCCGTATCGATTTAGCCTTGACGCCGAATGGCCGCGGCGCTGGAAGATAGATGCCTGCGAATGCGCATCCAGCAGTGCCGCGGCGCGAATTCGTGCATTGGCGCAGCCCTGAGATCGAAGGGTCATTCCCTGGTTCTTGGCCCATTGGTGTTGCGCCATTTTTGTGCGCCGTTGGGATTCTGCCGACGTACCGCCGGGTCATCCGCCTATGTTGCGGTTGGGTTGCTCGGCCGGCTGTCTTCCGAAGCGGATACCGCAGGATGCAATCCGGAATATTGCCCCCGTCTATCTTGTTTGACCAAGGGTAGGGGCGCAGTTGCTAACGAAGGA
>CAZFOG010000495.1:0-4037 GCA_964520685.1 uncultured Nitrospiraceae bacterium | reverse complement strand
CCACCTACCAGCAGGCCGAGGAACTCCTCCTCGAGGACGCCCCCATCATTCCCGTTTATTTCTACACCCGGCCCTATCTGAAATCGCCGGACATCCGCAACTGGCAACCCAACCAAATCGGCTACATCTCCTGGAAGACCCTCTACCTCGAACCCCCGGTGGAACCCGCCGAAGCAGCGGAATAGACGTCGAGCTGCCACATGCCCGAGCACCGCGCTCGGGCCCCCTCGGCCCCCCGTGGCGCTGGACCCGCGACGCAGGTGGACTCAGTGGACCGTGTGGACCCCGTGGTCGGGGAAGACAGCGAAGCATAAGCCGTATAGCTCACCCGTAGACGATGAAAATCGGGACTATCATGTTCAAAAGCCCTGGCCCAGAGCCACAATCATGCGCAAGATGCGCATGCCACCTCAACGCCGTCGCGCTTCTCCCCCTTCGGAGGGGGTGGAACGCCGGAAGGCGTTCTGGGGGAGGATTCTTAGCGTGCAGAAACCGATTCTTCGAGGCAGGGGCCACAAACGACCCGTCTCAGAAGGACCATTCGTGCGGGGCGCATTAAGTGCGATTGCCCTGCCACCCGTGTCTTTACCGCCGGGCGCGCGTAAACTATCATGTCGCTGGTTCATCCAGGGGCAACTGGCCTGCGGTAACGCGGAGAAGAGCATCATGCACATGTGCTGGCGGTCACACATTCTGGCAGGGGCGGTTCTGTGCAGCCTGGCGATGGCGCAATGCGCGGTTGCCGCACCTTCGCTCGCCGAAGTGATTGCCGAAGGAGTCTGGGTCGTGCGGGATGAACCGGGCAACTGGGGCGGCGCGACCATGGGCATCACTCACCAGCGGGGTCCGGATTACTGGGCCAGGAAAGTCCTGGACCTGTCCAGCGTGCCTGAAGAAGTGTGGTCAGAAGCAACCGAGGTGCGCCTCTCCGCCTACTTCTGCGTAAGGGACTATTCCTGGCGGGAACTGCCCGCCGCTAACGGCCTCGACGAAGCCTTCGAGCTCGTCATCAATGATGTGCCCCACCGGATCCCGACGAATTCCGGCGTGCCGGTGTACGACGAGAACAAGCCCATGGGCGACTTCATGCAGTGGCACGATTTCCGGTTTCCCAAAGAGGTCTTCACCCGCGGCGAGAACACGCTCCTGTTTCGCATGGCCCAGCCCGAGGGCAAAAAACCCGACGACTACCTCTACCTGGGCATCGACAACTCGGTCGAGGGCGGCAACAGTTGGGTGCGCTTCGAAAAAAACCAGGAATGGCGCCAGGACAAGCTCACGATACCCGGCGGCGCGGGCGAGTACATGGTGCGCCTGTACCTCCTTGCGGGACCGCGCGATATGCGGGCCGTGTGGCGTCCCGCGGCGCAACAGAGCGACGATCCACGCGGCCTGTTGGCCTATGCGGGCTCCCACGGCGCCGACACGCGTGTGGAATGGGAACCCCTGCGCATCGACCGGCTCGAGCCGCTTTCGGTAATCATCGAGTCGGGCACGGATGCGGGATTCAGCGCGGCGTGGCTCGATGAACGCGGCGGCGTGAAAGAACCCGCGTTGAAATCCGATGGCGGGCGTCTTGAAGCGACATTGCCACCGCCGCTGGCCTTTCGGCCGTCCGGCATTCGCCTGGAGAAGACTGCTCCGCTTGCATCGGTGACCGTATCGGCTTCGGAGAGCTACCACCCCCTGCCGCAGCGCGTGGACATGACCCCGGACATCGCCGCCCCCGCCGGGGCGGCTGTGCCGCGCGCACCCTCGTACCGAATCGAGGGCAACGCCGCCGTTCTCGAGAACGAGGGCCTGTCCTGCCGGTTCGAGGTCGTGGAGAGCCGGTTGCGCCTCAATTCCCTGTACAACCACTGGGCCGACACGGAAATGGTGCGCAATCCCGAGGATTCCGCCCTGTTTCTGGTCGAGCTCGCCGAAGAACGCTACGCGGGGTCAAGGGATTTCACGTGCGGCCCGCTGACGACGATGCCCGGCCGCCACGGGTTCACCGCGATGCTCGTTCACCAACCATCCGGACTTCAGGCCACGGTGTCGGTCTGGATAGACACGGAATTACGCATGGGCCTGACCTTCACGAACGGGTCGCAAGGCCCACTCGATTTCAAGGCCGCTTTCCCGCATCTCTCGGGCCTCGCGGTATCCGAGGACCCCGCGGACGACTACTACTTTTTCCCCTGGGGCGGGGGCATCTTCTCGGATGCACCCGCCACCATCCGCCGGGGGTATGGCGACCACGCGGCCCTGTATCAGTTGATGGACCTGTACAGCCCCTCGCGGGGGGCGGGGCTGGCTTTGCGCTGCACCGATGCCGACGGCCGGCACAAGGTGCTCGCCCTTCGCAAGCACATTCCCGGCAAGGCGGAGATGAACGGCGATGCGGCGCATACCCCCACCGCCGACGAGTACAAGTGGACCGCCAACCTGCCGCAAAAAGCCGGCACTGGCATGGCCTTCGAATACCTTCGCCGCACCCGTCAACCCGGCGAATCATTCGCGTTGAAAGACGTGGCCCTGGCCGCCCATCCGGGGGACTGGCGCGGCCCCATGCGGGCCTATGCGGACTGGTGCCACGAGGTCTGGACGTTTCGGAAGCCCTCGGCGTTGCGCGGCATCGTCAACATGCTCGCCGCGGGATGGGGGCAGAGCCCCCTCTTTCGCGACGGCGCATACCGCACGGACTTCATCCAGCCCCGGTGCGATTGCATCGAGCTGATGTCGTGGTGGGAGTGGTCGGAGCTCGGCCCCTGGCGCACACCCTGGGACCAGCTCGAGGAACGGCTCGGCGAGGCAATGTACAAGCGGTACAGCCCGTACTTCGTCAAGGACCCCGTAACCGGCAAGACCATGTACCCCATCAACCGGGGCGATTACGACGGCTACAACGCGCGGTGGGGCGGTCTGCCGGTGTTGCGCGAAGCGATCAAGACCTACCGCGATATGGGCGCCATGGTGACCTTGTACACCGACCCGATCCTCGCCTGCGACAATACCCGGTGCGGCCAGCAATGGGGCGAACTCTGGGGGATCGTGCAGCCCACCGGCGAGTACAACCACAATTACGAGTCGTGGAACATGTGCCATGAGGTGGCCGAATACCGGCAGTACGTCGCCGATACCATGCGCCGCGTCATGGAGGAAACGGACGCCGACGGTATTCGCCTCGATGAATACGGCCACGGCGGCGCGGCGTGTTTCAGCACACTGCACGAGCACACCTTCGCCGAGCCCGGCTGCACGGAGTGGCTGCGGTGCATCGCCGAGACCACCAGGATGGTGCGCGCGGCCATGGACGAGGTGAAGCCGGGCTCGGTACTGACCACGGAACACCCCGGTTATGATTTCTTGATGCACTGCATGGAGGGGTGTATTACTTACGATCTGACGGTACAGGCCACACCGTTACGGCCCCTCGAATGCAACCTTCAGCGCTTCTTCTTCCCCGAATGCAAGGCCTTCGAACTCGACCACCGCTCCGCGGATACCCGGCACCACAAACGGTTCTGGAACGGGGTCGCATCCTTCGGCGCGTATTACCCCGAGGACATGGATGCCGTGCTGCGCGAAAACGTGGACGTCTTCGAGGGTGGTGAGTGGGCGCCCCTCGTGGAGACCCAGGCCCAATACGTCTACGCCAACCGGTTCGGGGACGGACCGAAGACGCTATACACCTTATACAATGCCACGGGCCGGACGTTCTTCGGGCCGGCACTGGCACTCGAACCCGGCGAAGACGGTCATCTCTTCGACTTGCTTCACGGCCGGGAGGCCGAAACGGGCACGGATGGCGCGGTTCAGGTCTTTCTCGAACGTGACGGCGTGGCGTGCATCGCGCGGTTGCCCAAACGGCTCACGATCCAATCGGACGAGACCACCCTGACCGTCACGGCCACAGGGCCGGTAGCGGAAGACGCCGTAGCCGCAGTTTGCGACGAACATGGGCTGCCTCTCGCGGAAACCAACGTCGTTGACGGCGCGGCGCAATTCCCACGAGCCCTGCTGCCCGCGGACCGGCCCGCCGCGTGCGTGAA
>CAZFOG010000494.1:0-4044 GCA_964520685.1 uncultured Nitrospiraceae bacterium | reverse complement strand
GGCCCGCGCGTTGATTCAATGGCGGGTTGGAAAACCCGCCCTCCGTTGCGCCCGCGACCCGAGTTCCCGGGAATGAAGAGGCTGGCAGCCTCTTCTACGTTTCCGGATGTCTTCAATGTAGACGCGGCAGCCTGCCGCGTCCCAGCGATGCACCCATTCAGCCGCAGGCTTCAACGAAGCGCGGTCCTCGACGTGCCATGCGCATCTTGCGCATGATTGGCCAAACGGGGACACGCAGCCGCGTCGCGGACGGCGCTTTGAACATGTCCCCGTTCACGCTGTTACCCGTTCACGCGGGTGTCGGGACCGGGGAATTTGACCTCGAAGTCGACGGTATCGGTGACGCCCTGGGGGGTCATGCAGGTCAGCCGGTGCGTGCCGGGCGCGAGGTCGATGAGCAGTGGAGCGTCGGGGCGGGATTCGCCGAGATAGCGCTCGTTCAGGTACCAGTGCAACGGCGATTTCCGCTCGATGGAAGCCCGCAGGCGGATGCGGTCCCCGTTTGTTTCATGGGTTACGATGAATACGGCACGGTTTGACGGGTTCAGAATCCGGAGCGTGTCCTCGCGTTTTTTGGCCTTGGGTTCTCCGCTCGCGACGGGTCTAGCGTGACCGCGGACATCGGCGAGATTCCACCCCATGGCGCTGCCGGGCCAACGCTCGAGGACGCCGCTTTTTACGACGGGAAACGGGCCGGCGGGATAATGAACGTCGCACCGGCGGAGTACGAACTGTTCCCGAGGGATCCTCACGCTGCGGGTGTGGGGGCACCACTGCGCAGGGGGCAGGCCCGATAGCGCACACACTTCGACGGTCCTCATATCATCGCCTGGAGCGGGCCACGCGGGCGTATCCTTGGGTGGAAGCCGCCGGAAGAGCCTCGCGGCCAGCGGCAGGGCTGCCTGTGCACCGACAAGCCATTTCGAGGGCGACCCGTCATTGTTTCCCATCCACACCCCCACGAGATAGTGCTGGTTAAACGCGAAGGCCCACGCGTCGCGGAAGTCGGCCGAAGTTCCGGTTTTCCAGCAGACCCGCGTGGTGATGCTGCCCGAAGGCACGAGTTCCGCGGCGAATTCTTCGGGGAACGGTTGCTCAAGCATGTCGTAGATGGCCAGGCAGGCGCCGCGCGAGAGGCAGCGGTGGCCGGTCTGACCGGGTTCGGAAAGAACCGTGCGCAAGGGGCGGTATTCGCCCAGGTTTGCCAGCATGGCGTACGCCGCTGCCATATCCTCGAGGCGCACTTCGCAATTGCCCAGGGTCAGGCCCAGACCATAGTGATCCGGGGGCTTTCGGGCGCTGTCGATGCCGATTTCAGGCAGAAATGCGTGAAACCGGCCCACGCCGAGGCGCTCGAGCACGGTGATCGCCGGAATGTTCAACGAGTACTTGAGGGCGTCCGATGCGGACACAAGCCCCTGATAGCCGCCGTCGAAATTCTCGGGGTTGTAGCCCCCGTAATCGAGGGTGTTATCGCAGAGGGTCTCGCAGGGATAGACCAAGTCGTTTTCGAGTGCCAGCGCATAGATGAACGGCTTGAGCGTAGAGCCAGGAGACCGGAGGGCGCGGCATGCGTCTACCTGGCCGCCGTGGGGCGTCTCGAAAAAGTCGCCGGAGCCCACGCGCGCCAGCACGTCGAGGGAGGGAATGTCGACGACGAGCAACGCTGCATTCGTGATTTCGCCGGGGTAATCGCGGAGGGTCCGCCGCACGAGCGCTTCCGCGCGCGCCTGCACGGTGATATCGAGCGTGGTGCGAATGCGCTTGCCGGCAACGGCCTTTCCGGCGAGACGCATCCCCGCGTGCGGCGAATACATGGGGAATTCATGCCAGGCCGCGCCCAGCGGCTCCGCTTTCGCCTCTGCATACTCGGCCTGCGTGATGAACTTCTCCTCGAGCATGCGTTTCAGCACGAAATCGCGCCGCACGCGTGCCTTGTGGGCGTGGTTCAGGGGCATGAACCCCGTGGGCGCCTTGGGAAGCCCGGCGAGGAGCGCGGCTTCCGGTATGGTTAGTTCCTTCGCCGGTTTGCCGAAGTACCTTCGCGACGCCGCCTCGCAGCCTACCAGATTGAGTCCATAGGGCGCCGAATTGATGTACGTTTCGAGGATACGAGCCTTGTCCAGCCGGGCATCAAGACGGATGGCTTCGACCGCCTCGAAAGCCTTGGCCTTGAGGGAGCGCGAGGCTGGCGGGTCTTGTTTTACGACCTGCATGGTGAGGGTGGACGCCCCGGAAACCACGCGCCGTGAACCCGCGTTCTGAACCACCGCACGGACCACCGCCACGGGGTCCACCCCATGATGCGCGAAGAAACGCTTGTCCTCGACGGCCACCGTGGCTTGCACAAGATACGGGCTGAACTCATCGAGGGGCCGGGGAAAACACCACTGTTCATCCCCGTTCAGGAACGCCTGAAGGGTTTGCCCTGACCGGTCTATGATCTCGCCGGAGGCGTCAAGCGCGGTGTACCGTGCGGGATTCATGGGCCAGACCACGGCCACGGCCAGCAGCAGGGCTCCGCCCAGGAGAAGCAGACCGGTCCCGGCCGCAAGCTTGAGCGCCGCGGCCGTGTACCGGCTGAATCTGACCCGTATCCTTCGCACCATGGCTTCTAGTTCACCGCTTTCACCGTGACCGTCGAGGGGGCAGAGGCCCCATGGATCTGCGCATCGTACATGCACTCGGCGGCAGCGGCGGGGTACTGGTACACACCTGGAGTCACCGCCCGGACGACGTAATAGTAGTGGTACGTGCCGGGTTCGAGACGTCCGAACGCCAGAACGATACGGTCGTCGCGGATATCCGTGTAGGCTGGCGTAACGCCCTCACCGGTCTTGATATTCGGAAGGTTCTTCGCCAGCCTGGGATTCTCGATCTCGAAGCCGGCCGGCAGCATATCCACCACGACGAGGTTCTCCCTCACGTAGACCTGCCTTGACTGGGTCTCCATGGTCCGGTCGGCATGGATGGTCAGGTGGACGATGAAGGTGTCGGTCTGCCGGTACTCAGCCTCGCCATGGGGTACGCCGTTTTTGGTCAGGAGCTCGCGCTCGATACCGACGCCCTTCCGGACGGGCTCCGTGCTGGGATTCTTCAGAAAACCCTGGGTCGTGAGGTTGACGAACATGGGCGACTCGCCGGTGTTGGTGACCACGTAGCTGCCGCCTGGCCCGGCGTGGCGATCGGTATAGAGGTCGCCTCCCGTAATGCGGTGCTCGGCTCCGCGCGCAACGATGGTCGCCGATGGATTGGTCAAGGTTTGTGACAGTTCCGCCAGGTACGCGCACAAGGCCGTGATAGCAAAGGCCGTTTCCTGGGTATTTCCGTAACCGCGGTCTTCGAAGAACCGAATCAGGGTTTCCGCGCGTTCGTGGATTTCCTTGGGGTCGCCGCCCATCTGCTGCAGCGCCATCAGCTCGACGGCCTTATTGCGGATGTCGGAACTCAGCGCCGCGGATTGCTCGACGGCCTCGTAGGGCGCCGAGGGCATCTGGGTAAGGTACATCTTGACGCGGTCGACGTCCTGCGTGGCATAAGCGAGCGCGGCGGCCAGCAGATAGCGGCCTGGCTGCGGCATGGTGATGTTGTCGAAGCGCCGGATCTGCTTTACGGCCTCGGCGTCGCCACCCAGCGCCAAGACATAGAGCGCGTAGGCCCGCTGGTACAGGTGCGACTCCGAATTGTCCGACCAGTCCGACGCGACGGAGCGTGCGTACCGTTGCAGGCCTTTGTAGGGCGCGTCGGGAATGGTGAACTGGCGGTCGTGCTTGAGAATGCTGAGGAAATGAAGGGCGTACAACGAGCCGTAGGGATACGGTTCGTAGCCGCCGGGCCAGAAGCTCAGCCCGCCGCTGGGCGTCTGCATGGTGAAGATCCGCTGGAGCCCCGCCTCGATGCGCGTATTCAGGTCTTCGTCGTCAGGCATCAAACGGAGGACCATATCGCGCCGCGCCCTCAGGAGGTACAGCGGCATCAGTCCGGAGACCGTCTGCTCGATGCATCCGTAGGGGTAGTGTGAGAGGAAACGAACCGAGCGTTCGA
>CAZFOG010000493.1:0-4047 GCA_964520685.1 uncultured Nitrospiraceae bacterium | reverse complement strand
CCGTGTTTGTCCGTGTGGGTCCATGTGCGAGGGTTTCGCCCGTCACACCCCCCATTTTCATCGCCTGCGGGAGAGCCGGTCAGCGCATGGCTCGCTGCCCCGAGCGTCCCCGCGGGCTTTGCTCAGCCCCCGGCCACATCCATGGCGACTTCGGCCCAGCTGGCAAGACGTTCGGGTTCGTAGCGGATGGTGCTGATATCTTTCAGGATGAATTCGAGGGGACAGCCATGCTTCGCGCAGATGTCCCGGGTTGTGGTGAGGTGGGCGCGCACAAGGTCCGGCTCGAAGGTGCTGTCGGCGAGCATGGCGGGGTTGGGTTTGCGCGAGTAGACAAAGTCGCGGCCGATCTCCTCGGCGCCGCGTTCTTCGTTGGCCCAGGGGCTCATCGAGACTTTGCGGACGTTCGGGAGCATCCGCACTTCGTTCATTTTGCCATCGAGGGGATCGCAACAGCCGTAGTAGACCAGGCCGAAACGCTCGCAGATGGGAATCATGTAGTCCACTTCGAATTCCTTGAACATCTCGGGGGAAACGGTCGAGAACATCTGGGCGAGCCCGAACATCCACAAGTCTTTGGTGCGCGGTTTCTCGGGGTTGTAGCCGGAAGCGGGCAGTTCGACGGTATAGGCCCCCGTACAGTGAATCAGGCTCTGGGGTTCGCAGAGCAATCCCTGTTCCTCGAGCTGGTCGAGCATGCTCAGGTAACCGTCCATCATGCGCTTCACGAGGCGGTGCATATACTCGGGACGTTCGAGCAGCGCAAAAAGCGCGTTCTCGACGCCCATCCACGTGCTGATGGGGTCCCAATACGAGAGATAGGGGTCCGCGCCCCAGGACCGAACCTCGAGGAAACCGTCGAACAGTTCGTGGGCGACTGCCAGCCGGCGCGCGGTCTCGCCGGGATCGTGGGTGATCACGGGCGGCTGGATCCGCTCGAGATCGGCTTCGGTCCGGAACTGATTCAGGTAGCGGTGCCCGACGACGTCGTTGGCGGGGTCGGTGGCGACGGTATCTTCCTGCACGGCAATGCCGAATCCGGAATTGCCAATAGCCTTATGGACCCGGATGAAAGGCTCGACGACCATATCAACCGGAAAATGATGCCACTGGTAGAGGGTGCGGCGCAGGAAAAGTTCGTAACCCCGGCATTCGGGGTCCGAACACCGCAGCGTCAACTCGTCGCTGTCGACTTCGTTCCACGCGACCTGGTCGATCATGACCATGGGGCGGACCGGCTCGAGGGCGTTCAATTTCCGCCAGAGAGCGCGTTTCTCTTCCTGTACCGGCAGGGCGGCGAGCTCGGCAACCTGCCCCGCCAGTCCGTGAATGACATCGGCATCGTTCGGACTTACCATCGTTCAATATCCCCCCTGTGCATGCAAGAGAAGCATAGCATACCCATAGTCTCGGATGGCGACGGCGTGTTCGTATGCGGGAGATGGAGAAAGCCCAAGCGTGCCGTGCAAAACCGCTGCCCGGCTGTCTCCGCCGGCTCCCCGGTGCGTTCGGCCAAGCCGCTCTTTGATTCCTCGAGCATTCGCGATATGCTCTAGTAAAGGCAGGCGCTAAGGAGGCGACGACCATGGCCATGGTGCTGTTTTCGGTATTGGGGATGGCGATCGAGATGCCGGACCTCGTGTGGCTGGATGCGTACGAACTCCAGGGTGGCACGGTGAACATCCCGCGCGAGGCCACGTATACGGTGTGGCTATGGGCTGATGGCGAGTCCCAGGGCGAGCTGTCGATAGGCAATGCGGCGTTCAAGGCGCCCAAGAGCCCTGCGCATCAGGGTATCTATCGCTGGGTGAAAGCAGGCGGGGCCGCGTTGTCCGCGGGTCCGGTTGCGGTGGGCCTGAACGGCCGCGTCGCCGCGGTGGCGTTGAGCGCGGACCCGGTCTTCGAGCCTGAGAAGGCCCTGCCGTACATGCGCGTGTTCGAGCAACCCGCTACGCCTGAGGACGGACGCTACGACGTCCAGCGCGATACCGACACGGTTTTCACCATGACCCCCTTTGCCACGCGGGAAGCGTGGGAGGCCCATGCGGCAAACCTGCGGCGCGCGATCCTGGTGTCGTCGGGGTTGTGGCCCCTGCCCGAGCGCACACCCCTCAATGCCCACATCGAACGGGCCGCGGAACGCGACGATTACATTGTCGAGAAGGTGTATTTCGAGTCCCGCCCCGGTGTGCTGGTAACGGGCAACCTCTACCGCCCCAAAGGCGATGGACCCTTCCCCGGCGTGGCATGCCCGCACGGGCATTGGGAACACGGGCGTCTTCACGATGCCGAGCTGGGCTCGGTGCCCGGACGCTGCATCACTTTCGCCCGCATGGGCATGGTGGCCTTCAGCTACGACATGGTGGGATACGTCGACAGTCTCCAGTTCCCTGACCACGGGTGGCAGGACCCAGTCCACAAGCTGTACGGACTCCACCCCTTCGCGTTCCAGCTCTGGAACAGCATCCGGGTCATCGACTTTCTCGCGGAATTGCCCTTTGTGGATGCCGGGAATCTGGCCTGCACCGGTGCGTCGGGCGGCGGCACCCAGACCTTCGCGGTCCAGGCGGTCGAGCCGCGCATCAAAACCAGCGCGCCCGTCAACATGATCTCGCACACGATGCAGGGCGGGTGCATGTGCGAAAACGCTCCGATTATCCGCATTAACGCCTCGAACATGGAGGTTGGCGCGCTTATGGCTCCCCGGCCCATGATCATGGTCTCCACAACCGGTGATTGGACGAAGGAAACCCCGACGGTCGAGTTCCCGGCAATTCAGGGGATCTACGGCCTCTACAACGCCGCCGAGCGGCTCGAGAACCACCATTTCGATTACCCCCACAACTACAACCTCGACAGCCGCACCGCCGTGTACCGCTTTTTTGGGAAATGGGTGCTGAATCAGGGGGAACAATATGCGAACTTCACCGAACCGCCGTTCGAGAAAGAGCCCGACGAGGTCTTACGGGTTTTCTCCGAGGGCAAACTGCCCGAGGGGTTCGGAATGCTCGAGACGTTCATGCCGGCGGTGCTCGAGGCCACCCGCACGAAATGGATTGCGGTATTGCCGAAGTCCCCCGAGGCGCGGCAGAGCTTCCGCAGCGAGTATGGCGCGGCCCTCTTCGACATCCTGGGGTTGACGCTGCCACAGCCCGGCGGCGTGGCGGCACGCCTGGTCGCTGAGAGTAAGACCGGCACTTACTCGCTTGAACGGCTCGTGCTCCGCTGTCCGGAGGCGCAGCAGGAGATCCCCGCGCTGCTTTACAAACCTCTTGGCGCGCCTGTCAAAGGAGCGGTCCTGGCTGTGCATGAACGCGGCAAAGCCGCGCTGGCCGAACCCATTACGGGCGGACCGGGCCTGCTCACGCGCGAACTGCTGGCCGGCGGCAACGCTGTTTTGTGCATCGACACGTTCCTCACCGGTGAATTCCAGCACCCGCTCACGGGGTCCGAACGCAAGCAGTACAAGTTCCCGGACACGTTCCTGCCGACGGACACCGCCTGCCGCATTCACGACATCGTGACGGCCGCAGCGTTCCTGCGCAGCGAAATCGACGCGCCCATGGCCGTGACGGGCATCGGTGACGCCGGGATACTGGCCCTGTTTGCGGCCGCGGTGGATCCCGGTATCGCGAAAGTCGTGGCCGATACGAACGGTTTCGACCCTCACAGCGACGCCCAATGGGTCGAGAAGTATTACATGCCGTGCATCCGGTCCGTGGGCGACCTGAATACAGCCGCGGCCATGCTTGCGCCGCGTCCGATCGAGTTGATCAACTGCGCCAATGCCGAAGCATGGCGTGATTTTGGTGCAGCCTACACCCACGCGGCCGGGTCCGAGGGCTCGCTTGTTGCTGTGGAAACCGCCGGCTCGATGGCCGCGGGACTGTAAGCAGGCCATGGAGACACCCGGCATAGACGCCGTGCGCGACCGGCTGGTCCACATCGCCGATCTGCACTTCTGGTCGCTTGTGTGGAATCCCTTCGCCCTGCTTGGCAAACGGTTCCTGGGTAATCTGAACGTCCTTCTGCGCCGGGGACGGCATTTCC
>CAZFOG010000492.1:1648-4060 GCA_964520685.1 uncultured Nitrospiraceae bacterium | reverse complement strand
GCCCAGTTCCGGCGCACCAACCCCCTCCCCTACAAGGAGGTCTACACCATCGTCGACGGCATCCGGGGCAAAGGCCAGTACGTCGGCACCTACATGGCCTGGCAGGTCAACAACAGCGGCTGGTGGGGCGAAGGCGAGATCAAGTTCTACATGGACGGCGATACCGAGTTCCCTACCATCTGCGGCACGGGCACCGAGGACTACTTCTGCGGCTCCTACAACTTCGACCGCAACGGCCAGTACACCGAATTCAGCACGGCCTACTCCGGGCTGCCCCAGGTCATCCGGCCCGACGGCACCTACAAATCACAGCAGCGTTTCGGACTCTACCGCTGGCACATCATGGACCCCATCCGCTTCGAACAGGACCTGCGCGTGACCATCCAGGCCCTCGGCTGGCGCAGCGGCGCACGCTACCTGCCCCAGCAAGACGACATCGCCTCCGTCGCTTACTGGTACCAGGCCGAACCCCACGCCCCGTTCCCCAAACTCCCCGGCAAAGACGCACTCGAGGTGATCTGACCAGGTGGAGCCGTGCCCATGACCTTTCGCGAGTTGAACTTGGCCGTCTTTCGCCGGGAACCGGTGCGGCAGGTTCTGTGGCAACCGCGCATCGAACACTGGTACGAAACACACCGCGCCCAGGGCACCCTGCCGGAACGCTACTGCGAAATGTCCCTGCTCGAGGTCTTCGACGACCTCGGGTGCTCGGTGCGGCCCTATTGGGCCTTCAACCCCACCATCCGCATCGACTTGGCCGAGGCGGCCCTGCAGGAGAGCAGTGAAGAAGGTACCCGCGTCATCGAGACCCTCCGCACGCCCGTCGGCGAGCTGGTGACCGTCCACGAACGCACCTCGCTCACGCATCACACCGTCAAGTACCCTGTAGTCACTCCCGATGACATGCGTGTGATGGAATGGGTACTGCGGCATCGCCGCGTGTGGTTTGATGAAGACCTTTACTGCCGGGCCTGTAAGCACATCGGGAACCGCGCCGCGCCGTCCATTTACATCCCCCGCATCAACCTCATGCGCATCCTCATCGACTTCATGGGTTTCGAAGGCGGCATGACCGCCATCTGCGAGTATCCGGAAGCGACGGAACGCTTCGTGGCCGTCATTAACGAGACCGACGGCCCCATCCTCGATGTCGTCTGCGCGTGCCCCATCGAGATCGTGAATTTCGGCGACAACGTCCACCAGGCGCTATGCCCGCCGCCGTTGTTCGAGCGATTCGTGCAGCCCGAATACCGCCGCCGCAACGAACGGCTCCATGCCGCCGGTAAGAAAACCTATCCCCATTGGGACGGCGATTGCGGCCAGCTCCTTCCCTACGCCCGGGATTGCGGCTTCGATGGCGTCGAGGCCATCACCCCGGTGCCCCAGGGCGACGTGACTCTCGAGCAGGTCCGCGACGCCCTCGGCGGCCTCATCCTCATCGATGGCATCCCCTGTACCGATTTCCTGCCCGCCGAACCTGTCGAGGGGCTCATGGAAAGCACCCGCAAGTGCATCGAGTACTTTGCCCCCAACCTCGTCCTCGGCATCTCCGACGAGCTGTCCCCCGCTGGCGACATCGAACGCGTGCGCCTCGTCAGCGATATCGTGAGAGAGCACAACGCGTCGGCGGGCGACCGGTAGCCGGTTTGCTGTGGCCGGTCTCCTGACCGAGCCCACTCTTTCGACCGAAGGTCTCCTAAAAGCTGGGCCTCGAAGCCACGTCCGTGGCAAGGCGAAGCGGTTGCCCCCAGCCCCTCTTGGTGATACAATGTAGATACCAAAGATCAACAGGGAGCCCGGTCATGATCAAGAAACTCGTCCGCCACGGAAACAGTCTGGCGCTTGTCATCGACAAAGCCATCCTCGAACTCCTCCGCATCGACCACGACACCCCCCTTGAACTCATCACCGACGGCGACGTCATCGTCATCAAGCCCGAGAGGGATGAGGAAGTGTCTGATGAGATACGTGCCGTGCACGAGAAGATGGCGGCCCAGTACGGCAAAGTCTTTGAGCGACTGGCGAAGTAATGAAGACGTTGCGGTTCCTGACAATCCAAGAAGTGCTCTATTTCCACCGCGCGCAGATCGAACAGTTCGGAGGCTCGAAGGGAGTGCGCGATCCTGGACTGCTGGAGAGCGCTCTGGCACAACCATGCGCCTCATTCGGGGGCGAATATCTTCACAGGGGGCTCTTCGAGATGGCGGCAGCCTATCTCTATCACATCGTGCAGAATCATCCTTTTGTTGATGGCAACAAACGTGTGGGTCTTGAAAGTGCGCTTGCCTTCCTGGCCTTAAACGGCGTGGAAATCGCTGCGCCGGATCATGATTTGGAGGCAATCGTCCTCGCTGTCGCTTCAGGCCAGGCAGACAAGGCACAGGCCGCGGCGTTCCTGGAGCAACACAGCCG
>CAZFOG010000492.1:0-1548 GCA_964520685.1 uncultured Nitrospiraceae bacterium | reverse complement strand
GCTTCCGATCCCATGAATTCCACATGGGGCGACGGCGTCTCTTCAAAAGAACCGGTTCGCGCGAAAAGAGCGTGGCAATCTGCGCCCACACGAAAAAAGCCCGCGACGCATCGCGGGCTCTGGTTTCTATGTGCTGAGCGTTGAGGTTTAGCCGAGCGTATATCCATTCAGGTACGGACGGGCGATCCACTCGTTCGCCTGCTTGACCGCATCGTCCGGCCCGCCAACGAACTGCTCCTTCGCACCGTCCCACGTGAGCTTCGCACCGGCAAGGTACGCGGCATTCCCAATGTGGCAAACCGCGCTCGACCTGTGACACGATTCTATGTGGCTGATCGGCTTCTCGCCGGACCGGATGCAACTGACAAAATTCTCCAGATGCTTCTCGTACAGCATCCCGTCACCCATGGCTTCTTTCGCTTCAGCCGACTCGAATTTTTTCCACTGTTTGGCCTCAGGGTCGAATTCCTGATTGTCGGTAGGAATCAATTTGTAACCTTTGCGGCTGAGTTTCAGCGTTCCCTTCGTGCCGTAGAAGATGATCCCGTGGTCATCGGGGTCCATCGCGTGGTCAGCGTAGGAAGTCCACACCCGGTTGGTATAGGTCATCAGGTAATTGTCGAATTCCCAACTGACATTAAGGGTATCGGGCGTGGTGCGGTTGTCGGTCATGATGAATTTGCCACCTGAGGCAGAGACCGACTTCGGAAGCTTGTCTTCGCCCATGGCCCACATCGCAATGTCTACCAGGTGCACACCCCAGTCGGTCAATTTGCCGCCCGCATAGTCGAAAAACCAGCGGAAGTGGTTTAGCCACCGGTTCACATTGAATGGTTTATGCTCAACCCAGCCCTGATACTTCTCCCACGGCCCGAATTTCCCCCACTTTTCGGGGTCGGTGATATCCGGCGGATTTCCGATGCCCGAGGGAGCTAACATGTTCAGGGCGAAGGTATGTACATGGCCGACCTGCCCAAGGACGCCGCTCTTGACCAGCTCAATTGCTTCCTGGAACTGCTGGCCACTGCGCTGAATCGTTCCGCACTGGACGACGGTGTTGTTGCGCTTCGCCGCTGCCACCATCGCCTGGCCTTCCTTCACGGTTGTGCTGAGGGGCTTCTCGCAATAGACCGCCTTGCCGGCGTCGCATGCGGCGATGGTGACCATCGCATGCCAGTGATCCGTCGTCGAGCAAATGACCGCGTCGACGTCCTTGTTCTCGATGACCTCCATATAGTCTTCATGGGCGGTCGCATCGGGGTTCTTCGATTGCGCCATAGCGTGTTTCTCGGCAAGCATCCTGGGATGCAGGTCGCAAACGGCAATCGGCATGACGTCGGGCCGTTTCATGTTATTCAGGAGGTTGCCTCTTCCCATCACGCCCACGCCGATGTGGCCCGTCCGAATCATCTCGTTGGCCCCAAGCACGCTCGAGGGCAGAATCGACTTGTAGACGTCCGCGCGGGCGGTCTTCACAACCGCCGCCCCCGCCGAAATGCCCGCCGCTGTCTTGGCCGCATCGCGCATGAACGCCCGGCGGCTCACTTC
>CAZFOG010000491.1:2915-4113 GCA_964520685.1 uncultured Nitrospiraceae bacterium | reverse complement strand
GCCATCTCGTCGGCGATGATGGCGCTGATGGTCGCGGCATCGACGTCCCCCGCAACTACCACCATATCGAGGCCCACGGAGCATACACTGGTCATCGCCTCGAGCTTTTCCAGGGTTAACGAACCCTCCGCGACGGCTTTCGACAAGGCTTGGTCTTCACTGACTGGAATGAACGCCCCCGAGAGCCCGCCCACGCTCGAGGATGCGAACAGCCCCCCTTTTTTTACGGCATCATTGAGCATGGCGACTGCCGCCGTGCTTCCCGGCGCGCCGATTTTCGCGATACCCATGGTCTGGAGGATTTCGCCGACGCTGTCCCCCACGCGCGGGGTGGGAGCGAGGGACAGATCCACCACGCCGAACTCGACGCCAAGCTTTTTGGCTACCTCGCGTCCCATAAGCTCGCCCACGCGGGTCACGCGAAAGCTCGTACGCTTGATCTCTTCGGCGATATGCCCCAGATCGACGCGCCGACCGCTTTCCAGAAGCCGTTCGAGAGCCCGCTTGATGACGCCAGGCCCGCTCACACCGATGTTCACCACCGTCCCAGGCTCGCCGGGACCCAAAAAGGCGCCCGCCATGAACGGGTTGTCCTCGGGAATATTGGCAAAAACCACCAGCTTGGCCGCTCCGAACCCGTCCTTTTCGGCTGTCAACTCCGCCGTACGCTTGATTTGCCGTCCCATAAGCAGGACCGCGTCCATATTGATGCCCGCTTTGGTTCCGGCGACGTTCACGGACGAACAGACGCGCTCGGTATTGCTCAGGACGTCCGGGATGGAATCGATCAAGCGGCGGTCGCCATCGCTGAACCCCTTCTGCACAAGGGCGGTGTAACCGCCGATGATATCTACGCCGACATCGCGTGCGGCCTCGTCCAGCACCCGGGCCAGAGGCAGGCAGACGGACGCGTCGTGGGCCTCGAGGAGGGAGCTGATTTTCGAAACGGCCAGGCGCTTATTAACGATGGCAATTCCGTATTTCGCCGACACTTCATCGCAGCACGCCACCAGATTGCCCGCGATCGCGTGGATACGCGACCGGATCTTCCGGAGCATCCGGGCCGAATCGCCGTCGGCGCAAGCCATCACATTGATCCCGAGGGTCACGGCGCGCACATCGAGATTCTCGATCTGAACCATCTCGAGCGTCTTCAGGATATCCTCGGTGGGAATCACAGGTCATCCTCCAGATCCCG
>CAZFOG010000491.1:0-2905 GCA_964520685.1 uncultured Nitrospiraceae bacterium | reverse complement strand
TGCACGGTCGTCCAAGGGGTCGTATTCGCCCAGCACGAGATACAGATGCCCTTCTGCGTCCAGGATCAACGTATCTTCAGCTCCGTCGCCATTCATATCCTCGCGAGTCGCGGAAGCAGACCCAGCCGCCCATTCGATGTTCTCGGCAATGCTGCGTGGCTTTTCATAGACGCCATCACCGTCGTTTTCGATGATGAACACCCAGCCCTTCGTGTTTACCACAACAATGTCTTCGCTCGTCTCGGAATCCACGTCCGACATCGCAAGAACATGGTGGCCGCCCGCTGGCCCCAACGGCGGCGCAATCTGCTTGAACGTGGTCGAAAACGCCCCTTTGCCCTGATTTTCGAGCAGCATCACAGCGCCTGACGCCCCCATGATGACAAGATCGTCGTCGCCATCGTAGTCATAGTCGGCAATCTCGATGTCGACCGCTCCCGGTTTTCCCTTGAGCGGACCGGCCGTCTTCTTCGCCGCACCAAACCGCCCCCGGAGATTCTCGAGCAGATAGACTATCCCGGTGCTGTCCAGCAACACGATTTCCTCGTCATTGTCAAAGTCGAGGTCCGTGAAAACGAAGTCATACGGTCCGGGGGCCATGCCGGGAACACTGGCCAGCCCCGTGGCGCGTCCGAAATGCCCCATGCCGACGTTTTCGATCTTGTAGAGCACACCCTCGGAATTTCCGACGATAATGTCTTCGTCATTGTCGAGATCGACGTCCGAAACGCGCACCTGGACGGGGCCGGCCGCGGGGTTCAGCGCATCGGAGAGCTTTTCCATGGCGCGATACCTGCCACGCCCCTCGGCCATTACGAGATAAACCACTCCCATGCTGTTCGTAATCAGGATGTCCTCATCGTTGTCCATATCCACGTCCGACAAATCGAGGGAGACCGGCCCAGGTGTCTGGTTCACGGGTCCCGCCACGTTCTGGGGCTTCGAGAACTTGCAATCACGCTCATTGAGCACAAGCCACAGGTTGCCGAGTTCATCCACAAGCAGAATGTCTTCGTCGGCGTCCTGATCCGCATCGGTAGTGGCGAGAGCGGCAAAACGGCCTTCAACATCGGTGGAGTCGAGTATTTTGAGCGTCTCGGCCTTGGTGATCGTATCGTCGTCAAGCAAGGAGGCGGCACTTGCCGCCAGCGACAAGACCGCGGACCCGAAAAAGCATATGGCAGCAACAGCAAGTGACACGCGCATCGAATTATCCTCCGGACCTTATCGGTAACGCCTATTCGGGCCGCGTATGCACGGACAGCGAATTCGTCGCCACGAAGATGTCCTGGTGGCGAACAACCAGGGATACGTCCAGCTCGCGGGCGGCCTGCTCGAGTTCGTAGCGCACGTCGCCCGGGTCCACCGCGGCCGGCATGGTAACGTGGAAGATCACGATGAACTGTCCGTCGCGCACCTCGAACCACACGTCATCGATATTCATACCCTTTCTCGCGAAGCACTCCGTCAGGCGACGGACAATCCCTGGTTTGTCATCGCCTTTGACCGTAACCACAAACGGTTCGCCCTGGCAGACTGCCTGCGGGCTGCGCCCGTCATGGGGAAGCACGATGGCTTTATAGTCGCCGGCGCCTTCCACGGCTTTCGCAATGTCCTCCGCGCGGACATCCTCGGGAAAGGCGCCGCACACAATCATGGTAAACCAGCCCCACACGACGGTCTGGCTGAGCGCTTCGAGATTCCCGCCCAGGCGAAACAGGGCTTCGCTGACGCTCGCGATAATGCCGACCTGATCGCGCGTCACGACATTAATGACGTATCGAGCCGTCCCGGTATTCACGACATCCTCGTGCGTTCGTGCCCAATTGGGGGCCTACTCGCCGAATCCCACAAAAAAGAAGTATGCAAGCACTGCCAAGGCCAATGCAATCCGGTAGTATCCGAACACCTTGAAATCATGCTTCCGGATATAGTTCATGAAGATGGCCACCACCGCATAGGCCACCACAAACGAAACGGCGGAGCCGACGGCCAGCAGCGCCCATTCCGTGCCGGTAAACCTGGCGCCGCCTTTCACCATCTTGAGGGTAGTCGCGCCCAGCATGGTGGGGATGGCCAAAAAGAACGAAAACTCCGCCGCGGCCGCGCGACTTGCCCCAAGAGCCATGCCGCCGATGATAGTGGCCGCCGAACGCGAGACGCCCGGAATCATCGCCAGACACTGAAACAGCCCGACGCCAAGGGCCTGCCCATACCCGGCGGCCCCCGCATGGTCGAAACGGGGACGCCGTTCGCGTCGCTCGATAAGGAGCAGCGCCACCCCACCCGCCAAAAGCGCAATGGCCACGACCACCGGGTTAAACAGCCTCGATTCGATAAAGTCATCAAGAAGAAACCCGAAAACCGCCGCCGGCAAAAACGCAACCACGATCTTGGTCCAGAGGCTGAGCACGGCGTTACGCACTTCGCGAGGTTTGCCGAACGGCCAGAGACGCGGCCAGAAATAGACCACCACGGCCAGAATGGCCGGTAACTGGATAATCACCATGAAAGCGGCGGCAAAACCTTCGCTCTGCCGGAGCCGCACGAATTCCTCGACCAGAATGAGATGCCCCGTGCTGCTGACGGGCAAGAACTCCGTGACCCCCTCCACGATGGCGAGGATTATCGCTTTCACAAACTCCATAACTGTACGGCCCATCTTCCGTTTGGTCGACCCCGTTCCACGAGTCGCTGCATATTCGGAGCCCCGCGGGGGTCGCCGGAACACGCCGGCTCGGTGACGCCAGGGACGGCCCGTTTCCGGGTACGGTTCCCGGACTGCGAAACCGCCTCGTTTATACGGCGAAGTATAGCCATCGTCCATGCCCCGCACAATGTACCACGCACGACAACCCAAATCGCCGGATAACTTCGCGGATTTGGCTGCGGGCTGGACTGGGAG
>CAZFOG010000490.1:0-4132 GCA_964520685.1 uncultured Nitrospiraceae bacterium | reverse complement strand
CCGGCATAGCGCGCGGCGAAGTGCATCAGAATGGGCACGCGCGGCAGGTAATCCACCTTTTCGCCTCTGATCATGCCCATGTAGCGTTCGTAACTGTTCATGCCGGGGCCCCTTTCTCTCCTCTTGCGCTTCGCATTAAACCATACAATGGCCCGTTCCCCGCGCGCAAGAATCCCCAAATCCGGGTAATTCGTGCCCCCCCGCACGCCCGGTGCCGGTGGAAACAGCACTGCCGGGGGGGCCATGGATGTGCGCATACCTGGAGCGCCCACGCCGCGAGACCAGCCGCTGCTCGCGGCTGCCTCGAAAATCTGCATCCCCTCCGGAATGTGGGACCGGTGCCCTCACCGGTCGTTTCTGCTTTCATCGTCTACGGGTTAACCGATCGGCTCAAGGCGCGCTGCCTGCCTCCAAGGTTTACCGGGCGTATCCCCGTACGTGCTTGTCCGTGTGGGTCCGTGTGGGTCCGTGTGGGTGCATGTGCGAGGGTTGCGCCCAGTGCTACTCAGATTGGACCCCGTCCCGGGGTCCTTACACGATGCTACACCACGCCTATATGCGGCGTCCGAGGTCCGAATGACCGTCGGGGATGCCGGTCCCACACCGGAGGAGACCGGAATCACCTCTTTCGGATGCCTCATCAGTGTCATCCGTGGTCAAGAACTCCGGATTCGGCAGGGGTTCTCGCTCTTGCGGCGCAAAGCCGGTCTCCCCGGAAGGTTACTGTTTCTCCGACGCGGCTCCGGCGATGTGGGCGCGGTCACCCTCGGCGTCTTGCTGCTGTACGCCCGCAACCGGTAACGCAAACGGCTTCCCGGGCTTGCTCCCCGTGGTTTGCGCCTAAAAAGCCACCTTGAAAGTCCGGAGCTCATACGGGGTAACGACGAACGAGACCGATGCTCCGCGAGGTTTGAGGGGCACATCGTTTTCTTCCATGAGATCGCATTCGGCGATACTCTTGATCGCCTGGCCGAATGTAAGTGTAACCGCGCCCCGCTGTCCGTAGGCCTCGTACACTCGCACGATGAGCGCGTCGGAATCCTCGGCTTTCTTGACCGCGTCGATAACGACATTGTCGGCGTCTACTGCCGCCAAAGCGTAGACGCCGGGCAAAGCACCTTTTGAGGCCTTAACGGGCACGGCCAGCAACGGCATGTTCAATTCGGCCCCTTCCTGAACCGCCCCGTTCCGCCAATCGTCCCCGTGCGGGTAGAGCGCATACGTGAAGTCGTGCTCTCCCTGGTCCGCGTGCGGATCGGGCTCGACCGTCGACCGCAACAGCGAGAGCCGGAGAACGTTGTCGCGTACGTCGTAACCGTACTTGCAGTCGTTCAGCAGGGTCACGCCATAGTCACCCTCGGACACGTCAGCCCAGCGTTGGGCAGCGACTTCGTGACGGCCTGCGTCGAACTCGGTGTTCCGGTGCGTGGCGCGCTCGATCGTCGCGTACTGAATCTCGAACGCGGCTTTGCGGGACCGTACGGCCACGGGGAACGCCACGCGCAACAATGCCCTCTTCTCATGCCAGTCCACGTGCGTCACGAAATCCAGACGTGACGACCCCGCGCACAGGGTGATGTCCTGGATGATCGAGCTGCGCTCGGTCGTGCTGACGACGCGAACGATGCTCCGCAACGGGCCCTCCTCGATGACTTCGATCGATTCGGCCTGCGGACGGGGCAGCGCCACTTCCTCGACATTGAAATCGATGTCCCACGCGTCATGCGCGAAGGGGCGATCGTCGAACAGCTGAAGCACATTCGCCCTGGCCCCCTTGGGCAACACCTCGCGCTGTTCGAGTTTGTCGAACACGCTCGATATGCACCCCCCGTTGTCGAGACGCACGCGCAGGAACGCGTTCTCGAGGCGGTTCGCGGCGGCCTTGGGCGCATCTTCCGCGGCAAGACCCTTGCGGCCGGGCATGATCCGGTACACCGCATAGCCCAACGGCGGTAACCCTTCCACGCGGATGAGCACGCGGTCCTTTCCGACTCGCTGATGAACCACCACGTCACCGGCCGGGTCCACCACATGGAACCCGCCCCGGGGCAGCCCGGTCTGCACCTCCGCGATGCCGTTGCGCACCCACGAACAGGTGTTGACGACCAGAACCGGAATGCCCGCGCCCGACGTATCGAGCCGGGACGCCAGGAATCGCACCGCTTCGTCACGCACGGACGCAGCCAGGTTGCGCGCCTCGGCGTAGTCCAGCGCGGTCTGGGTATACACCTCCGTAATGGACGAACCGGGAAGAATGTCGTGAAACTGGTTCGTCAGGACGAGCTTCCAGGCCGCCTCGAGTTTTTTGCGGTCATATTTCGCGCCATGCAGCGAGGCAATCGCCGCCAGCAGCTCGGCGTCGTGGAGGAGCACCTCGCACTTGCGGTTGTCGCGTTTGGCGCGGGCCTGGGTGGTCTGGCAGCCGCGGTGCAACTCGAGATACAGCTCATCGTTCCATACCGGCAGGGTCGCTGTATCGCATCCGGCAAGCATACGGCGCACGGATTCGGTAATTGACCCGAACGCGCACTTGGGAATGCCGGTAATGTTGCCCAGGCGTTTGCCGTGTTCGATCATGTTCATGGTGGTGCCGCCGCCGCCATCGCCCCAGCCGATCGAAAACGGCAGCTCGTCCGCCTTGTCTTTCTGCTTGAATTCCTTCCACTGGGTGATGCAATTCTCGGGGGTCGGGTCGCCGTTGTAGTTGAGCGGCGGCAACAGTGCGGGAACACGCGTGCCGTCGGCGCCTTCCCACTGGAAAAAACTGTACGGGAATTTCGTGAACAGACGCCACGAGAGTTTCGATGTCACGAAGGCCTCGATCTGGGCCTTCTTGAGGATTTGCGGCAGCGACCACGTGTATCCGAAGGCGTCGGGCAACCAGGCAATGGGCGAGTGCACCCCGAATTTCCGCCGGAAATAGCGGTTGCCGAACAGAAACTGCCGCACCAGGGATTCGCCGCACGGCACGTTGCAATCCGACTCGACCCACATGCCGCCGCAGGGTTCCCACCGGCCCTCTTTCACAAATCCCTTGATGCGCCGGAACACGTCGGGGTAATCGCGCTCGAGCCAGTCGTATTGTACAGGCTGGCTGCACGAAAACCGGAACTCCGGATACCGTTCGAGCAGATTGGTCATCGAGGAGTACGTGCGCCCGCATTTGCGCCGCGTCTCGCGCAGAGGCCATAACCACGCCGTGTCGATGTGCGTGTGGCCCGCCAGCGTCAAACGCCCCATGCCGGGCTCGGACGGGAACGCAGAGAGACCCCGCTTCAAGGCCCGCGCCGCAGCCTTGATCGACGCGTGGTAGCGCTCCGTGCCCGCATGCTGGAGATCGACGCTCTTCACCACCGCGTTAAGCAACTCCATGAGGCGCAGGCGAACGGCCGAACCTTCCTCGAGAGTCTCCCACACCTCGTACGCGACCTGGCAGTCCCAATAGAAGTCCCACACATCGGGCTGCATTAGCGCGAGATCGGCATACGCAAAATGGTGGTACTCGTCGAACCGCACGCTCGGGACGGACTCGAGCACGATATCGAACGCCTGGCCGGGCCGCGCCTTCTCGCTCAGAACCAGCTCGTCGTGCCACCTGTCGACCCCATGAAACGGTTTGCCGTTGACGTAGGCGAGGGATTCGCCGCCCGGCCGCACGAACGCCACCAGCGGTTTCCCGCGCATATCGGCCGGGGTGACTACGCGAAACCGGAACCAGGTGGTCTGGTCGAAACCGCCCCAGCGCTGGTGGACGTCAAAAGGCGCCCACCCTTTTGCGGGCACGGTGCCGGGACCCTGACCCGGTCCGGTCACACAGGCTTCGATGCCCCCGATGGGGCGGCGTCCGGAATAGATGGTCCCCTCGATTTCGCGAATACGGTTGCGGACCTGAATGGATTCAATTCTGCGCTCGGGCTCCAAATGCGGCATTTCGATTTCCTCTATTCCTCAGCGCTACGCGCAACTGACCACACAAACACAATGCACCCGCGAACGTGCAGGTGCTCAAAGGCCGCGATTATACCCGTTCATCCCAAAAAGCGCGACCGCAAGCCCCGCCCCCTCCCTGCGACCCTGCCCCTTCCAATCTCCCCTGCGAAAACAGGGGTCCAGTTCCGCGCGTGTCAGCTAT
>CAZFOG010000489.1:0-4147 GCA_964520685.1 uncultured Nitrospiraceae bacterium | reverse complement strand
TGCATCCGGAGAAGCCGGCCACGCTCGATGCGGGCGGCCCCCTGCGCGAATCTATCACGATGAACCGCAGACTCAACCGGATCGAGCTGTTCCACGAGGTGAAAGGCGTGGGCGGCGCCGCATACACCAACGACGCGCGATTCGCCGAACCGCCCCGTTTCGCCGTCTACAAAGGCGACAAACGCGTGCATGCCGCCAATTTCGAGTATGGGTGAGGAGGCACCTGCTCGTACTCATGGAGAGTACCTTTCACGGTGTGCGGCGAGCTGAGAATCGTGCCCGAGTCACAGCCCGGCCCTGGTTTCCAGGAAGCCGAAGCGGTGACCGTTGTCTGGCCCTTCAGCCGCCACGCCATTCCGTTCCTTCCCTGGCTGCTGCTGTTTCCGCTGGCGCTCTTCGCGCGAAACCGCACGGCCGGCGCATGGATAGCATTACTGCCTGCGCTGGTGGTTCAGGGCCTGTTTATCCTCGCTGAATTGGTCTGGGCCACTGCGGCCAGCGTCATTGAACCATTCCTCATGACGGCCATGGGGCTGTCGTGCCTCTGGCTGATAAGTGGCAACCTCGCAAAACGCTCGGCTCCCACCGCCTTTTTCGACGCGTTGTGCGCACTGGTCCTGCCGGCGTTGCTGGTCGCACTGGGATGGACGGTCTCGCTCGCCACTTCGTGGTCGGCCGATACCGGTCCCTGGGATGCCATGAATATTGCGGGCATGGCTGTCCCCGCGTTTCTGCTGTGCGGCGTGGTTGCGGTCCTCTTGCCTGTGGCGCGGTTCTTGTGCCGCAAACGCTTTTCATGGCCGCACTTCCATGGGCGCCTGTTAATAGCCACGATGCTTGCACTATTGCTGCCGGCCCTGCCGTTTCTCCTCCTGGTGGTGCTTCAATTCGCGATGATGGGGGACCTCGACGAGGTCCCGTGGATATTCTTCATGGGGCTGAGTTCCATTTTCGGTGCGGGCGCTTTTCTGTACATCCTCATGGCGTGCTACCTCGAAATTGCGCGCCGCGTCCCGGCCTTTCGCGAGCATTTCTTCGGCATAATGAGACTCGTCCCGCCCGAACCGCATACGGAAATCCCGGTCGCTGAAACTATTACGGCGCCGGAGATACAGGAGGAACTGCCATGAAGTCACGAGGAAGCCCGGTGAGAATGGGCTCAGCCATCGCCCTCTGCGTGTTGTTCGCCGCGGCCGCCAGCGCGCTCGATGTCGCACTCACGTATAAGGCAAGGCCTGCGGAACAGAGGGGATTCTTCCCCTATGGCCACCAAATGACAACGATATCGCTCGAGCCGCCCGAGGGCAACTGGAAACTCCCCAAACAGGTCAACGGGAAGCCGGTGTACGCGCTGATCGACTTGGGAGAACGCAAACATCTGCTGGTCCTGGACAAAGAAAACGAGTCGGACACGTCCTACTCGCGCCTCCACTTTGACGCAAACGCCAACGGCGACTTGACGGATGATCAGGCCCACACCGGGCAGCTCTGGGGAGGCACCAATCACCAGGGCGGGCACTTCCAGCAGATTCCGGCCACGGTAGTACTGCAGGGAAAGGAATTCCCTTACCTGTTGAGCGCACAATTCAGTGCCTTCATGCCCGAGGCGAAGGAGGATTCGGAATGGGAGCCTGATCCCCAGCACTTCCATGTGTATATCAGCAGCGATTCGGCCTATCACGGCTCATTTTCGCTGGATGGCGGCACCTATGACGTCTGGCTGGGCGACGGCAACGCGAACGGCCGTTTTGGAGACTTCTTCGCGCCGATGGCGGACCGGAAAGAGGGCCAGATCTATGGTGTGACAGATTATCTCTTCCTGGCGGACTCGCACGAGCAAATCGGCTATTCACATGCCCAAATGATGGGACGCCACCTGGTGTTCGGCAAAAAGGTCTTCACGGTCGAGGTCGATATCCCCGGGAAAGTAATGCGGCTGACTCCGGTCGAGGAGGAGTTTGCGGCATTGTCATTCCCCGCGGAACTCGCCTCCCTGCAGGTGTATCAGCCGGAAACAAACGCGGTCGTGACCATCCTGCCGGACGGGAAACAAGCGCCGGTGCCGCCGGGCGACTACCGCCTCCTCCATTACCGCCTTTCGAGAAGGGAGACTGACGGCGCGCAGTGGGAAGTGGTGGGTGCCGGCACCATGGAAGGCCCTGTTGTGAAGGCTCCTCGAGGCGCTTCAGGTAAGGTTCCGCTGGGCGAGCCCTTCGGGCCGAAAGTGACGGTTCAATACTATGGCCTCAAAGACAACAAGCCCGAAGCGCATCTGAATTTCGAGATTCAGGGCAGCGGCAACGAGATCGTCTCTGACCTGCGTCTCGTGAACGGCAAGTCGAAGGTCAAACTCTCATCCAACGATCGCACGCGGCCGGCGGAACCCACCTACCGCATTGTGAATACGGAGGGCGAGGTGGTCGCCAGCGGCAGATTCGAGTATGGGTGAGGCTTCAGTTGTTCAGCCACATGGAGTGGCTATCAGAAAAACGAAACCTACCGCGTGCTCTGTTCGTACGAGGTGGGACCGTTCAAGACGCGTCTCGAACCCCAGGAAATCAAGCCGGAAAGATGATGTGCCGCTGGTGGCGCAGCGCCGGTAAGGACACAGGAGGATACAGCATGAACCAGCGAGGAAGTCCTGCAGCAGTGTGCGCGCTCGCGATGGCGTGCGTGCTGGTGGCGGCCACTGCCGGCGCGCTCGACGTCGAACTCACGTACCAGGCGCGCCCCGAGGAGAATCAGGGTTTCTTTCCCTACGGGAGTCAGTCGGCGAAGGCCTCGCTCGCGCCACCGGACGGTGACTGGAAGCTTCCGAGCGCGCTGGTCGGCACGCCCATGTACCTGACTGTCGAGTTGGGTGAACGCCCGCATCTGCTGGTGCTGGACAAAGAAGACGAGACGGATCCGTTCTATAACCGGCTCCATTTCGACGCAAACGCCAATCAGGATCTCACCGATGACCCGGTCCACACCAACAAGCCGTCGATAAGTGGCACACGCCTCAGTGTGCGATTCCACCGGATTAACGCCACGGTGATGCTCCAGGGAAAAGAGTTGCCCTACCTGTTCACCGCGAATTTCTACGCCTACCAGCGTGATAGCGGACAGGGGGGGCCATGGCAGCCCGATACAGGGCCGTTCAGGGCCTACATCAAAAGCGACTCGGCCTATCACGGCACGTTTAGGCTCGATGGCGACACCTATGAGGTCTGGCTGGGCGACGGCAACGCGAACGGCCAGTTTGACGACGTCTTCGAGAAGGCGGACATGGAAGAAGGCCCTATCTACGGCGTGTCAGACTTCCTGTTCCTGACAGGAGCGTCAGAGCAGACCGGCTATTCGCATGCCCAAGTGTTGGGACGCCACCTGGTGTTCGGCAAAAAGGTGTTCACGGTAGAGATCGATACCCCCGGAGGAGTGATGCAGCTGACTCCGGTCGAGGAGGAGCTTGCGGCATTGTCTTTTCCCGGAGATCTAGCGTCGCTGCAGATGTATGAACCGGACACCGGCACCGTGGTCACGATTATCCCGGACGAAAAGCGCGCGCCCGTGCCGCCAGGAAAGTACCAGCTCCTGAGATACCGGCTCCTCAGGAAAGAAGCTAAAGACGCGCAATGGGAATTGGCAGCGGCGGGCACAACGGAGGGTCCAACCGTTGAGGCTGCCGCAGGGGACTCCGCAAAAGTCCTGCTGGGTGAGCCCTTCGCGCCAAGAATAACCCCCTCGGCGCCCACGGGCACCGCACAGACGCGCCTGAGTTTTGCCGTGTATGGGTGCGGGTACGAGAGGGTTTCCAACCTGCGTCTTGTGAACGGCACGTCGAAGATCAAGCTTTCGTCCAATGACAGCACGCGGCCGGCGGAACCCACCTATCGCATTGTGAATGCGGAAGGCGAGGTGATCGCCAGCGGTAGATTCGAGTATGGGTGAGGCTTCAGTTGTTCAGCCACATGGGATGGCTACACGAAAGGCACGACCTACCGCGTACTCTGCTCGTACGAAGTGGGACCGTTCAAGACGCGTCTCGAACCTCAGGAAATCACGCCGGCCAAGTGATGTACCGCTGGCGGCGAAGCACCGGTGAAGACGCAGGAGGATACAGCATGAACCAGCGAGGAAGTCCTGCAGCAGTGTGCGCGCTCGC
>CAZFOG010000488.1:0-4177 GCA_964520685.1 uncultured Nitrospiraceae bacterium | reverse complement strand
TGCAAAAACCTCGGGACAGCGCACCATGAGCCACTGGCTCACCCGTAGGCGATGAGAATAGAAATAACCGGTGAGGGCACCGGTCCCACAACAGAGCGGGAAAACCCGGTTTTTGGAGTTTTCGAGGCACCCAATCCGTTCCTCCCCCATTGGAAAACCGCCTGCCGGGACGCTTACGGCGCGGCGTTCCGCGGTTCGCCCCCGGTTTCGGTCCAGCGGTATGCCAGCGCGAGGCAGCCGAACAACTCGTATTCGGCTGCGTTCCATACGCCAACAAAAGGCGGCGCCTTGGCTGCCGTGGATGCCTCGCGCAATCCTTCCGGTACCTCCACCGTATCGAGGACCGACTGGCGCACGGGCATGGAGCCCCGGGCCGCCGCTTCCGCTCCCTGCACCGTTGGGCCGGTGAGAAAATCGAGTACCGCTACGATGCCCTCGCGCTTCGGCGGTGCGTGTTCTGCAAACACGACGATGGCCATATCGCCCAGGCGCGAAACCGGCCCGTGTTCTCCGGGCAGCGGCGCCAGTCCTACCGGAAACTTCGCATCGCGGGTGCGCGGAAGCCATTCCGAAGACCCTGCAGTCATGGCCGTCTGCCCGTTCAGGAATGCCGCAAATGCCCAGGCGGAATTCTCGAGCATCCGCGCGTCTGTACGTCCGGTATCGCGCAGTTCGAGCAGAAAATCGAGCGTTCGTAATGCCGGCGGAGCGGTCAGGCCACTCTGGTTTAATTCGCAGACCTCGCCACCCGCGGACCATAGCGCCTCGATATACGGGAGGTGTCCGATGAGGGGACCGGCCTGCGCGTCGCGCGTCATATTGCGTAAATCGTCCCAAGTCTGCGGCGCGGCATCCACACGCGACCGGTTGAAGAAAAGCACGCTGCAGAATCCGTCGGCCGGAAGGGCCCAGACCCTTCCCTGCATGGTGTATGCAGCGCGCGCACCCGGGTGAATGTCCTCCATGACCTTCGCGGTCAAAAACCCGTCCAACGGCATGAGGCGGCCGGCCTGGGCAAGGCGCGCGGCCCACGAGCGCTCGACCACCGCGATATCCGGCACATCGCCCGCGGCCAGGGCTACCGTCAGCTTCTGGATGGCGACGTGCCATTCGCCAATAAACTGGGCGCTGAGCTGAAGGTCCGGATGGGCCTGTTCAAGCGCGGCCCGCACTTCGGGCCGGCCCAGTCCCGGCGCGATGATCGGGTGCGACGGATACCATAGTGTGATCGTGCCCGGCGCGCCGGTCTTCTCGGGCGGCTGGATGGCGATGGCGTCGGGGTATTGGGCACGTTCCTCCTCAAGCAGGCGCGTGATCCGCGCGTGCGCGTTTTCCAGCGCCGCTTTGGGGGGAAGGGGGTCGGGTCCTGCGAAGCAGCCGCACACTGCCGCAACAGCTAAAAACACAAGCGCCCGGCCAGTGGGCCGGGCACCCCGTAAGGACTCTCGTGAACGCCGTGTCGTCATGTCGAGGATGCGCAGCAACGCGCTTTTTGGTTCATGCCGGGTTTTCCGTCAAACCGCGCACGACCCCGTGCGCATCGATGGTGAACGGATCCACGCGCTCGATGGTTTGTTCGCGGCCGGGACCGACGCTGATGGTGCACACCGGCACGCCCAGCAGCTCCTCGATCCGCAAGAAGTACCGCTGCGCTTTCTCAGGAAGGTCTTCCCACGTCCGGCACCCCGAGATATCCTGGTTCCACCCCGGCATTTCTTCATAGAGCGGATCGAGGCCTTCAAACGCTTCGATGCGCGTTGGAACATCCCCGGTGACTTTGCCTTGCACCTTGTAGGCCGTGCAGATCTTGATGGGGTCGAAGTTGCTCAACACGTCCGGCTTCGTCATGACGATGGCCGTCATGCCGTTGAGCCGCGATGCCCGCCGCAACTGCACCGCATCAAACCAGCCGCACCGCCGCGGGCGGCCTGTCGTGGCCCCGAATTCGTTGCCCTGCTGGCGCAATTGTTCGCCCAGCGCGTCGGTCAACTCGGTCGGGAACGGCCCTTCCCCGACGCGGGTCGTGTAGGCCTTCACAATGCCGATCACGCCGTTGATATTCGTCGGTCCCACGCCTGCGCCCGCACATACGCCGCCGGACACGGTTGTCGAACTGGTCACAAAGGGATAGGTGCCGTGGTCGAGGTCGAGCATGGCGCCCTGGGCGCCCTCGAAGATGATCCGTTTGCCGGCCGCCACGGCGTCATGCACCATGCGCACGGCGTCTGAAACATAGGGGCGCAGGCGCCCGGCATACCCGCAGTACTCCTCGAACACGTCCTTGAAGCGCAACGGCGATTCGCCCAGAACCTTCTCGAGCACGCCGTTCTTGTACTCGAGCACGGCCTCGAGTTTCTCCCTGAACACCGCTTCGTCCACCAGGTCGCCCAGACGGATGCCGATTCGGTCCGCCTTGTCGGCATAACAAGGGCCGATACCGCGCCCCGTCGTGCCGATGCGGTTCTTTCCGCGGAACCGTTCCTGGGCTTTGTCGAGCAGCTTGTGATAGGGCATGATTACGTGGGCGCAATCGCTGAAAAACAGCCGCCCCAACGTCTTGCAGCCCGCCGCCTCGACGCCGTCCAGTTCCTGAATAAGCACGGCCGGATCAAGGACCGTGCCGTTACCGATGATGCACGAAATGCCCTCGTGGAGGATTCCGCTCGGGATAAGGTGGAGAACGGTCTTTTTGCCCTCGACTACCACGGTGTGGCCGGCATTGTTTCCGCCCTGGTGACGGACGACGATCTCGGCATGTTTGGTGAGGTAATCGACGATCTTGCCTTTCCCTTCGTCTCCCCACTGCATGCCAACGACGACACAGGCAGGCATGATTGGCCTCCTCTAGATTCAGAATTGTGCGGGCGCCGGTCTACGCTTTCGGGTTCCGGAGGCTGCTCAGGTCAACGCCGGCCTGCTTCATGGCCTGTTCCTGAACCTGTTGGGCACGCGCCACGTAAAACCGCTGCAAATCCACCAGTGCGCTGCTGAGATGCCCGGATTCCTCGGGTGTCAGGTTGCCCTGGGTTTTCTCACGCAACATCATGAGCGTATCAATGATAAACCGCGCCGACGCGATGTCCACGTACACTTCCTTCGCGTCCTGCGGAGCGATAACGCCAAGGGCGAGCAGGCCCTGAGTTGCGAGACTGGTGACCAGTGCGGTGAAACCGGCCTCGATGGGCTCATCGCCGCCGGCTTGGGCATCGGCCGCCTGGGCGCCGGCCGCTTCGCCCTCCGCGGCTTTGGGCGCTTCGTCGGCTTGCACCTCGGCCTTGGCGCGCGCCTCTTCCTTTTCGCGCGCGACCTGGGCTTTCCAATCCTCGTCTATGAAGATCTTCTTCTCTTCATCCGCCATGAATGCTCACCTCCTGCGCCTCCCGGCAGGCGCAGCCTCGAGTGCCAGCGCAAACGCACGGCCCCGGGAACCGGGGCCGTAGTGCGCCTGCGAAACACCCAAACCGGAAAACGCCATTCGCGTGCTACTTGTTCTTGTGGCGGCTCGCGCGACGCTTCTTCTTGCGTTTATGTTTGGCGATCTTCGCGCGACGAACCTTTCGTCCACCAGCCATGCAATGGCCTCCTTTCGTACCCGGTCCCGTTCAGTTAGCGTGTGCGGCCCCGGCCGCTGTCTACTCCTGCAGCCAGTCTTCATCGGGCTGCGAATAGTCCCATAATTCCGACAGTTCGAAATACAGCGCAATTTCCCGTTCGGCCGTTTGGGCCGCATCCGAGGCATGCACGATATTCTTTTGCACCGTCAGGCCGAAATCACCTCGAATCGTACCAATATCCGCCTCGCGCGAGTTCGTGGCCCCATTCAGCTTGCGCACGACCGCAATGGCGTCTTCGCCTTCCCACACCATCTGCACGGTGGGCCCCGAGGTGATGAAATCCAACAACCCGGGGTAGAACGGCTTGCCGCGATGCTCCGCGTAATGCCTCTCGGCCAGCGCCTTCGGGACGATCTGCATCTTGAGCCCTACCAGTTTCAGGCCCTTTGCCTCGTACCGCCCGATGACTTCGCCGATGAGACGGCGCCCGACCGCGTCGGGCTTGATCATCACAAACGTCCGCTCTATCACGGGTTCTCCTCAACTGCAGCCCGTGCACCGGGTTACCCGATTCGGACCGGCACACTTCTACCTCGCGCGCCGGATTGCCCGGCGGCAAAACC
>CAZFOG010000487.1:0-4184 GCA_964520685.1 uncultured Nitrospiraceae bacterium | reverse complement strand
ATCGACAATGCGGTGGATTATGGCGTGATGTGGGACATCCTCGACCAAGAGGACCCCGACCGCGCCGGTATCGCCGAGGTGCGGTACGTCGAGGGGCTCTATCGCATGTGGGACGATATCCTGGCCGCCCATCCCGGCCTGTTCATCGACAACTGCGCCTCAGGCGGACAACGCATCGATCTCGAGTTGTGCGCGCGGTCAATTCCCCTCTGGCGTACCGACGGCACCATCACGCCGCTGATGGAGAAGAATTACGCGGAATCGGCCATGCGCAACCAAGTCATTACCGCCGGTCTGAATCGCTACCTTCCGCTTCATGTGAGCGGACAGATGGGGGTAACACCCTATCTGTTCCGCAGCGGGTTCAATGGCGGCATCGCGTTTTGCGAGGATATCCGCGCGGAGGACTACCCGCGCGAGCAACTTGCCGCAGCCATTGCCGAAGGGAGGCGCATTCGCAAGTATTATCTCGGCGATTTCTACGCGTTGTCTGACGTCTCGACCGATCCCTCCGCCTGGCTGGTGATGCAGTACCACCTCCCCGAAACGGGGGAGGGGATGGTAATGGCGTTCCGGCGGCCCGAGTCGCCGTATACAGGGTTCGCATGCACATTGCGGGGGATTCGGAACGACGCGGAATACGAGGTGGCCCTGTCGCGAGGATTCGAGCAGGAGACTCCTGTGCGCATGTCCGGCACCGCGCTCGCCGCCTGCGATGCGCATATCGATGAAGCGCCGGGGTCGCTGCTGCTCGAGTACCGTGAGATAAAGTAGGCCGTAAGGACGCGGGCTTTGATGTGGCATGAGCATCCCTGCTCGGGATTCTTTCCGGCAACGGAGGACGGGTTTTCCAACCCGTCCATAGATCACAGCAGGCGGACATGCCCGCATTCCCTACTCACTCCGGCAACGTTCCCCCTACGCCTGCTTCAATAACTCCAAAAAACGGGACTCCCCCCTCCGGTATGGGACCGGCGCCCCGCGGGGCATTCTCCTCCGCTCCCAGCGCATCCCCGTCCGTGTGAGTCCGTGTGAGTCGAGTCCACCCAGGGGATGCCTACAACAACACCTCGCCGCCTTTGCCCTGGGCAATCAAAGACGTGTAGCCCTCGAGTTTCTTCTGCATATTCGCATCGGTAAGATCCAGGGTTTCCCTGCGCTCGGCCGCCATATACGCTGCCTGGCACAGCTTTGTGATCTCCAGACCGTATTCCCAGGTGGCGAATGGGGCCCGCCCATCGCGGAACGCCGCAACCGCGTCCTCCAATTCGTCGACGTAGCCGTAGAGGTCGGCCTCATTCGGCTGTACCGTAAGCAGTCCGCGCGAAGCCGTGGCCTTCTCGAGGGCGCTCTCGGCGTCTAGAACAGCCTCCGCCGCCTCGTCGCCTATGAAGACTTCGAGAGGAGAGCGTAACGAGTTCACCTCGAAGGTGTAGCCCGGTCCGAGACCGTCCATGAGCAACCGGAGACCTTGCTTGTCGTACATCCACGAGTTGGTGAACTGGCCTCTGGCCAACTGGCCGGTCTCGGGATTGCGGAACGTAATCGTGCCCGTGGCAAAGTCCTCCGCGGGAGTCTGGGCATAGTCGACGCCCATGCGGTCAAGCAACTGCTTGCGATACTTGTCCCGGCCCCACTTCAGCAGAGCCACATCGGTGGTCACCGACACCGGCTCCATGAAGGTAAGCGGCTTTCCCGCAGGGGTGAGGATATACCAGGCTACGGCGATGCTGTGGCAACCCATGTCGGACAAGACCCCGCCGCCCTGGCGGGTTGGATCCCAGAACCAGCCCTCGTGAGGACCGCTGTGCTCTTCCGCGCAACGGGCCAAGGTCAACTCACCCATGGATTTGCGCTGTGGCTCGAGTTGCTTTAACGCTTTCTGGATGGCTTTCATGTGCAACTGGTTCTCGAAATAGGCGTTTGGGAGCCCGGTCTCGTTGACCAGTTCCACCAGGCGCTCGGCTTCAGCAACCGTCCTACCGAGGGGTTTCTCGCAGATGATCCCCTTCAGCTCCGCGCCCGCTTTGACGGCCTCGGCCACTTGTTCCATCAACTCGATGCGCACGTAATTCGGAGCGAAAAGCGCGACGGCGTCGACGTTCTTGCACAACTCGCCGACACTCGCATACGCCTTGCACTCGCCGATGCCGGTCCTCTTTGCCAAAGCGCACAGCTCCTCGGCGCCCTTCAGGGCGTGTACGCCGGCGAGTTGGGTCCCGCGGACGCTGCGAAGCGCCGCCGCCTGAAAGTTCGCAATGAACCCCGCGCCAATAAACCCCAGCTTCAGGTCTTTCATGGTAAAGTCTCCCCGGTTGTACACCGTCTCTCTTGACTCCAGTTTATATGCAGAGCGGTCGTCGGATTCAAGCCGGTTGGTTATTGCGCCGAGAATTCCCAGACCTGTGCCGTGCCCGGCGCCAGCACTACTTCGAACGTTTTCGCCAATTCCGCCCCGGTGACGCTCACTGCTTCGCCGCTCATGACCTCTTTTAACCGGTACATGGCGCCGGTTTCGAGACCTTGCAAACGGACTTGGGCGGTACCGTAACGCGAGGGCTCCGGGCGAAAGGCCACGAAATACCCCGTCTGGGTCCCGGGGTCGAGAAACTGCCATCCTACCCAATCCGTTTCCGCACGGGACTGCGGGAAGATAGGGTAGTAATCGAGGTTGAGGAACTCTCGCAGGTCTTTGTATACCGCTACTGTCTTGCGAATTGTTTCTTTGGACTCAGCATCGAGGGCGCGAAAGTCCATCCCGAATCCCAATAGCCCGCCGAAAAGCCCCGGCAACTCACCGCGGGATTTGAAGTCGCAATAGTTGGTATTGAGATAGCCGCCCAGTAGAAAGCAGTTGCCGCCAGTCTGGTGGAAACGCATGAGCGCCTGGTCGCGGGTATTGTCGCTCTTCCAGAACGTATGACCGCGACGGATCGTTTCGAGGTCAATGCGGCGTCCTCCGCTAGCGCATTGCTCGATGAGAAGATTCGGCTGCCTGTGCATCAATTCGCCGAGCATAGCGTATAGACCATTGATATAAAGAGCCTGACGAAGCCCCTGTTCCTCGGGGCCTTCAATGGCATTCCATACCGGCCCTGGCGAGATATTGAAATCGTAACGTATCCAGTCCACCCCGACCTCGCGGATTATCGTGTCCATCATGTTCAGGACCAGTTCCTGAGCCTGAGGTTTGGCCATGTCGAGGAGGTAGTACTTGCCGGCTGACGCTTTGGCGGCTTCCCCGGGCGAGACATCGCCGGAAAGCAGATGAGGGTATTCGAGCGCCCAGCGAGTGCCTGCCGTTACCCGTTCCGGTTCAAACCACAGGCCGAATCTCATGCCCAATTCATGCACATGGTCCGAAACATCTCGCAAACCTTCGGGGAATTTGTCGGGGTTCACGGTCCAGTTTCCCACGCCTTCGGGAAAGTCGCCATCGAACCACCCCGCATCCAGGCAAAAGTACTCGATACCGAGTAGGGCCGCCTCATCCGCCAGTTCTTTCAGCATGGTCGCATTGACCCTGTTATCAAAGACAAACCATGAACTGAACGAGACCGGAGGCGCGACGGGTTCTCCGTTGAGTTTTCCCTGGTAATGCCCGCGCAAAACACGCCGCATGCGATTGGATCCCTCAGTTTCTTCTCCACGGAAGGGAATCAGGAGCGCCGTCGGAAGCGAAATACTCGAACCTGCCGGAAGTCGGAAATGAACAGGCGTCATCCCTGCATCGAGCACGGCCGTCTTGTCTGTTTTGTCGAACAGCGCCACTCCACGCCATGCCCCCGACCATCCCAGCCCGCATGCCACGCCCCACCTGTCCTGGAGGTTTGTCAGCATGAAGAAGGGCAGGTCGCCATTACTCGAGCGTCCGTCCGTTACAGTGAGAACGCGTTCGCCAAGGGGCGTGCGGAGGATCTCGAAGCCCGGCTCCGTCTGCAGATTCCCTGTTGTACCGCCGCTGCTGGATACCAAGGTCGACACGTTTTCGTTGCCTGACGCCCGGATCGACAGGCTCATGAGGTCCGTAATCAGACCGCTCGGCGTCGAGCCGCTGTTTGAAAAACGCCATTGTAATTCGATGGCCTCGGGTTCAGAGAACCGCGTAACAGCCAACGTAGCCGCGAAGCCCGTCCCAGGCTCGATCCAGGACGTCTCGCAGACCGTTTTCCCGCCGTCAGTCT
>CAZFOG010000486.1:0-4196 GCA_964520685.1 uncultured Nitrospiraceae bacterium | reverse complement strand
AGGCGCTCGATGCCTGTGCGTTCCGCGAGGGCGGCAAGTTCCGCGCGGATATCAACGAGTGGCACGTTCTCGTCTGCCGCTACCCGGCGCATGGCGGCCGCATAATCCTCGAGAACAACGTTAAACCCGGCGTTGGTGTTTGGATCGTAGGGCGGTTTGCCGTACAGGTCTTTTAACAGTGGTGTCCACGCGAGCGGATTGGGCGTGAAGAAGATTGTGTTGGCGCCTATTGCGCGCAATTCCGTGATAAAGTAGCGAAGATTGCTCTCGTATTCGCCGAGGGAAACCCGCGGGGCCGTGGCGTCTTTCGAGACGTCAACGGCGGCGTCGTTGATGCCGAAGGAGAGGATGACGAGCTTGGGCTTGTGGGCAAGCACGTCGCTATGGAACCGCTGACGCGCGAGGACCGTGGTATTGCCCCCCACCCCGGCGTTGATCACGCGTGCGGACATGCCTCGATTGCTCAGCTCCTCCTCAACCAGGTGCGCATAGACGGTCAAGGGGCCGCGCGGGGCGGTTGTCGAATCACCGAACGCGACGATGGTCAGCGTGCGAGTAGCTTCCTGACTGGGAGGGCTCAGAGTCACGTCGATGTATCCCCAGCGCACAGAGGCCCACTCGGTGACGCCCGACACGTCGGGCGCGCCGCCCGAATCGCCGAAAAGAATGCGGTTGATGTTGTAGCCGTAGGGGGTTTCGAGGCCGCCCGCGAGAACCGGCGTTTCGGCGTCATCGACAAAGAGATACGCCTTCTTGTTGGGGACGTCGCGCCAGATGCGGTAGGTGTGCGGGGCCATCGCGTCGACAGGGAAGGCCGGCTGGTAGTACGCGCTGAACGATACGGCATCCTCGCGAATGTAAAGGATGCAGCTCGTATCGGGTTGCGGACCGCCTATCCAGAGCTCCGCAGCCGAGTGATTGCCGGGAAGCTCGCGGTCGCGTTCAAGCACCCGCATGCGGGCCTCAACCACAGTATTGCGGGAACCGTCGAAAAACTGGGGTTGATCATCGATGTAGTAGCCGTTCGGGGAAATCAACCGAAGGGCGCCGTCTACAAGCGCGCCCCCCTCACGATGGACACGCCACGGCGGCCCCGCACGGTCGGGGGTGATAATCGGGTTGTAGGAGACCCATTCCATGGGCGTTTCGGGGAGCCGGATGCCGCCGAGTTCCGGGGGCGGAGCATCCGAAGGCTCCGCGAGCAGCCAAGGCACGCTGAAGCGGGCCATCCGCACGGCACGGCCGCGCTCGAGGTCCTGCTGCCAGACGGCCAGCAGCGCGCCGTCCGGGGCTTGCACACACGAGGGATAGGAGGCCTGTCCGCGGGTATAGGGGTAGCCGATGTCCTTCGGGGGCGTCCACGTCTTCCCGCCGTCGATTGAAGCCGCTGCGGAGAGCGGTACGCGGCGGGTCGAGTTGTTCCATACCGCGAAGATGCCCTTGAGGCCGCCGAAGGTGAACGGGGCGAGCGCCGCGGGGGCATTCGAACCAACGAGCGGACTGGGCTTCACATCGCGCCAGGTCATGCCTTCGTCGCCGCTGCGTGCCTCGTAGAGGTACGCGTCGCCGGTGCGCATGAGCATGTAGAGCGAGCCGTCCTCGAGTTCCACGATGGCCGGTTCGTCGGTTCCGAACACGGCATGGTCGCTGACCTTGTCAAAGGTGGCGTGGGTGTCGCCGCCATTGCTCCACGTATCGCCGTTATCGGTCGAACGCATGACGCCGGCGCGGAGGTCCATCTGCCCTTCTGAGGCCAGGGTGCCGCCGTTCTCGAGATTAATCTCCCAGGCGTATCCCAGCACGAGCGTGCCCGAGGCCAGACGGAGACCCCGGTGGGTCTTGCCGCAGGTGTAGCGGTGGTTGAACGAGACAACGTAGGGTTCAGACCACGTCTCGCCGTTGTCCTCGCTGCGAATGAACCATTGGGTCGAGGTGTTGATGCCGTCATCCTTCACGGCGGTGCACGAGACAAACACGCGGGTTCCCGAGACCACGATGCTGGGATCGGCGTCGACGAAGCCGGCTGTAGCGAGGATGGTCTTCGGGGGCGTCCACGTACATCCGCAATCGCGGGAAAACGACGCGACAATGGCATCTTCAGCATCGCCCGGCGGCTGGTGCGACCACACAACCATAATGCGTCCGTCCTCGAGGGCGGCCATGTTGGGCCAGCGGTTGGCGCTGCCGTCGGATTCGTCGGCGATCCTGGCTTGAGCAATGAAGGCGTACTCCAGGGGATCGCTTTCCGGTACGGCGGCGAGTGCCGCGAGCACGAGCGAGATCACGAGCATCTGAAAGAGCCCTTTCTACCTATGCCAGCCGGCGGGCGGTGAGGAATTCGGCGAACGCGAGCGCTTTCACGCCTTCTTCAATATCGCACGAAACGGGGCGTCCCTCACGCACGGCCGCAATGAATTCCTGGTTTTCCTGCAGGAAGCCGTAGTAGGCGTAGAATTCATCGCTGCCGGCGATTTGCATGCCGTCCAATTCGATGAGTTGGTTTTCGCCGGCTCCCGCGGAAGCCAGTGAATACGCGCCCCCGCTGCCGTGGACGAGAATGCGCGCGCTGCACGTGGCCGCGCCGAATCCCAAGTCGATAAAAGCGCTGGCCTGTGGACCATGCACTTCGAAGTTGTGCGTGCGGCCGCCTGTCATGTAATTGGCTTTGATGACGCCCACAACCCCGTTGTCGAATTGCACGATGGCGTTCCAGGCGTTGGGCACAACGTCATCGAATTGCGATTCGACCATGGCGCCGTCAACCGGATTCCCTCCGGCCACCCAGCGCACCCAGTCCAGCGCATGGATCGTATCGGATTCGAACGCGCTGATGCTGCCCGAGCAAAAGGCCGCGGTGCCGTGTTTCATGAAATGTCCCACAACCTGGTTGATCGGGGTAAGCGCGCCCATACGCGCCAGGACCTCCTGCACCAGCGGGATGAAGCGGCGGTTAAAGGCGACCTGGAGAATGCGGCTGTGCTCGCGGGCCACACGGGCGAGCGTCCGGGCCTGGAAAAGGGTCACGCCGGGCGGCTTCTCGAGCAGGACGTGTTTGCCGGCCACGAGTGCGTCGTATGCCGGGCGGAACTGCCGGTCCGGTTCGCACAGGCACAGGACCGCGTCGAGGTCTTCGCGTTCGAGCATCTCGAGGTGAATCGGGTAAACGCGCGGTATGCCGTGTTTCGCAGCGGCTTTCTCGGCGCGCTCGGGCACCAGGTCGCAGATCGCCGCCACCTCCGCTTCCGGGATACGGGCCAGAGACGGCAAATGCACGCTGTGCGCCATGCCTCCCGCACCAATAACCCCTACACGAACCTTGTCTTTGATGGCCATGGGCACTCCCCTCGTGTATTATATTAAGGGCCGTATTGTGTCACGCCATCGTGGCGGAATCCAGAGAGCGGGTTGACCCGAATCCGAGGCAGGCGGGGAGGTCCGGAAACAGAAGGGGAAACGATTCGTTGACACGAGGTCATTTTTAGGGTAGTCTGTACGTCCGGTCGACGGGGCGTCGACGTGATAGTGGCGTCGCGTCATCACGAAATCGGCCCAGGCGGAACACGAGCATCGAGGTTATGACCCAGCTTTCACCGAGACAGCGCGAGATTCGGGCCCGGGAGACGCTCATTCTTGGCGAAGCCCGGCGTATCCTGCTGGATCGTGGGTATTTCGGGCTGACAATGGAGAGCGTGGCCAAGGCGAGCGATTGTCCCAAAGGCACGATGTACCAGCGCTTCGGGTGCAAAGAAGACCTGGTTTTGACCTTGGCGGCCGAGAGTCTGGAGCGGCGTCTGGCCCTGATGCGCCGTGGGGCGGATTATCCAGGGAAATCACGCGAGCGGGTGGCGGCTCTGGGCGAGGCCGTGGCGCTTTTTGCCCGGTTGAATCCGGACGATGCGCGCATTGTGCGTGTGGCGACAGGGCCGATTCGGGAAAAGGCGTCTCCCGGCCGCTTGTCGGCCCTGATTCGGGCTGAACGGGCCATAGTGGAGATCCTGAAGGGCATTCTTGAGGACGGAATCCGTGACGGGGACTTAATAGCAGCGGATCCGGCGCATCTGAATGAAATGGCGTTCGGTATCTGGGCGCTCGTTGACGGCAGCTACATCCTCATCGAGAGCGGGGTGACCCGCAATTCTCTGGGGCTCACGAATCCCATTACGGGGATGTACCACGTGTTCAACGTGTTGGCCGAC
>CAZFOG010000485.1:0-4211 GCA_964520685.1 uncultured Nitrospiraceae bacterium | reverse complement strand
GAAGAAAAAGAAATTGATCACGTACTCCGGCTTGCCCGTAAACTTCTTGCGAAGCTCGGGATCCTGCGTGGCCACCCCCACCGGGCACGTGTTGAGGTGGCATTTCCGCATCATGATGCAGCCCAGGGTTATGAGCGGAACCGTCGCGAACCCCACCTCATCCGCGCCCAATAGAAACGCAATCGCCACGTCCCGGCCCGTCTTCATCTGCCCGTCCGTCTGCACCCGTATGCGGCTGCGCAGGTTGTTCTCGACAAGCACCTGCTGGGTCTCCGCCAATCCAAGTTCCCACGGAAGCCCCGCATGTTTGATCGAGCTTAACGGCGACGCGCCCGTGCCGCCCACGTCGCCGCTGATCAACACCAGGTCCGACTTGCCTTTCGATACACCCGCAGCAACCGTCCCCACGCCCACTTCGGATACCAGTTTCACCGAAACCTTGGCCTGAACATTGGCGTTCTTCAGATCATGAATCAACTGCGCCAGGTCTTCGATCGAATAGATGTCGTGATGCGGGGGCGGCGAAATCAGCTCGACACCCGGCGTCGAATACCGGATGCGTGCAATCTCCTCGAACACTTTGTGACCGGGCAACTGGCCGCCTTCTCCCGGCTTGGCGCCCTGAGCCATCTTGATCTGGAGCTCGTCCGCGTTGACCAGGTACTCGTTGGTCACGCCAAATCGCCCGCTGGCGACCTGCTTGATCGCGCTGCGCCGCCAGTCGCCATTCGCGTCGCGCTCAAACCGCGCGGGATCTTCCCCGCCCTCACCGGTATTGCTGCGACCCCCGATACGGTTCATGGCTATCGCCAGGGTTTCGTGGGCCTCACGGCTTATCGACCCAAATGACATCGCCCCCGTGCAAAAACGCTTCACAATCTCTTTGGCGGGCTCCACCTCATCCAGGGGAATGGGTTTCCCCTTCCTGAATTTCAGTAGTCCGCGTAATGCCGAAAGGTTGCGGGTGCGATCGTTCACAAGCGCCGCAAACTCCCTGTACTTCTCCCGGTCGTTGCTGCGCGTGGCATGCTGAATTCGCGAGATCGTATCCGGATTGATTTGATGATACTCACCCCGGCGCCGCCATTTGTACGCGCCACCCGGATCCAGGCTCTTCAGACGAGCCCGGGTTGCAGGGTACGCGACCGCATGCCGCATGAGGGTCTCCCGGCCCGCATCTTCAATGCCAATCCCCTCGATCCGGGACGCTGTGCCCGCGAAACAACGCTCCACCAAAGCGGAATTCAGCCCGACGGCTTCGAATATCTGCGCGCTACGGTAGCTGTGCTGTGTCGAAATCCCGATCTTCGACATCGTCTTCAGCATGCCCTTCTCGATCGCTTTGACGAAGTTCTTCCGAGCGTCTCCCGGCGCCTCTTCCTCGAGTTTGCCTGCCGCAACCAGCGCGTCAAGCGTCTCGAAGGCCAGATACGGGTTCACCGCCCCCGCGCCGTACCCCGTGAGCAGGCAGAAATGCATGACTTCCCGCGCCTCGCCCGTCTCGACGATAAGACCGCACTCGGTCCGCGTCATTTCACGCACAAGATGCTGATGCACCGCGCCTACCGCCATCAGGCTCGGAATGGGGGCCTGCTCCCGGTTCACCCCCCGATCCGACAACACAAGCAGCGTCGCGCCACCCGCCACCGCGGCGCTCGCCTCGGCACAAATCCGGTCAAGCGCCTTCTCGAGCGCCGCCGGACCTCCGGCGGAAGGGAACAGCGTCGAAATGGTCACCGCCTTCAGGTCCGTCTGATCAAGCTGTTTGATATGGGCCAACTGCTCATTGGTCAGGATGGGAGACAGCAAATGCAACCGGCGGCAGTGCTCGGGCGTCGTTCCCAGCAGGTTGCGTTCGCGGCCAATGTCCGTTTCAAGCGACATCACGATCTCTTCCCGGATCGCGTCGATGGGCGGGTTGGTCACCTGCGCGAACAGTTGCTTGAAATAGTTGAACAACAACTGCGGCCGACTCGACAACACCGCCAGCGGAACGTCGTTGCCCATCGAGCCTACCGGCTCCTGGCCGTTCTGCGCCATGGGCTTCAGCAGTACATCGATGTCTTCCTGGGTGTATCCGAATACCTGCTGACGCTCAAGCAGCGCCGCGGATTCCTGCGCCATTTCGCATTCCACAGCAGGCTTCTTCGGAAGCACTACCCGGTGCGCCTCCAGCCATTTCCCGTACGGATGGGCCTTGCAGATGGTCTCCTTGAGCTCTTCGTCCTCGATTATCCGGTGCTCGGCCGTGTCGATGTAAAACATGCGCCCGGGTTCAAGACGACCCTTCTTCACAATATGCGATTCCGGTACGTCCAGAACGCCCACTTCTGAGGCAAGAACCACAAAATCGTCATTCGTTACCCAGTACCGCGACGGACGCAGCCCATTCCGGTCCAATACCGCGCCTATGCGGGTGCCATCCGTAAACGCGATCGACGCTGGGCCGTCCCACGGCTCTTGCATGCACGCGTGGTACTCGTAAAACGCCCGCTTGTATTCGGGCATCGATTCATGACCGCTCCACGGTTCGGGAATCAGCATCATCATCGCGTGAGGCGCCGTCCGCCCCCCCTGCACAAGCAGTTCAAACGAATTGTCCAGTATCGCCGAGTCGCTCGCGCCCTGAGTATGGATCGGCGGCAGCTTCGCGATATCATCCCCAAACAACGGACTCTCAAGATGATGCTCCCGCGAACGCATCATGTTGATGTTGCCGCGTAACGTGTTAATTTCGCCGTTATGGCAGAGATACCGGAACGGGTGCGCCAGGGGCCACGTCGGCAGCGTATTCGTGCTGTACCGCTGGTGCACCAGCGCAAGATAACTCTCGAACGCTGCCTCCGAAAGATCGGGGTAATACCGGTCCATCTGGTCGGCCAGCATCAATCCCTTGTACACAATGGTGCGCGCCGAAAGGCTCGGAATATAGAACTGGCCCCCGCTCTCCAGCACGGCCGCGCGCACCCGATTCTCGATCACCCTCCGCAGCACATAAAGTCTCCGCTCGAAAGCGTCCGCATCGGCAATACCTGCACCGCGCTTTAGAAATACCTGCTCGATCCGGGGCTCGTTCGATCGCGCCAGCGGGCCTATCGCAGACGAATCGCACGGCACCTCGCGCCAGGCCAGAAACGTGTGCCCCTCATCGGCGATCGCGTGCTCCACGATCGCCCTGCACGTCGCGAGGTCCCCCTCCCCCTTCGGAAGAAACACCATCCCAACGCCGTAATTGCCGGCTTCCGGAAGCTCAAATTTCAGGCGCGCGGATTCCTCCTCGAAAAACCGGTGCGGAAGGCGCACCAGCATCCCCGCACCGTCCCCGGTTTCGGGATCGCACCCGCACGCACCGCGGTGCACCAGGTTCTCCAGAACTTGAATCCCCTGGCGCACAATTGTGTGCGAGGAGATGCCTCTCAAATTCACGACGAACCCGATGCCACAGGCATCGTGCTCGTAAAATGGATCGTATAGGCCGTCTTGCGAAATCGAGTGCATATACAGCTCTTCCTTGCTTTATTCTGTGCAATTGGTCCCTGGCGCGGAGACTTCGATTACGATACATACTACGGCCAGGCTGCCCGGAAAAACCGCACACGGGCCTGAGGCAGGTCAGTCGCGCTACTTCCCGCCCGCGCGGATATTCGTGAGATCGTACTAAACCGTTTCCAACCCTGTCAAATTTTCACCTGTGACATAAGGCGCGCTTATCAAGGTTAATAAGAGTTCCGAATGCATCGCAATAGGCCTTCGCCGCAAGCACTTACGATGCCTCGTGCACGGCTCCTCTCACCCACTACATGCACAAAACACGCAATGCAGCAATAAGTCGCAGCAGGAGCTTTCTGCCCACCGTCTCACCCATTCTAAGTGCTTGGAATGGAGCGTCTTTGACAGGTAACATATGCGAACGGATACGGGAATAGAACCCGTGGCCGCGAGAGGAGGTCGTTTTCTATGTTGATGTCTGGGATAGTCTGCCTGGCCTTCGCAACGGCCGGCTTTGGAGCGGCAACCGAGGAGCCCGTGAACCTGCTCGATTCCATCGAACGCTGGATTCAGGCCGAAGGCTCCGAAGCCTCTTTCGGCCTCGAGGAAAGCGTTTTGAGCCTGCGAAAGGCCGACGGAGTCCCCGGCGAACTGCTTACAAAATCATGCTTCGAGAACTTCATCCTCGACTTCGAATTCAACGTGGCGTCCTGGTGCGCCAC
>CAZFOG010000484.1:0-4227 GCA_964520685.1 uncultured Nitrospiraceae bacterium | reverse complement strand
TATGGGGCTTCCCGCCACCTCAGCCCAGATCCAGAATTCCGCCGTATACAACTTCGACAACGGGACCCCCGAGAAATCGTTCGAAGGCGATATCAGTTACACCGGTGAGGCGGGCGAGCAAACCTGTTACCGTCTTCGGGAAGGTATCGAGCGGTTCTTCATTACCGACATCAACAACCCCGCGGGCAGCGCCATGGCGCAAAGCGAAATCCCGGTGATGTGGGACTCCGTGTGGACCGCATCGACGGGCGACGAGAGTTACTTTAACCACATTCCCGGCGGTGGTAACGTCCTGTACATGGACGGCCACGTGTCGTTCGTCCGCTATCCTGGTGAGTGGCCTGTCTGCAAGGCCTACGTGCAGATGATGGACCTGCTGTCGGGTACCCTCGAATGGTAATACCCTACAGGGTGCTTCCATAATGAGATCCGCGCGCGCGTCCTTCGGGGCGCGCGCGTTTTTTCTGCCGCGCGCGCCTCGCTGGATTGAACACGCTCACGTCTGCGTCTTGACTATGCGTTGAAAAAGGATGCGGAACAGGCTATTCACCGTTTTTTATGGGGTTGATAAGTCATTGCAAACACATTAGTTATACAATGTTTTCCATAAAACCGCGAAAATCTTGACTAAAACGACTTAAAGTCGTAAGATGCAGGTGTGGTTCGGATGGTCTCGGAGCAGAGCGCGACGGCAGCGCGATGAGGACATGCAGTGAATACGGGAGGAACTGAATGCCAGCTAGAAAGGCGTTCACCACAGGGAGGGCGATGAACAGGCATACGTGGGTTTTGTCGGCGGTTTTTTCGGCACATTGGGAAACGGGATAATAAGGCGTAATCAAATAAGGAGCGAAAAACCATGAAAGAGCGAGGATTCACACTGATAGAACTGTTGGTGGTCATTGCCATCATCGGCATTCTGGCAGCAATTCTCTTGCCGGCGCTGGCTCGTGCGCGGGAAGCCGCTCGCCGCGCAAGCTGCGCAAACAATTTAAAGCAGTGGGGGCTGGTGTACAAGATGTACGCCAATGAATCGAAGGGGGAGAAGTACCCGCCGGCCATGCACCGCGGCGTGGGGCAGGACGGGTTTGTGGCGACGCCCTACTGCTCGGCGATCTATCCCGAATACCTGTCGGACCCCAACGTGTATCTCTGCCCTTCGGGAACGGCTTTGATGGAAGAGGATTTGTACCGTGCGGATGGCAGCCTTGTCCTCATCGTTGATCCCGACAATGATGGTCTGATCGAGGACGCAGACACTCCGTGGTGGAACCTGACATTTGGGTACCATTACTATGGCTGGGCGTTTGACGACTGCGACGAAGATACGGCGAACTGGGCGCCTGCGGGTCCTGTCTCCGCTCTTTTGGGCCTTCCTGCTCCCCCTGGCCTCGATCCCAATACCCCCGTACCGGGCCAGATTCTCCTGACCTTCCAGGCTACACGGAACGGCGTGATGCTCCTTGCTGACATGAGCAATCTTGGCCAGGTGATGAGCACTGCCAACGACACAGACCATACCGTCGACTACGGTTTGTTGGCGGCTATCGGAGGTTCGGGCTCCGGAGAAGACACGGTCTACCGCTTGCGTGAAGGTATCGAGCGTTTCTTTATCACCGATATCAACAATCCCGCAGCGAGTGCGACAGCGCAAAGCGAGCTGGCCATCATGTGGGATATTGTTTCCGTGATTCCCAGCGACTACAACCATGTTCCAGGCGGGGCAAATGTGCTCTTTATGGATGGCCATGTCGAGTTCATTCGTTACCCAAGCCAGGAAATGCCGGTCAGCGTTGGGTTCGCTCTTGTGGGGTATGCCAACCAGCGCTAAGGCGGTCGCATGACCGCCCGCGCGAATGAGGTAATCCGGACGCCGGGTCTCGATACTGGACCCGGCGTCCGGCGTTTCTGTGGCAGATGTTTGTCTAAGGCGCGCCGTTGACACCGGGTGGCGATGGACCGTAAACTCTCGACATGGCTACACTAACACCCAAGCAGCTTGAAATCCGCGAGCGAGAAGGCCGTCTCCTCGAAATTGCCCGCAGACTGGTGCTCGACCGCGGCTACCATGGCCTGACCATGGCCCGTATCGCTACCCGCCTGGATGTGGCAAAAGCCACCGTGTACCAGCACTTCAGTTGCAAGGAAGAGATCATTATCGCGCTTGCGGGGCGGAGTGTAGACCTGCAACGGAGTTTGATTGATCGCGCGGCTGCCTTTCACGGCACGCCGCGTGAGCGTATGTTTGCCGTGGGCGAAGCGACACAGCTTTTTTCGCGCCTCTATCCCGAGGACGCCCGGATCTTCCAGCTCATTAGTGCAGAAGCTATAACACAGAAGGCTTCACCTGCTTCGTTGGGACGCTTGCGTATCTCTGCCCGGGAGACTGCCGACGTGATGAGCGGAATTGTGCGCGATGCCATCGAGCGGGGAGACCTCGAATTAAAATTGGGCGACCGGGTCGAGGACATTACGTACCAGTTCTGGATGATGGGTGAAAGCGCCAAGGCCGCTATGTGGAGCTGGATGCCGCCGCGCGAATTGGGAGTCGAGGACCCCTTCAAGGCCATGTTTCACGGTGGGCAGATCATCGGGGATGCATACGGATGGCGGCCGCTTTCCACCGAGTGGGATTTTGAAGAGACGCGACGGCGCATCCGCAGGGAGGTTTTCCCGGTCGAGTGCCGAAAAGCCTATGGCAACCAGGATCTGTGACGCGGGTCCTGGAGATATTCGCTCCGCATTGCCGGTTTACTTGCACCCAGAACCCCGTGCTGAGAACGGTTTGTTCCTGGCATGAACGCAAAAAGGATTGCTCCATGATCACTGGTATTGCGCACGTTTGCTTTGTGGTCCGGGACTTGGAGGCGGCAATCGCTTTCTATGTCGATACACTCGGGCTGGCCCACGCCTTCGACTTTCGCAATGACGAAGGACAACGCACTGGGGCCTATCTCCACGCGGGACAGCGGGGGTTTGTCGAGTTGTTCCAGGGGCATCCGGCTCCGCGGGACGACGCACAGTCGTATAAGCATCTATGCCTCGAAGTGGACGATCTGCAAGACACACTTACCATGCTGCGCGAGAAGGGTGTGGACGCAACCGGAATGAAGCTGGGGGGCGATAACAGTTGGCAGGCCTGGCTCACGGACCCCGACGGCAACCGAATCGAACTCCATCAGTACACGGAGACGAGCCTGCAGAATGTCAGCCTCTGACAGTGACTCCGGACGTTCGTGGTCCTCATCGCAGCCACCATGCGTTGCCGACGCCCGCGATGCCTTGCACTGGGGCGTATCTGACAGGTAGGATCCCGGCTTCACGCTGGGGAAATGCTTCAGTCCGCATTGTCCCGGCACAAAATGCGGAACCAGGAGAGTATCACAACATGCGTATGAGTCACTTGGTCGGAGCTCGGTACAAGGAGCGGCCCGCGGAGGCGACGCTCGAAAGTCACGCGTTTCTGCTGCGCGGCGGCTATGCAAGACAAGTGGCCAATGGCATCTATTCGCTCTTGCCGCCAGGTTTCCGGGTCTGCCACAAAATCGAGGCGATCATCCGCGAAGAAATGGACCGGATCGGCGGCCAGGAGGTCCTGATGCCCGTCGTGCTTCCTCGTGAATTGTGGGACGAATCGGGCAGATATGCGACGGTGGGGCCTGAGCTGCTGCGACTCAAGGATCGCACCGGCCACGATATGCTCCTGGGGATGACCCACGAGGAGGCCGTGGTTCATCTTTGCCGCTACGAGGTACACAGCCATACCCAGTTGCCTTTCATGCTCTATCAGATCCAGACCAAATTCCGCGATGAACCGCGTTCCCGAGGGGGACTCATCCGTGTGCGCGAATTCACCATGAAAGACGCCTATTCGTTCCACACGTCCCAGGAGGATCTCGAAGCCTGGTACGCGAAATGTTACCGGGCCTATGAGCGCATTTTCGCCCGGGCCGGCATTCCCGAGGTGGCGGTCGTGCAGTCGGATACGGGCATGATGGGCGGCTCGGTAGCCCACGAGTTCATGCTATTGACGGCCGTGGGAGAGGACACCATCGTGACCAGTGAAGACGGCTCGTACGTGGCCAATCAGGAAGTCGCAACGGGCATTATCCAGGGCTATCCGGAAGAGCCACTGCCTTTGGAGAAAGTCCACACCCCCAATTGCCGCACCATTGACGAGGTGGCGGGGTATCTCGGGGTCGAAACGCGCCAGACGGCCAAAGCGGT
>CAZFOG010000483.1:0-4246 GCA_964520685.1 uncultured Nitrospiraceae bacterium | reverse complement strand
TGGCTTCGTAGGGAAGCTCAACACGAAGCGTAAACACCTCCTCGCCACGGTTCCATGACACCGCGACCGGACCTAGTTCCGTCATGACCACACCTTGGGCCTCGGTGAGATCTCCCGGGCGAGGCTCCACGACGATTCTGCCTTGAGCGAGCGTCCCCTCGCGGCGCACCCCCAGGACACGCGTGCTGAGGAAATAGGCCGCTGGCGCGCCCATGTTGTGGCACAACGCGCCGCCGCCGAATCCTTCAAAGACCGTGTCCAGGTCCTTTCGTGCCAGCGTGGACACCCATTTCGACCGCATGATATTCAGGGCAAGGGTATCCAATGCAGGATCATTGGCTCCGTACAGCGCCTCGAACACGAAGAAATGCTCAAAAGGGGACACCACCTGGTCGTGGTGGTCTGCCAGCCACCGCAACACGTCTTCCCGGTGCTCTGGAGACACCACCCCGAAATACAGCGCCGTCATCGCCGCGTACGCGGTAAGTGGCGTCTTCGCGCCGTCCATGATCCCGCCGTAATAGGTCTTTGCCTGGGCGTCCCACAGGTGCGAATTGACGCGTTCACGAATGGCCGCCGCCTCAGATGCAAACCGGTCCGCTGAATCGCCGTCTCCGAGCTGGGCGCCCAGGTACGAGGCGTCCAGCAGCGCGCCGTTGACGTAGGCGTTGAGCGTTGTGCCTTCACAAACCTTATAGGCGAGCGGATTGCCGAAAAAGACAAATTCGCGCGCTTTTACCAACCCTCTTTCGGTCCGATGCTCGAGGAACCAGTCCAATTGCTTCATCACTTGCGGCCAGACCTCGCGCACAAATCCCAAATCACCGGTGTTGTCGTAATACCCCCGCAGGGTGTGGATCCATAGGCAGGCGTAGTCCTCGATGTAGCCGTGAATGTCCCACCGGTTGGAGGGGTGATGCGCCTTGACGCGACCGTCCTCTTGCTGGCTCAGGGCAATGTGCCAGAGGATGTTTCGGGCCAGCCTTGGGTCGCTGCAGATCGGTTTCCCATCGGGCCCGGGCCCTGCGAAGATCACGCGCGAGATGGGGTACTCCGACAAGGCCGCGTCGCCCATCCATTCCACCCGCTCGCGGGTCGAACAGTCCGTGTAGCCATCCTCGCTGCACAGTTCCACGGTCCGAATGGAGCGCTCCCACAATTCGTTCAGGTAGGCGTCGCTGCACGAAAACCGCCCAACACGCTCGAAGGGATACACACGATTCACCACGGTGACCCCGTGCAGCACGATCGGGCTTCCCTCCACCCGGATGCGCATGTACCGAAACCCGAAGGTATCGCCCGCCATATAGGTCTGGCGCCCGGCCCGCGCAGTGTAAAGGTTTGGGTGATACGCTTCATCCAGATTCCCATCCCGCCAGCCGCTGCCGTGCAGAATCTCGAGGGTTGTCCCTGCTTCGGCTTCGAAATCCAATACGTCATACGCCAGCACGGACCGCCCCACGTCGAGTACGGCGTATTGGCCTGCCGCAATGGTCAGCGGCAGCGTCTCTGTCAGCGGACGCGCCACCGCGTCTGGCGCCTCACTGCGCATGACCAGGGTTTGGGGAACGAAGGGCGTCTCTTTCAGGGGCGGAATCGCCCGCGGCCGAAATGGCCCCCACAAGGTTCCGTCCACCGGGGAAGCATACTCCCAGTCTGAATCGTCGTAGTCCGCGATTGTCCAGTCGCCGTCATCCAGTCGCGCATCGATAGTGTCGGGAATCGACCCCCACGATACAGCGGAGGGCAGGAATCGCGTCTTCGTTGTGCCACGCCACGATGGGTCCGTGCCTACGGTAACCGCGGCGCCATCATCGCATTTCACCTCAAGCTTCACGGCAACCCCCGGCTGATGGCGCATAATGCGACCGCAGAATCCCTCGGGGGCATCATCGGCCTGGCCGTCATGGTAGTGGTGGACCAGCAGGGCCACAACATTGCGGCCGGGCTTCAAACAGCCGGACACGTCAAGCGTGTCGTATTCCGGCGCGGCCGGGTCGAACCGGCATGGCCCCCGCTCGGCATACGCGCCGTTTATCCAAAGCATGTATCGCGAATCGGCGAAGATGTGCAAAGACGCCTCTTTGATATCCGCGGGAATCTCCACCTTCTTTCGAAACACCGCGTACACCTGGGTGCCGTATGGGGCTGAATCCAGCCAGACCATCGACGACTGCAAGTCCGGTCCGGTATCCCCCGCGTAGGCGCCAAGACACACCATCAACATGGCACAAGCCGTGCCGATTGCCTTCATTACCACGAGATACTCCTTTCGGTACCGGACCTGATTCTGCCAATAGACAGGTCCTCGGCCTTCATCCATTCAAAGATCTTCGGGACACGCCTCGCTTTCGCCGATGCCCGCCGCCACGCCGTACGCGATTGCCATCGCCCAGCCCCGTATGCGGCCGTATTGGCCCTTCGTCAGTTCGTACGGCGCAAAGGAGAACACGTCGCAGCATAGCCGCAACCAAATCTGCAGAACCGGAATCCTCCCCCCGAACGCCTGTCGGCGCTCGCCCCCCCTCCAAAGGTAAGACTTTGGAAATGAGGAGTTTGTGTCCCTCTTCTGCGAAGAACCTTTGCGGCTTGCACGAATTTCAGAAGAGAGCAGTACAAAGGCCCCCGCGGGGATGCTGACCGCCGACAGCATGACATTAGCCGCCATGATCCCCACCACCTCAACCGAGACCACTGCCGCCCCTGTTTCCTGCACCACCGCATGCTTCCTCGAAGATTACGCGCACCCCCGAACAGGCGGCAGCGCGTGGCCTGTGCGCGAGGATTTCCCGGCTTGCTCGATCACCCCGATGACCCGGCGCGCGCTTTCCGGGGTCACCTCGAGAGGCTCGTCGAACATGAGATGATCCACCACGTTGCGGTGGTAGGCTTCCCAGTCCGATTCCATATACGCCACCTCGGCGATCATCGCTATGCCATCCCGGTGGCTGACTACCTGGAACTTGCCGTCGCCCAGATCGAGCAGTCCGCCCAGCGTGCCCAGAATGCGCCACCGGTTCTTCTTCACCGCGGCCAGGCTCGACAACTCGATCAAGGCGCAACATCCGTTCTCGAACCGAAGCGCGGTCTTGCAATGGTCCTCGTTGGTAACGTCGTGCCAGACCCGTTTCTCCTGAAAATATCCCGACACTTCGGTGAGCTTTGCCGGCACGAGGTTGAGCACCCAGTCGACGATGTGCGCGCCCCAGTCGTAAAACGCCCCGCCCGAAATTTTCTTGTCGGACCGCCACCAGTGGCTGGGGTGGCCGTAATGCCCCATACATACCTCGATTTGAAAGGGTTCGCCGATGAGACCTTGCTTGATGATGTTGCGAATGGTCATGTAGTCGCCGTCCCAGCGGCGATTGTGATAAACACTCAGGAGTTTCCCTGCCTTCTTCGCGGCATCGATCATCCGGTTCGCCTCATCCACCGTCAGGCAGAACGGCTTCTCCGTAATCACGTGTTTTCCCGCCCGGAGGCAGTCCAGGCAGAGTTTCGCGTGGCTGTTGTGCTCCGTGATGACCACAACGAGGTCCACGTCCGATTCGGCGAGCATTTTCCGGTAGGAGGCATAGGTCGCAATGCCGGGCCATTCGGTCTCCGCGTTTTTGCGAACAGCCGGGATGAGATCGCACACCGCAACAGGGGCAAAACCGTTTTTGTGCAACCCGGTAAGGTGTATCCTGCCCATGTTGAAGGCCGGACTGTACCCAATGCAGCCCACCTTCAGGGGTTCGCGCTCCTTCCGGCCGAGCGCCCAGTCCACGCCACGGCGCACCATCCGCTGAAACTCCGGATGCTCGAAGGCCCGCTCATCGTGCCCCAGGGCCAGATAGAACACGCGGCCTTTGCCGTAGCTCTTGGTGTACGCCACCGGCACATCCTTGCCGTGCCAGTGCGCCGTGGCCAGCACCGTTGTGGCCTGGGGCTCGAATTTTTTGAGGAGATACAGCTCGTCGGTGATGCGAAACTCCGGGATCCGGGCGGTGATCATGGACTCCGCCCCGGTAATCCTCACGGGAAACGCCATCACCGGCCCATGCCGCTCGAATTCGGCCCCAAGCATCTCGAGGTAGCCCGGGTTTTCCTTGAAGGACGCCGTCGCGCCGTGCAATCCCACAAACGCCCCGCCGTTACGGACATACCCCAGCAGGCCATGCTCCTGTTCGCGTGTGAGCTTGCCGCCCTGCGTATACACCACCACCGCGTCGTACTTCGCGATGGCGCCAGCCTTCAGCGCATT
>CAZFOG010000482.1:0-4253 GCA_964520685.1 uncultured Nitrospiraceae bacterium | reverse complement strand
GCGCGCAAGCGGGCGCCTATTCTCCGCATACCGCGCGCAGCGTCTCCAGCACCACCTCGTGGACACGGCCGTTCGAGGCGCACACGCCGCGATTGTTGGCAAGGGTGCGGCCCGCGGAAAAGTCGAGCGGCTTCCCGTCCAGGTCCGTGATGCGGCCGCCGGCTTCCTCGGTAATTAACGCACCCGCCGCCTGGTCCCAGATGCGCTCGCGGTAATCCGGCTGCTTCTGGGTGAGCAGACGCAGCAGCAGTTCGGCGTGGCCCGATGCCAGCACGCCATACTTCGCCTGGCTGTCCATCCGCACGGGTTCCGCGGTCACACCGGCGGCCGCCGCCATGCGCTCGATCCGCCCCACGTTCGTATGGCCGGTTTCGAACGACCGCAAAATGCGCATCTGTGACGTATCCTTCGTCTCGGAGACGCGCAACGGCTGCAGTGCGCCCCCGCTCTCGAGGGGCTGCCACCATGCGCCCTGGCCGCGCGCGGCAACCACCAAGCTACCGGGCCCTCCAACATCCGGGCGGTGCGCTTCGGCCAGATTGGGACACCCGATCGCGCCGATCGCCATCTCGCCGTCTTCAATGAGCGCCAGCCCCACCGCAAACTGGTCGCCCCGCAAGAAGCCTTTGGTGCCGTCGATGGGGTCGAGGGTCCAGAACCGTTCGCACGGTTCCGCGTTGCCGTGATCGATCCATGCACACACCGTTTGCGGGGTGGCATAGGCCAGCCTGCGCCCGACGTACTCCGCAACCCGGCGGCAGGTCGTCTCGGCCTCGGGCGCCCGCAGCTGGCTCGAATCTTCTTCGGCAACCAGAACCGCCGCGGGAAACGTCTTCTCGAGCAGGCAGCCCAGCAGCCCCTGTACCGCGAAATCGGCCACCGTCACGGGCGAGCGATCGTCCTTGGTCAGGGCCGGTTCAACCATTTCGCGCTCCACTTCACGCGCCAGCAAGGCCCCCGCCCGGACCGCCTCCATGGCAAACTGGATTTCTGGATGGGAAATGTCGATCATAACGCAATTGGTCCCTTCATCGTGTTTGAGAACCGCGATGATACCACGCGCCGTTCCAGGAACGCATGAAACAACGGACATCCGCCGTGTGTTTTCCCGAAGGTGCGCGTCCACACTCTTCTTGCCCCGGCGAGATGACTGACGGAACGGCACCACTGCAACAACACGGATGATGCAAACGAAGTAGACAAATCTGATGACCACACAGGCACAATCCAAGAAGCAGTTATCCACAGCGTGCGAGGTTCGCACCGACGATTTGACGCGCATGCTCTATGCGACCGACGCGTCCATCTATCAAATCCGGCCGGACGCCGTGGCGTTTCCGAAATCGTCCGAAGAAGCGGCCGAAGCGATTCAGGCCGCAGCCGGCGCCGGCATGGCGGTCTCGCCCCGCGGCGCGGGTACGGGACTCGCCGGCGGCGCCGTAGGCGAAGGGCTCATCGTTGACTATGCGCGCCACAACCGCCGCATCTGGGACCTTGACCTCGAAAGGCGCACCGTCCGCGTGCAGGCCGGGGTCGTGCTCGATCAACTCAACGCCTTTCTCAAACCCCAGGGCTTCTGCTTCGGACCCGACGTCGCTACGAGTTCCCGCGCAACCATCGGCGGCATGATCGCCAACAATTCGTCGGGCGCGCGCGCCCCCCTTCATGGCACCACTGCCGAGCACATCGTCTCCCTCGAGCTCATCCTCGCCGATGGGCGTATCGTGACCGTCGGCGCCGATCATCCCGCCCTCGAGGCCGAAAACAACCGTATCCGCCAGCTCGTCGAAGCGCACGCCGCCCTGATCGAAAGATGGTTTCCCAACATCCTCGTCAAGCGCTGGCCCGGATACGGCCTGGACCGCTACCTCCGCGCCCCCGGCGACCTCTGCAAAATCATCTCCGGAAGCGAGGGGACGCTCGCGAGCATATTCTCCGCGGAACTGCGCATTGTGCCGCTTCCACCGGATGTCATTGGATTGGCGCTGTTCTTTTTCGATTCCGTCGCCGAAGCCATGCAGGCCACGGTGGAATTCGCCGACCTCGAACCGGCCGCCATCGAGCATGTGGACCATGTGCTCTTCGAGCAAACCAAAGGCCAACTGGCCTTCAAGGCCGCCCGCGAGCTACTGCGCCTTGACGAGGAGCCCTGCGAGGCCTTTCTCATCGTCGAGTTTCAAGACGACGTCGAGGACCGCATCGCCGAGGTCTCCAGGCGGGGCATCGGCAAGCGAAGCATGATTCTGACCAACCCCTTGAAGATGGACATGGTCTGGAACATGCGCAAAGCCGGCCTGTCTTTGCTCACCGGCCGCAAAGGGCCCGCAAAACCCGTCGCCGGCATCGAAGACGTCGCCGTCGAGCCCAGCCGTCTGCCCGCCTACGTGAAGGAACTGCAAGCCCTCATGGACGAACTGGGCCTCTTCGGTTCCTTCTACGGCCACGCGGCGTCAGGATTGCTTCACGTGCGGCCCGTGGTCGATCTGCACAAGGCGGCGGACATCGCGAAGTACCGCAGGCTCGCCGAGGAGTCCTCGAAACTCGCCCGCCGGTTCGATGGCTCGTTTGCCGGTGAACACGGCGTCGGCATCGCGCGCACCGAGTTCATGGAGGAACAGGCCGGCCCCGAGCTGCTGGCGGTCATGCGCGAGATCAAACACCTCTTTGACCCCAAAGGCATCCTCAATCCCGGCAAGATCATCGCCGATGAACACGACTTCCGCATCGACACCAACCTGCGGTGGGGCGACGGGTATCAGGTCGAACTGCCGTTTCCGGCACTGCTCGCGTTTGCCGGCAAAGACGGCTCGTTCATCGGAAACCTCGAACAGTGCAACGGTTGCGGCGGCTGCCGGAAAGACGCCCCGACCATGTGCCCGACCTATCTCGCCACCGGCGAGGAAATTATGTCGACCCGGGGCCGCGCCAACACGATCCGCGCCGTCCTCGACCACCGGCTCGGCGATGCCGACCCCCTCGTCTGCAAGGAACTCGACGAAGCCCTCAGCAACTGCCTCTCGTGCAAGGCATGCAAGAAGGAGTGCCCCTCGAACGTTGACCTGGCACTGCTCAAAGCCGAACTGCTCCACGCGCGCCATCAGCGCACCGGCATCGGGCTCCGCGGCCGCATGGTCAGTTCCGTCGAGACCTTGAACATTCTCGGTTGCCTCGTCCCGCGCATCGCCAACGCCATGCTCGAATGGAAATGGCTGCGCGTTCTCATGGAAAAGACCGTGGGGTTTGCCGCAAAGCGGCCCCTGCCGCAATTCGCCCTCCAACGGTTCGACAAATGGTTCGCGAAACACGAACGCGCCGCAACGCCCCCCGTCACCCGAGGCCGCGTAGTCCTGTGGGATGACACCTTCGTCCGCTACAACGAACCCCACATCGGCATCGCCGCTGTCAACGTGCTCGAGGCGGCGGGCTTCGAGGTCGTTCTCCCCGAAGGACGCAAGGATTGCGGGCGCCCGGCATTCAGCGTAGGCCGCCTCGACATGGCCAGGCGCCTGGGCACGCACAACGTCGCCGTCTTGCGCGAGCGCTATCCCCAAGACCCGGTCGTGTTTCTCGAGCCGTCGACCTTTGCCATGTTCAAACAAGACTACCGCGAGCTGGGAGTGCCGAACGCCGATGACGTCGCGCCCCGCTGCCACCTCTTCGAGCAGTTTCTCTTCGACCTGCTGGAAGACGCACCCGATGCCCTCTCCTGGAAGGACGGCCTCGGGCACGTGGTTATCCACGCCCATTGCCACGCCAAGGCGCTGTCGGATCCCGCCATCCAAGAAAAGCTCGCAAAGAAGATTCCCGGGACCCAAGTGAAGCTCCTCGACACGGGATGCTGCGGCATGGCCGGCCAGTTTGGCGCACTCCGCGAGAAATACGAGCTTTCGCTGCAGGTCGCCGAGCCCCTGGTGCGCATGATCAACGAACGGCCCGAGGGCGCCCACGTCGTCGCTTCCGGCACAAGCTGCCGCCACCAGATCACGCACCTGACCAGCGCCCAACCCCTCCACATGGCCGAACTGCTGGCAAACGCACTGAAATAACTGGAAACCCTGGACCGGCCCAATCACGTGGCCCCGCGTGACCGGAATGTCCCGGGGTTTTTGAACGATCCTCCCCCCGAACGCCTTCCGAGGGGGGAGATGCGCGACGGCATCGAGGTGGCATGAGCATCTTGCGCACGGTGGATTCCCGTAACGGAGGACGGGTTTTCCAACCCGTCCATAGATCACCGCGGGCGGACACGCCCG
>CAZFOG010000481.1:0-4282 GCA_964520685.1 uncultured Nitrospiraceae bacterium | reverse complement strand
CACGGCTCCGTGAATAAAGGGAAGAACGAGGTGAGCCCCAGGGCACCCAAGGACCGGAGTTTGCCCCCCGAACACACGGACCCACACGGACCCACACGGACCCACACGGACGGGGATACACGGGGTAAACCTTCGAGGCAACGAACCATGAGCCGTCTGGCGCACCCATAGGCGATGAAAAAAGAAATGACCGGTGAGGGCGCCGGTCCCACATTCCGGAGGAGAGGTGAGTTTTCGAGGCAGCGAACCATGAGCCGTCCGGCTCACCCATAGGCGATGAGAATCGGGACGGTTAAGTTCAAAAGCCCCGGCCAGAGCCACCATCATGCGCAAGATGCGCATGCCACCGCAATGCCGTCGCGCATCTCCCCCTTCGGAGAGGGGGAACGCCGGAAGGCGTTCTGGGGGAGGATTCCGGTTCCGGAAGTTTGGTTGCGGCTATGCTGCGCCGCGCGGCCGCTTGAATTTGGGCAAGGCCTCTCGCGCGCCTATTTGATCGGGATCCCCAGGGCGGCATTCACGGCCATCTGGACGTCGATCGCGTTGGTTTTTCCGTCACCGTTGACGTCGCCGGGGATGGGCGCGCCGCTGTCGGCGTCCTGGAAATTGGGGATGCCATCGCCGTCGAAATCGTAGGTGCCATCGTCGGCATCGGGGATGCCGTCGTTGTCGGAATCGGTGTCCTGGTAGTCGGGCGTGCCGTCGCCGTCGGTGTCGTCGAACCCTTCGACGTCGTCGGGTATCCCGTCCTGATCCCAGTCTTCGACGGTCTGCCGCTCATACGCGCCCATGTCGGGCGCGCCAACACGGGCGAAGCCGCGCATGTCGTCGGGGAGGGTGGTTGAGCCGCAGGCGTCAAGGCACGGCGAGCCGGATTGCAGCCGGAAATCGCCGAATTCCGGCGCGCAGAACAGCGCGTCCTCATCAAGCATGCCGTCGGTGTATCCGGGTCCGCCGGGGAGGTCCGAATCCGTTACGGTGATAGCAGCCTCGGAAGTCGTGATGACGCCGTGGCCGGTGTTTTCGCGAATGATGCTGTTGGTGATGTTGAGGGTGCGCGAGCCTGCGCCGTAAATGGCGCTGGCGTCCTTCCCGGCGTTATGAGCCAGCGTGCAGTGATTCAATGTAAGCGTGTTAATGTAGTGTGCGATGGCCCCGCCCGATTCGGCGGTGTTGTCATGGAAAAGGCAGTTGCTGCAGGCGGTATTTGCGTCGGCGAGGTTGAGCGCGCCGCCGTCGTACCCATTATTGCGGCGGAAGATGGTTCGGTCGAATGTGGCCGTCCCGAACGATATCGCGGCGCCGCTCCCGGTGTTGGCCTCGAACAGGCCGTCGGTGAATTCAAGGGTTCCGTTCACAGCCCTTCCCCCTCCACCGACATCGCCGGCGCGGTTATGCTTGACCGTGCATCCCCGGAAGACGGCATCCACAATTGTGGCATAGAACCCGCCGCCGCGCACATCGCTGTCGTTCCCCGTGAAGTTCGTGTCTGTAACTTCGAGTGTATTGCCCCAATGATAAAGTCCTCCGCCGGAGTTCGCGGCGTGGTTGCCCGTGAAGAGGCCGTTCAGGACGACGGTCTGGCAGGTGCTTCCCCCGAACAGGCCCGCGCCATGGCGGCCGGCAAGGTTTGTGGAAAAAGAGCATCCGGTCAGTGTGGCCCAGCTCATTCCTCCCTGGTAGAGCCCCCCGCCATCGGAAAGGGCGTCATTGCCTGAAAAGCGGCTGCCGGTGATCGACAACGTGAGGTCGCAGTTGTGGCAGACGCCTCCGCCGGAGTCCGCGGCGTTGCCGGAGAACGTGCAGTCCAGTAGGGTCAGCGGCCCGGTGCTGTATATGCCGCCCCCCGACGTGCCAGCGCTATTGTGAGCGAACACACACCGCGCCAATTCCGCTCCCCCGGCTCCGGGGCTGTACACGCCGCCGCCCAGGGTCGCGGCGCTGTTGCCGATGAAGGCACAGTCTTCCAGCAGTATCGGGGCCGAGTTTTCTAACAGATCCAGGGCGCCGCCCTCGGTAGCCGCCGCGTTGCCCACGAACGCGCAGCGCCGGAACGTCGCGCCATTCCCGTAGACATGCACAGCCCCGCCGGAATCCACGCTGGCGCTATTGTCTACAAAGCGGCAGTCCTCGAAGACTACGGGCGAGTCTCCGTGCATTATGACCGCTCCGCCGAGATACATTGCGTAGCAGGATAAGAACTGGCAGTTGGCCACGGTCATGGCAACATCGTTGATGAACATGGCTCCCCCATCCGTGGCGTTGCCGTTATACAGGGTGAACCCGTCCAGGCGCGTGCCGCCGGCTGGCACAACGCAGGCGCGAGCGTCATCGCCGTCGATGAAGGTTCGATAGGTGGCGGGGTCCCGGTCGGCGAGGGTCGAGCCGGGGCCGGAGAAGCCGCCGTAGAGAGCCACATTGGCTTTCATGGTGACGAGTTCGTGGTAGGAGCCGTCCGCCACCCAGATATCGTCGCCGGTATTGGCTGCGGTCATGGCGTCACCGATGGTGGTGAATGCCGTGGCCCAGCTCGTGCCGCTTTCGGTGCCCGAAGCGTTGTCCACGTCCACATAGCGGACGGCTCCGAAAGAGAGTGTGGCAAAAAGACAGAGAAAGGCGCTCGCGGAAACTATGTGTACGGCTTTCATTGGTCTCCCCCCAATAGAAGTAACAGCTAAGCGCGTTGAGTGTGACCGATCGCATGGGATCTGTCAATAGCGCTGAATTAGTAATGAAATGGACAATGCCGCTGACTGGACGGCGTGGACGGAACCCCGTGTGATCGCGAATGCGTGTACCCGTGTGAGATCTGCGTCTGACGAGGAAATCAGCTCACAGTCATTCCCTCGCAGGCGGTCTTCAGCACGTGTCAGGCACAGTGCGGTCGCTGAACGGGAAAACATCCCCGAGGATGCCACCCCGACCCGGCCGGATGAACATCTCGTCGACGCGCTGGCTCACCTCCCTACAATGACCAGCCGTCCCGGTATTGCGTGCGGACGTATTTGTTTGCGTCGTCGTTGTTGGTCACGGTCATGGTTTTAGCATCCCATTCGATGGCCGTGTCCTCGTAATGTTTGGCGATGTTGCCGAGGGCGCAAAGCTCGCTGAGCGGTCCCGAGAAGCCGAAATCCGCACAGGCCCTGGTGCCGTTGCGAATCGCCCGGACCCAGTCAGCCTCGATACTCTCGCCTTCGATGCGCGGGATGGACGGCTCGGGCGGCGTGAAGCCTTCCATGCGCGAGGCAGGCAGCAGCCGCGGCCGTTCGCCGTAGGTATCGCAGGCCATCATGCCTTCGCTGCCGATAAACAGCACGCCTCCGGTGGCATCGCCGATTTGTTCGCCGGACGGCACCCCTGCGGGCCGCGGAATGTGCAGACCCGTGTACCAGGTGACGGTGACGGGCGGCATGCTCGCGCGCGCGGGGAATTCAAAGGTGACTACGGCGGAAACGGGATGCATCTCGTCGGTGGTGCCGGTCGAAGTCGCATCGATCCGCGTGGGCTGGCCGAGGTTCAATGCCCACATGACGGAGTCGAGGCTGTGGGCGCCGCGGTCGGCCATCCAGCCCGAGCCGAATGCCTGGAACGCCCGCCACGCGCGGGGATGGTAACAGGGGTGATAGGACCGTTCGGCGGCAGGCCCGAGCCACAGGTCCCAGTTCAGGGTGTCCGGCACGGGCGGGGTCTCCTCGGGCACGCGGCCTTCCTGGGGACTCCAGCTGGCGTGGCCCCAGGGATAGTACGAATCCGAACAGAACGCGTGTACTTCGCGCACTTCGCCGATAACCCCGCCCTGGATGGTCTCGACGACGGTGCGGGTACCGTTTCCGGCGTGCCCCTGAATGCCCATTTGGGTGACGACGCCCGTTTCCCTGGCCGCCTGGGCCAGCATGCGGCATTCGTACACGTCGTGAGCCAGGGGTTTTTGGCAGAATACGTGCTTGCCCGCTTTCATGGCCGCCATGGCAATGACGGCATGGGTGTGATCGGGCGTGGCAATGACCACGCCGTCCAGGTCGCTTTCGGCGGCCAGCATTTCGCGGAAATCCGTATAGCGCCGCGCATCGGGCAGGGCATCGAAAACGGGTTTCCCAAGTTCGGCGTCCACGTCACACAAGGCGACGAATTGTTCTCCTGACAGGTTTCGAATGTTGCCCGCTCCCATGCCGCCGAATCCGATGGCGCCAAGATTCAACCGTTCGTTGGGAGATATCTTGGGGGCATTAAGCCGGAGTTCAGGCGCATTTTGACAGTGCGATTCCGCGTTTCCTCCTATGAA
>CAZFOG010000480.1:0-4311 GCA_964520685.1 uncultured Nitrospiraceae bacterium | reverse complement strand
TGATGATATAGTCTGATCTCCCGAGTAATCGGGAGTTCTTCTTCGGAAGAAGATAAGAAATAGCGATTCTTATCAAACGTTAATGGGTGACGCAATGTGCGTAGTATCACTTTTTACAAAAGAAGCACAACAAGAAGCAAAAGAGAAAATGCATCCACAATTTGCGGAATCAATGTGGACAGATGTTACTTCAGCAGCAACTAGTCCATATAAGATAAAATTAGATGCTGCAACAGCAATCTACGCCGCTACTAAATAAATATATTTTGGAGTATTTATATTATGAAGAAAAAAATTAGAATAAATGAATCAGTATTTGATGGAATTAACTACAGAAATATCAATTACAACACAAATATAAATTCATCTGGGAGTAATCCAAGAACTACTCCACCAAATTTAAATGCATTTAAAACTCCTTTTGGAACAAAATCTCTATTTTCTTTTGTTGACCATTGTGCTAATCTTCGCTCTTGGCAACAAGATATAGCAAATCAATTAGCAAATGCAAATAATGATCTTTATATTTTAGCTCAACCAGGTGGTGGAAAAACTGCTCCAGTAGTGTGTTATTGGGCTCATAATGTTTTAGGATTAAATACTACTCCTCCCAAATATAATACACCTCAACCTGGAACAACCATCAGAAACGACATTAATCAAATAATTCAATTATTAACAAACCCCCAATCTGTAGACCAAATTATTTGGTTAGCTCCAATTCAAGCATTAAATAATAATATTGAATTAGAATATACTGAAAGATTTGTGGGTGGAATAATTACTCAATTTCTAAACACTTTTGTAGAAGTGATTGAAAATTCTAATGATATAATTTTAAACACTTTTCCAACACCAAATACAACCATTATTAGTGCAATCAGAGGAATGGGTGATAACGCTAGAGTTAGACAACTTTCAGAAGATTTAATCAGTATGATTCGCGATCCCGAACCAAACGCTCCAAACCCAATTGACTCTATAACTGGTCTGCCTATACTGAATCAAAATAATCAACCTTTACAAAACCCGATTAGAACCCACCAACATATTCCAAGTAATTATACAGAAACTTTTAGAAAACAACTTGGTGAACTTATAACTCAATATGTACATAACTGTTTAGTTGGTATTAGACAAGAAAATACCGATACACATTTGATAATTGGTACAGCATATCCAAAACCTTTTGTAGGATGTATTTATGAATCAGCAGGATCAATTATTGACAATCCAAATTATAATAAATTAAGACTGATAGTGTGTGATGAAGCTCAACGACTACAGGGATCACCAGATGGAGATGATGTACGAAGAGCAAAACAAATTGCAAATAGTATGCATGTATTTTTAATGAATAACCATACAAAATCTTCTAAAATGGTTATGTTAACCGGCACGGTACACCCAAAATCAGCTGAAAATATGATGCACTTTTTAAATGCTACCTATAATAGAAGATTTAAATCTAGTTCATTAGTCGTATCACCTGACAGAAATCCTTCAAATATTAAAGTTTTTCCAATGACAAGATTAGCAGATAAAAATACCCAATTGAGAATTATTAATAACACTCTTAAAAGAGGTGAGAAAAGAGTAGTATTTATAATATTTGGAAAAGATAAAATTAATGATCTCATAGACACAATTGCTCCTTCTGAAAGTGGATATCGTCCTGCTCAGCAACCACTTTCCAAAAGTGGCACATCTTCTTTATATGGTAAACATAATATTAAAGAGATTATGAGTGTTGGACAAGAGATCGACAATATATCAGATCCAAGATTACGACGAGCAACAAGCAATGGTATTGGTTTTTTGTATCGACAAAAAGGAGAAATGGATACTCAACACCAAAGAGATTCAATAATTGTACAAAATCTTTTTATGTCTGGTAAAATTCGAGTATTATTATGCACTGATGCAATAAGAGAAGGACTTAATATTTCAATTGATACAATGTATATTCCCACAATTAAAAAACCTTCTGGTGAAGGAATGAAACCAATGGAAATTGGTGGATTAGCACAATTGGTCGGTAGAGTCGGTAGAAGAGAAGGAGTATCAGGCACCATTTATACATCCCCAGAAGATGTATCACAAATCATGAATGCTTTAAGTGGAAATTTTGAAAACTATAAAGAACAGTCATTCGAATTTCCAGATATTAATACTATTGATCCGGAAGATCCGGGGAAATCTAGTACAATTAAACAACAACTTAGTTCAAAATATAATAAAACCGAAGCAGTATTAAATTATTGGGCTGGTGTAATAAGAGGTAGAGGAAGTTTATGAAAATAGCTTTTACTGGAAGTCACGGAACAGGCAAAACAACTAGTGTATTTGAATATGCACATAAAATGAAATTAGAAAATCCAAATAAGCGAACGGGAATTTTCCATGAGAATGCGGCAAGAGCTCCAAAAGGACTATTTAATAAAAGTGGAACAGATCTCTCACAACTTTGGATATTCACAAACCAGATGCAAAATGAAATTGCGTTAGGATATGAATATGACATTTTAATTTGTGATAGAACTGTATTTGATTCAATTGCGTATTCTATTTATATGAAATTTGATAATTTTGCAGAAAAAGCGTTCCAACTTGCAATTGAATTTTTACCAACATATGATAAAATATATTTTAAAAGAATTAAGACTAATGATTTTTGGTTTGACAGCAAACACAGAGAAACCTCAGATATAAAGTATCGTTATCAAATTGAAGATATTCTTATGGAACTATATAAAAAATCTGGAATATTGAATAGTGATAAATTCGAATTATTATGATTCCAATATTTTCAATTTTTATATAGAAATAATATTTATGAAAGTAATATGCGCTGCTAGTTTTAAAAGGAAAAACAACTGTCTGGAGCAATCACGGTGGAATAGGGTATGACCAACCTAATGAAACCGCATTTGCAACCCAGAACCGCAATCTGGTCAATTGCGTGGCCCAAAAATGGGCGGAAGATGAAGGTTCGAGTCCTTCGCGGCGTAGCTTATAAGAAGAAAGAGTATAGGAAAAATCTTATACTCTTTAGAAATAAAACAAGGCGTCAAATCCACGCCTATCTACAAGACGCGTCCCAACGATCGTGGGAGAATCCGCTTGTAGAGAACTTATAAGGGATCTTAGTCAGTAAAAGCTGACTAAGTTTTTTTGTTTTATAATACTTGGAGGTGTAAGAAGTTGATGAATTTTTCAAAACTTTATGATTATGACGATATCAAATTTGAAAATAAGCATGTAAAGATCTTAAATGAAAAGAAAGAAATTATTTTTGAGGACAATATTGAATTTCCTATAAATTTTGACGACAATGCTGCTGCAATTGTAGCAAGTAGATATTTATGTAATAATTCCAAAAATAAAGAAACATCTATTAAACAAATGTTTAATAGAGTAAGCGACACAATAACAACATGGGGATGTTATAATAAATATTTTGATCCAGACCCAGATCTTAAAAAAGCTGATGAATTTAATAGCAAATTAAGATATTATCAAATTCATAGATATTTTGCCTTTAACAGTCCGGTATATTTCAACGTAGGTCTTCAAGAAGTTCCTCAAAGTTCTGCATGTTTTATTCTTGGTGTTGAAGATGATATGAATTCAATTACAGAACTTGGCAAATTGGAAGCTAAAATTTTCAAGAAAGGTTCTGGGGCAGGTTCCAATTTAAGTATGATTAGAAGTTCTAAAGAAACTGTATCTGGTGGAGGGAAAGCTAGTGGCCCTGTTTCATTTTTAAAATCACATGATGTTCTTGCCGGAGTAGTACGATCGGGTGGTACATTAAGACGATCTGCAAAATTATCATGCTTAAATATAGATCACCCAGATATTGAAGAGTTTATTGATTGTAAATTATTTGAAGAAGAAAAATTAGCAATCCTAAGAAAAGCTGGATTATCGGCAAGAGACGGATATGATTTATCAGATGAAGTATTTTTTCAGAATACAAATTTGTCTGTAAGAATTACTGACGATTTTATGAAACGAGTTGAATCTAATTCAGATTGGAATACAAAATATATTAAATCTAAAGAAATTTGCAAAAAATATAAAGCCAGAGATTTACTAAAAAAGATTGCAGAAACCTCTCACAAAATAGCAGATCCTGGTGTTCAATTTCATGATACATTTAATAAGTGGAACACTTTAGCTAATGATGGTGAAATTGTAGCGACCAATCCGTAAACTCAACATGCGGATTTAAAACTCCTCTAATTCGGTGGAACTCCCTCTGGGACAATACCGAGCCAAGCTTGGGATATCTTAACAGATAACCGT
>CAZFOG010000479.1:0-4342 GCA_964520685.1 uncultured Nitrospiraceae bacterium | reverse complement strand
GACCGCCTGCTCGACCACTTGACAATAACCTGTCATGGATGTCCCTATTTATTCGGACATGTGATCCACCTGCGCAAGGGACTTGCTGTGGGACAGGTTCGCGAATCGACGTTCTAATCGGCATCAACGGAACCTCTGGAGCTCTCGCGCGGAGAACGCGGGTACGATGGCACCAAGTCGTTCGTCTGGCGCATGTTTCAGGGGACAGGCCACTGAGGATACTGAGGCAGCGGGTGCTACACTTTTAGACCGCCACCCGCTTCACTTCTAGACCGGCGCGCACAAGTGAGTTGAGGAAGGCACGCGCCATATCGTAGTCAACCTCGGTCCCCTGCTTTCGCAGGGGGACAGAAGAAACTGCGAACATCGGCCCTTCGGATCACAGCCCGTCCTCCGTTGGGATTGGAGACGCGCTTTCGGATGGGGGCGGGGGTGATGGGCGAACCGCGGCACGGCAAAGGAACCCTTATCTTCCTAGCCTGAATCGGGCCGAATATGCCTTCTCTCCTTTTGCGGTTGTCCGGCGTTTTTTGTCTTGCGCTACTAAGGCCGCATCATTTGCTGGCAGATGACCATCAGAGTGACCAGTCGTTGCTCATCCAATAAAACATTGTTCATCTCTGACAAACATGACCATGGTGTAACCGGCTTGATGATCAACTCCGGCCAAATTAAACGCGGTCCTCTATACTACATAGGGTGGTGCTTCATTTTTTACCGTACTATCTTGCATACATGTATATGTATTGGTATTTGGAATGAATCTTGCACTTTATTGCGCAGTGTTCATTCGCCCGATGTTGCAGTCATGGGAGAAACGGGAAAGGCTGTCCGAACCAAGGGCGTGTCGAAGAAACAGCGCACGCAAGCGGAAAACCGGGGCTTTCCTGCTCATGCCAAGCGCGTGAGCGTCTGCGTGAGCATGCGGGGCGGTCCAAAATCACACGGTTCTTCGCGTCCGGTACTGGTGTGTCTCGACGCTTCGATGCGCTCTGAAGGAACGGCTGCCCAACCCAGAACCGCAACCTTCACAAGGAGGGCGAAATGAACACACACGTCAAGGGGGGAAACGCTGTTTTAGTGGCCGCGCTGGGGATGATGCTGGCCGTACTGCTGTCCACTCCCGCATGGGCCACCAGCTACACGTTTCATGATTTGGGCGTTCTGGATGGTGGATACCAGAGCGTGCCTTACGACATAAATGAGAACCGACAGGTGGTCGGCGTCAGCAACGGCCCCTATGCATACCAGGGCGCTTTTCTATGGGATCCAGACATCGGCATTCAAAGTCTTGGTGCCCTCGAGGATGGCGAGAACAGCCAAGCTTTTGGGATCAACGACAATGGACAAGTGGTTGGCTATGGCTACACGAGTGACAACATCGAAGCATTCCTGTGGGACCAAACCACTGGCATGGTGAGTCTCGGTGCTCTCAATGACGGTAGTAGCAGTCAAGCTTGGGCGATCAACGACATTGGCGAAGTCGTAGGGCATAGTGGGTCTAGCGAAGGTAACCGCGCTTTCGTCTGGGACGCGCTCAACGGGATGCAAAGTCTGGGTACCCTCTCCGGCGGCACGTCGAGTACCGCTTATAGCATTAACGACAGCGGCCAGGTTGTCGGAAACAGTGGGTCTAGGGAGGGCGGCCGAGCATTTGTCTGGGATCCAGTCAATGGAATGCAAAGCCTGGGGACTCTCTCTGGCGGAGCGTTAAGCTCCGCGAAGGCTATCAATAACAACGGCCAAGTTGTCGGATACAGCCAGGACTCGAGCGGGAATTACCAGGCGTTTCTGTGGGATCCTGTTTCCCAGACCATGGACGCTCTCGGCACGCTCGGCGGCGGCGACAGCTCCGCCCAAGCCATCAACGACAGTGGCCAGGTTGTCGGATACAGCCAAGACTCGAGCGGGTCTAGGCAAGCGTTTCTTTGGGACGACGCTAACGGCATGCAAGACCTGAACATGCTCGATATCTTGGGGGACGATTGGAACAGCTTCTGGACTCTCACCAGTGCTACGGCCATCAACAGCTATGGCGATATCGTGGGTGAAGCAACCTACAACGACGGAACCGTTTCGTACACTCACGCATTTCTGCTGGAGGCCGAGCACATCGTTCCCGAACCCGCGACGATGAGCCTGTTGGGGATTGGCCTGAGCGGCTTACTGGTCTTCCGGTTTTGCAGGAAGAAGATCTGAGTTTTCGCAGGCGGTGCTTGGTCGTTTTGGCGTTTACCGCCGGATAAAAAAGGAAAACCGCACAACGGACAAGCGTTGCGAAGCAATCCATGCGGGCTGCCTCGAAGGCTGTAGGCGCACGCGGGAATCCGGAGGGCTTACGAGAAGAGCGGTGAAGAACGCTCTTCGTTCGTTGAGCCGAGGCGGCCCAGCCGAACGGGCGTTTGCGGCACCCTGCCGGGCATGATGGCTCACTTTCGGCACAATAGGCACTGTTCATTCCTCGTCGAGTGAATTGAGGAAGACACGCGCCATATCGTAATCAACCTCGGTGTAGTACCGGAGGGTCGTGGACAGGTCGGAATGGCCCAAAAGGCGCTGATGAACCTTGGGATGGCACCCTTTTCTGGCCAAATGGGTTGAAAACGTAGTGCGCAATAGTTTAAGGTTCAGTGTCTGGGAGCACTCGAGGGCCTTAGTCACTCTTTTAAACCTGCGAAGCAGTGTCCGGTCGCTGCAAGGAGTACCATCCTTGCGGGAAAAGACTGGTGACGATGGCTTTGTTTCAGGTTTTGCGAGTTCGAGTGCCTCAGCCACGCCTTGACTTATTGGAAAATCTATTTGGGTTTGCGTCTTTCGCTGGACTCGCGAGATTCTATCCTCGGCTATCTGTCCCCACCGAAGGTCTATCGCGTCCGATGGCCGAAATCCGGTTCGCGCCATGAACAGGACTATAGGATACAGTTCTTCATCTCGCTTTTTGATGTGGGCGAGCACCGCCTTGAGTTCAGCTTCAGACAAAGCACGGGGCGAAGGTTCCGGCACCTTTGGCATCAACCAGCGACGAATAGGGGATGATTCCAAAAGGCCCGCATCGACACAGGCATTGAGCCATGCCCGTAGAATACTGATGGCCGAGTGCTTGGTTTTAGGGGCTTGGGGGGCGTATGCGTCCCGCCACTGTAGGAACTCTTGGGCGCGTTGCATTGTAAGCTGGCTGACCCGGCCAATATGTTTCGTGCGGCAAAACAACTCGAAATCCCGCAACACCCCGCCTCCCGTTCAAATCGAAGGGAACCGCATTAAGAAGACAAGCACATCGAACCGCCGCCGAAGCCCGTGCAGACCCGAGTATCCCAAAGACCGGCCCGGCGTGAGCCTTGAGGATGCCGCCAAACCCCTGGTCGCCCATGGCGTAACGGCACAGGTCCTGCCGCAGGTGTGCTACACCATTGATAACATGGACCCCGCGTATCATGGCCGGCCCGTCTGGCTGTTCAGTTGCGAGGAACGCCGCGAAGATGCATCCGACCTCTATTACGCTTTCATCGTGGATGGGCTCACCGGCGCGTTGCTCGAGATCCACGACGCCGCCGGGAACAAGCTCACCGCCGAAGGGCTCGAAACCCTGCGCCATCCGCCCGCTGAGCCGGGGTCCGGTCCCGCGCATCAGGAAACCGTCGAGGCCTTCTTCGCGCTCGTGTCGAAAGGCAAACTCGAAGAGGCCCTCGCCATGATGGACTCCGAGATGGCGCCCAATCCTGAAATGCGGCAAATGTGGTCGGACAACCTGGCCACTATCAAGACGCTCAGTGTGACATCCATCGAACCGTTTGCCCGCGACAAGTGGAAAGCCGGTTTTCAGTCGTATCACGTCACCCTTGACGTTGCGCTGAAGCCCGGTGCCGCTTTCGTTGGATGGGATGAGGGCGTGAACGAGCGGTGGGTGCAAATCCAGCCCGACGGTCTGGAGTGGCGCATACACGCCATTGGCACCGGGCCGTAGGCCCGCCCCAAGCGAACGCACGCGCGCCGCAGGCCCGGTAGGGACGAACCGATCGGGGTGGAGGACCGGCGCCCTCGCCGGTCATCTGAAAACGGATGCCAGAAGAATCCGGAAGACGACCGCCGAGGGCGGCGGTCCCACAAAGAGAACGCCACGGCTCCTGTTGAGCCCCAAGGGATGCGGGGTCGCGCGGTCACGCCCCCCGAGTGTATTATGGCAAACAACGGCCTTGGAACACGGCTGACAAATGCGTCTGGTCGTTACAGTATGCCGTAGAATGAGGCGGAGATTCATCACCTATGAGCCCGGCGGATGTGCCCCAGGGGCGGCTGTACAACGACTTGGCGTTTCTTATGCCGCTGGTCAGCCCTGCGCAAG
>CAZFOG010000478.1:0-4343 GCA_964520685.1 uncultured Nitrospiraceae bacterium | reverse complement strand
AAGATTGTTAACAATAAGAGTATCGATATTATCAACATCTTCTGTTAAAATTTTACAAGTCTGATTATAATCTATTAACATACTGATTTATCCTAAGTTTATTTTACCGGCCATTGTTCTTCTTGAAATAAGCATAATCGCTAATTGTCATTAAACTTGGAGCGTCAGCGGCAGCAGCATCAGCAGCAGCTCCTGCATCAGGAGCAGATCCATTTATACTAACTGGCGCACCCTGAATATTTACCGATCCACCTTTAATATTTACAACTGATCCACTTATATTTGCATTCCCACCAGCTTTAACGTTAGCATTTGATCCAGCTTCAACATTAGCATTTGCTCCAGCTTTAACATTTACATCAGCAGCAGAAGAAATGTTAGCATTTCCAGTAACTTTAATATCAGCAGTTCCTGTTACAGTTATCTTAACATTTTTAGCGACTGTTACGTCTATATTATCATCTGTTTTGATATTAATACCATTTTCGTCAATCACTACAGTTGTTCGAGTTTTATTGAAATATACATGTATTGAATTCTTTGGAATGTTTTTCGATGCTGTATCACCATCATAAACCGCTATAATATTATCATGGATTGGTGTTCTTAATAATAAATAAAAATCATCTCTTTCAATAGCTTCAAACGGCAAGGTCTGGGGATATGCATCAGAAACAACTCTATCAACATATCCAGAATCCATATGATTTGAAAAGAATTTTACAATAACTGCCATTCCTGCCTGTAGCGGAAAATATGCTCCACAAACTCCAACCGCAGATGGAGATATTCTATTACGACAACTATGATTTTTCACCCATATTCCATCTGATTCTTTAGTATGTGGTTGCAATTCTGATATATTTATTTTATATCTTCCTTGGTGATTATTATCTTTATCTGGAAGAACTGTTCCGATAAATTCTTTATTTATTAAGTCGGGCATATTAGCTTTCCCTTTTCAACTTCTATTTTTACATAGAAATGTTATCTTTATAAAATAAAGATAAGGAGTTTCTATGATGGAGTTAAATATTTTACTCAGTATAGTATTTACATTTTTAAATGTTATTGATGTTATTACAACAAATCGGATTTTAGCTCTCGACGGTGAAGAAATGAATCCGATTATTAGAGTTCTTATAAGATTCAAATTATTTATTCCAGTTAAAATTATCAGTAATATAATAATTATATATATTATAATGTCGTCACCAATTAAAACTGGGATAATTCTTTGTTGCATTATTTCATTTTTTAGCATCAATAATTGTGTTCAATTATATTTGGACAGTAAGGAAGCTTAATTTAAAAAAGAGATCTTGAAATGTCAGGATCTCTTTTTTAATTATTTATATTTTTATATTTGCTCCAACAATTGGAGTTGTTCTACCTATGCGTCCACCAACTTTTCCAAGTGTAACTACATCATCTTCAGCTTTCCATTTTCGAATCCAACTCAAAGCTTTAGAGAATGTCCACCCTAAAGCAGCTCCACCAGCAGCAGCGCCAAGAAGTCCTAAAGTAATAAATAATGCCGCAGTTCCAGCAACACCAAGTTCAGTAGCTGTTCCAATTCCCCCACCTGCAATAGAACCTATTCCTCCGCCGGCAATTCCACCGATTGTTCCACCCCTTATCCAACCATCCCGCTCTCCGGCCCGACGCGCGGCAGATATATAATTCTTTACTTCTGGATCATCAAAAAGCCCTCTATAAGTCTCTTGTTCTTTCTCTGAAAGAGATGTAACCCCATCGGAGACTACCTTTTTTGAAAGGTCTATAAACTGTTTAACTTCTTTAATTTTGAAATGTTTGGCAAGAGCTTCTTTTGTATCTTCGAAAATTGATTCATTGATTATAAATAAATTACCAACTGGGATCATGATTAGATCTCCTTATTTTACTTTTACTATTTTATCAGAATCATACTTGGGCTTGCCGATAACAGCAATTCCAAAGTAATCCAATTTTTCTTTCTCAGTTTCACCAACACCATGCCATCTGGTTTCCAAATCATTAAATGATATATAACCAATTTGATTATTTAATGCTGGATCTTCAACTATAAGTTGTTTACTATTATATCCAATCGCGACAATGTAATGACCATTGTTATAATTCTCTCTAGTATATTTTTTCTGTCTATTATCTTTATACGCTTGGACAAGAATAATAACTGGAATTTTCTTATTAATGTATTTTTTTAGATCATTGATAGTCATCGGCCGCGCATCGACAGATAAATTATATTTCTTGAATATTTTAATAATATTCTTATAAGATATTCCATCCTCAGATAATTTTAATCTGTCAGATAAATCATCCTGTCTCTCATCAATTCCATAATATGCTAGAACAGTTTGAACGCATGTACTCCCACAACTACTTGGGTTATCTTGTCGACTAGTTGGAAAATCTAATATTTTTCCTTCAAATAAATAAGATACACTAATCATAATTAGATCCCTTATTGTTTCTTTTTATTCTTATACATTTTATATAGTTTATGACCAGCAAGACCAGCGGCAGTAACAGCTGCTGTGGTTAGACCGATATTTTTAATATTATTTATATCGTCTTGATATTCTCTGTAAATTTCTGGTGGCAAGAATTTTTGACCAGCTGAAATTGGCTCTCTTTCATCATCGTACTGTAATTTTTTAGCGAGAGCATATACTCCAGCCCCTCCAGCGATTCCAGCTCCACCAGCGATTTTTTCTCCGATATGAAGTTTTGACGATTTTTTATTTTCTTCTTCAAATAAGAAAGACATAGAAATCATTTTCGTCTCCCTTTTATTATTTCATCATGATCATCATCTGTTAATCTACGCAAATGAAATGCGTTTCGCTCCTCGTCTGGCTCATTATGATGTGATACCATTCGTTGATCTGGTGAAAGACGACTAGATATTTTTCTTAGATCCGAAACATGTTTCTTTAAAGTTGGTTGACCCTCTGGCCAATACTGATAATCAGCATCCTGATTCCGAACATGTCCAGCACCACCACGTGCAACAAATTCAGATGGACTTTTATAATAATCACTCATTAGTTTAGTCATACTAACTTTGACAGGTTTATAAGTTGCTATTTCTTTTGCAAGATCTTTTCTATCAAGATGATGAGAAAGTTCATGAGCAGCAATTGCACCAACTTTATTTTTCTGAATAGTTGAATCGAAAGACATTGTTCGTTTATCTGGTTCATATTGAGCAGTTGTAAGTGGATTTGAAGTCATTCCATATCCAACCCCTCGAAGTTGTCGAAGATCATCAACAGATGCATGTTTCGATAATATATTTTTGATGATATCTTTCTTTTCCGCATGTTCGCCAGAATCTAAGTCTTTCCACTCAAAATTATTTTTTATTAGATTTTTTGCTAATCTCATAGCTGTTTCATCTTCAAATAAAAATCTCAAAGAGATCATATCAAATCTCCTATTATTTTTCTACTTTTTTCGTTTTCACTAATTCTTTCTTTAAAGCTTTTTTCTCACTTGGAGAAAAAGCATTTAAAGCAAATGTTAATCCAGCTGACCCAATTGCAGACTTTGGAACATCAATTCCTTCATCTCCAAAAACTTCTCCATGTTTGATTGTATTATATAATGCTCCACCACCAGTAACAAGTCCTCCAATTAAAGCGGCAGATTTAGCAGCATCGGAAAGATTACTTTCATACAAGTATTTAACTATTGAAACCATGTTATTACATCTCCTCTGGTTTAGAAATTTCTTTCACATGAACTTTTTCAGGTTCTGTCTTTTTTAGACGATTCAACATAGATCTTGCCGAACCTTCCTTTTTAGTATGCCAAATAGATGTTGCTTTAGTACCTTTGCCATTTTTAAGAATAGCAAGATTAATAATATGTTTATTCCCATCTTTATCATATGTAACTTTGCGACGATAGGTTTGAATGTCTTCTTTAGGTGGTTTATCTTTAAGATCTTGAATAATGTAATTCTTAGAAACTTCCACCTTTTCAACTTTTTCTTTATCTATTTCAAATAAATATGAAATTGAAATCATAATAAATGAACCTCTTTATTTTTAAACAACTCTTACAATATGTTGTTCTTCACCCGGCAAGATCTTAAAATAGTTTATGTTGTTGTCCTTAACAAACTCTTCCCAGGCTTCTCTTTCCCCACCATGCCACTCATCAAACACAATAAAAGTACCATCTTTTATCCAATCTTTACAAAAGTTTAATGCTGTCACAGTAGAAGAATATAGATCACAATCTATAGAGATTACAGATGCTCTCTTAATCTCTTTATTAAGTTTTTCTTTTAATTCACTTGTAAGACTTTCTTCATATATTCCAGGAAT
>CAZFOG010000477.1:0-4363 GCA_964520685.1 uncultured Nitrospiraceae bacterium | reverse complement strand
TGCCTCGAAAATCCAAAACCCGGGTGTATCCCCGTCCGTGCTTGTCCGTGTGGGTCCGTGTGGCTCCATGAGCGACAGTTTCCCTCGTCACACCCCCCATTTTCATCGTCTACGGGTGAGCCACACGACTCATGGTTCGCTGCTTCCTGAGGTGCCATGAGCATCCTGCTCATGATTGGCTTGCTGGCTATGCTTTCATGTGCTGACCATCGCAGCCGCCGCGATGCGGCAAGATGCCGCATCCGCGTTGCGTGCCCAGAGGAAGTCTCCGGCAATGTAGACGCGGCAGCCTGCCGCGTCCCAACGACCCAGCCATTCGGGCGGATGCCCCAACACAGCAGTCGGCCAGATGACCGGCGAGGGCGCCGGTCCCACAAAGGATTGCCGGTCCCAGTGCTCCGTCCACTCCGTCCACTCCGTCCACCCCATTCTCCTCCCCTCGAAGGCAACCTTCGTCATTGCCACGGACCCGTGGTATGCTGCAGCTGTTCATCGAGCTTTTCCGCGCCCGCCGGGTGTGCAGGGAGGGATTGACCATGTCGTTGCGGCTGTCTGGTGTAGTGAGCGTCATTCTGGGCATTGGCATGGGCGCGCTCGCCCAACCCGCCCCGTGGCACGAACAGTTGAGCTATCCCGGCCAGGCGTACTGGACCGTGCGCGTGCCCGTCGACGTCGAGAACGCGAGCGGACGCCCGCTTGCCGGAGCACCCGTAACCCTGACGCTGCAGGAGGGCGACGGTACCGCCGGACTGATCGGAGAACCGGCCGAAAGTCTGCGCACGGTGACGGCTGCGGGCGAAGAGTTTCTATTTGACGTGCGGGACTCGAACGGCGTGATGAAACGCACCGGCACACTGGCCGCGGGAGACGAGGTCACACTACCCGTCGAGGCAGACACCGGTTCGACGGCACGGTTCTTTCTGTATGCGGGCAATCCCGAGGCGTGGCCGCCGATGGACTGGTTGAATGCGGGACTCCAGAATCCCGGTTTTGAAGGACCCGGCGGCTGGGATGCCGCGTCCACCAGCACAGCCCACCGCATGGCCATCCAGGAAGGCGGCGCGTACAAGGGGGAACGGTGCGCACGCTGCGAAGTCGACCCGGGCGCGAGTCGCGAGTGGGTCAAATATGGTCAGAGCGGGCTCCCCGTGGCGGAAGGCCAGCGTTACCGGTTCACGGCATGGGTGCGCGCGCAGGGCGTCGTGGGCAACGCGGGGTGGTTCATCCACGTCAATGGAGACCGGCCGCAAATGGTGAATCGCGTCGAGGGCTGGGACGGCTCGTTCGACTGGCACGAGGTGGCCATCGAATTCGAGGTGCCCGAGGGCGGCCGCTCGTTCGCGTGCGGCACGGTGCTCTACGGCACGGGCACGGCATGGTACGACGACGCGAAACTCGAACTCCTGTCCGACCGGGGCACGGTCTCAGTGACGGTCGGCGCCGCGGAACGCATGGAATTGGCCTCGAACCGCACTGCGCTGCCGAAACGGCCATCGGACGACTGGCAGTTGGCCTCGGAGATCCTCGTGCGCAACTTTACCGATGAACCCGTCGAGCGGTTGGTCGGCGTCCATACGCGGCGCGTGGCCAACCAGCAGTTCAAGTTTTCCGGGAACTCCTGGAATTGCGCCCTCAACCTTGTGGACGACGCAGGCAACGCCCTCGCGGCACAGGGCCAGTTTGACGATACGCTCTACGTGGCGACGACTCTGCCGCCTCGCACCGAAAAGCGCGTCTGGCTCTATTCGAGAGCATCGGACGAACCGGCGCACTTCGTCGGCGAGAGTACCCGTTTGGGCTCGTTTGACTCTCTGTCGCAAAGCGCATGGAATCTCATCGCAAATGGCAGTATGGTGGAAGGCGAGGGTCCAGTGCCGCGGGCATGGGAGTTGCCCGAGGAAGGGCTTACCGAGGGCGGGCCCTTTCGCATGCGCCGCATTCCGGGTGGTGTTGACAAGAATCTGTGTCTTGAACTGCAGGTGCCCGAGAACACGGCAAACCCCGGTTGGGTGGGGTGGCGCCAACGCATCGACGTGAAACCCAACACGCAGTACCTTCTGGCGGGCTACATCAAGAGCGAGGGAATCGACGGGCCTGCGAGCATCCACGTCCACAAACACCGGGTGAACGGAGAATTGACGGAAAGCCCGTTCATGTCGTCGCGGCCCGAAATCGAAGGCACGGACGACTGGACCCTGACCAAACTCGCGTTCACCACCCCGCCGGATTGTGCCTATATCACCCTGCACCTCACCATGAACCGTCACGGCACCCTCTGGCACGACGCCCTGACCTTGATAGAATCGGGCACAGCCGTCGACGGCCGTATATGGGAGGCATCTGAACTTCCGAACGGTTCGGAGCCGCTGAAGGCATGGCCCGTGAACCCCCTTATCAAGACCTTCCCCCACGATCGCATGCCGCCGGGAGAGCTTCACCAAAAGGTCGAGGCCTACGCCGCACGCAATACCCGGGAATCGGTCCAGATTGCGGTGCGCTCCGGGGAAGACGAGGCCGTGACCATCAACGCTTCCGGATTGACCGGGCCAAACGGCGCAACCCTTGCCGCACCCACGGTTTCCGTTGCCCGATATGTGCCCGTCGACTTTCCCATCGGCTATCACAACACGGAATCCCCGGAATACCACCGGCTCCTCCCCGAGGGGCGCGGCAACGACGGCTGGGCCGGCTTATGGCCCGATGCCCTGTTGCCGGTCGCCGGAGAGGTCACCCTTGAGGCAAACACGACCGAATCGCTCTGGTTCGAATTCGATGTGCCCCCGGACGCGGTTCCCGGCGCGTACACCGGAACGCTAACCCTGCACGGACGGACGCGAGAGCTCACACTGCCCGTCACGGTCACGGTCTGGAATTTCACGGTGCCAACCGCCAAACACCTGCCCGCTCTCTACGACCTGCGCAACGGACCGGGTTGGGACCTCTTCGGCGGTGGCGATCGCCAGGAGAACATCCGGATATGGTGTGAATTCCTGGCGCGCTATAATGTTTCCCCCGCATTGACCATCGAGTCGCCCCAATTCGCCCTCGAAAACGGCACGGTAACCATGGAAACGGCAGCCTTCGATGCGTATGCGTCCTATGTGTTCGACGAATTGAAGGTCAACGCGCTCTACACGCCCCATGTCTTTTACGCCTGCGGGTGGGCCTACGAACCGCGTGATTTCCTCGGGCACAAAGCCTTTACGCCGGAATACGTTCAGGCCTGGACTGACGCCTACCGCATGTTCGTCGAACACATCACGGAAAAGGGCTGGCGCGGCAAGTTCGTTCACTACCTGTCGGACGAACCCTTCGAGAGCAGCGAAAAAACCATCACGGGATTGGCCCGCGTCGCCGATATGGCCCGTTCGGTCGCGCCCGACGTGCCGGTCTACTCGAGCACCTGGCGCTACATCGAAGGCCTCGAAAACCACTTAACCCTATGGGGCGTCGGCATTCACGAGAGTTTCCCCCTCGACAAGATGCGCGAACGCCAGGCCGCAGGAGACCGGTTTTGGTTCACTACCGACGGCCACATGTGCACCGATACGCCGTTCCTGGCCGTCGAACGGCTGTTGCCGTGGCTGTGCTTCAAATACGGCGTCGAGGGCTACGAGTTCTGGGGCGTGTCGTGGTGGACCTATGACCCCCACACTTGCGGGTGGCACAAGTACATCCGCCAGAGCAACGAGGGCGAAAAGTACTACTGGGTGCGCTATCCCAACGGCGACGGGTTCCTGGCGTACCCCTCGCCTGACGGAGGGGCGGCCGAGCCGTTGCCGACCATACGCCTTCTTGCCGCACGCGGCGGTGTCGACGATTATGAACTGGCCCTCGCGCTGCAAAAACACGCCGGCGCCGGCAACAAGGAGGCCCAGGCCGCCCTTGACCGCGCCGCGAGGGCCGTCGCCATGACCAGACCCGGCGGGCGTTACTCGACAAGCCTCATGCCCGACCCCGACGAAATCCAGGCCGCCCGCATCGAACTCGGCCAGGTCCTGTCCAAACTGGAATAGTCTCCGGAAGGTTTCGCGGCTCCCCGGCGGCCCCGGGCACACGTGTGTCGTGACTGTGCGGAGCGCCTGATTCGTCCTGCCCCGAAAACCCCAAAAACCGGGACTGTCCCAAGCGAGCGACGCAGGAGCGAGACGGGACTGTCCCGAGGTTTTTGATCTGGCCCATTTTCATCTTCTACGGGTGAGCCGAACGGCTCATGGGTCGCTGCCTCGAAAATTCATATCCCTTCCGGAATGTGGGACCGGTGCCCTCACCGGTCAATTCTATTTTCATCGCCTACGGGTGAGCCAGATGGCTCATGGTGCGCTGCCTCGAGAATTCGCCTCTCCTCCGGATTGTGGGACCG
>CAZFOG010000476.1:0-4365 GCA_964520685.1 uncultured Nitrospiraceae bacterium | reverse complement strand
TGACCGGTGAGGGCACCGGTCCCACAACAGAGGGGGAAATCCCGGTTTTTGGAATCTTCGCGGCAGCAAACTCAACGTTTCTTGCGCTCTGCCCTGCCAGAGGCACGTCAGAAGCGACCCCCGGGCTTCAGCTGTCATCCCAGGCCGAGCACTCGTCGAACGAACACGACAAGCACGGTGAGTTTGTCGGGGATGAACTGGCGCAACGTGGGCGCGCCATCGCGGGGGAAACAATGGGCCCGGGCGAATTCCTCGATATTGAATGGGGTGCCGTCTGGCAGCCTGCGCATCGAGTCGAGGGCATCGACGGGCACGTTGTGTTGTTCGGAAAGGGCGTAGAGGGCTTCGTTGACGTACAGCATGTCGAGCAGTCCGGCGTATTGCATGGCGAAGAGCACGTTCCAGACCACGCAGGCGGTGATGATGGCGGCGGTCCACCTTGGTTTGGCGGTCATATAGCGTGAAAGCACGGTGGCGAGGCCGATCCCGAAGAAGGGCGCGCAATTGATGAGGCGGCGCATGCCGAAGGACCAGCCCGCATCGCCCGCGCAGGCGCTGATATAGATCTGAACCAGCACGGCGGCGGCTATGGCGATGTAAGCCTTCCTGTCTTCTCTGGGCCACAGGAACAGGCCCGCGGCGCCTACGGCCATGAGCGGGGTCCAGGTGAAAAGTCCTTCCCGTGCCGAGAAGAGCACGTGGATGATCGCGGGGCGCAACCATGTCATGAAACCTTCGCCCTGGGGAATGGTCACCGGGGAACCGTACAGCACGTGCCACCCGGCCATCTGGGGACTGAATACGAGCAGGGTCGCGGCGGCGCACACGGCCAGGCGCGCGAGCTTGCTGCGATCGGTCTTCCAGAGCAGGTCGATGGCGGGAATGAGCGCGAAGGTGGCATTCTGCCAGCGCACAAGGGCGGCCAGGCCCAGGGCGGCGCCGATCAACGCCCATGCCCAGAGGGTTTCGCGTTTGCGCAGGTGGAGCCATGCGCACAGAAACAGGGCCATCGCGAAGAACGAGCATGCGTGCGACATGGCTTCCTGGGCATAGGTGTAGTAGAGGGCGGGCGAACACGCCCAGGCCCCAATGGCGGCAAGGGCGCTGGTGCGTTTGTCCCACGATGCGCGAAGCGCGGCGAAGACCAGCAGAGCGCCGAGGGTGCCGTAGACGATGTTGGCGAGGAACACGGCCGTGTGGTAGGGCTGCGAATACCCGTCGGCCGGAATACCGCTCATTTTCGCGGCGAAATGGCCAAGCGCGATGAAGGGCGCCCACAACAATCCGGGCCCCATCGAGAAGACATTGGGGACATGGCCCGTGGGCGTGCGGGGTCCGTCGGGGTCAACGGGACTCCCGGTCGTCAGGGCTTCCAGGGGGACGAGTTCCCGGTATTCGTTTTCGAAGTCCAGGTCATGGTCGAAGGCCAGGGAACGAACCCACGCGTAATAGGCCACGGGGTCCACCCCGGTAATGCGCTCTTCGGGCGGGGAGAATGTGCCCGCGAGGGCAAAACACAGCCAGAAGAAAAGCGCCAGACCCAGGATGAGCGTTACCCCTGCGTGGGGGCGCTCGAGCCAGGGCAATCCCGGTTTGGGCTTGTTTCCGGTGGCCATACATGCCTTTTTCTTGTCGGTCATTCCCACCCTTCACGCAGCGTAACCGACCGGCGAGGGCGCCGACCCCACACTGCCCCTCTGCTGACTCCTCTCCCCCGTCTGCTCTGTGCCCTTCCGCGGCGTCTGCGCTCTATGCCAATCCGTGGGCCTTTTCGTACGCACGAATCTTGTCTTCGTGGCGGAGGGTCAACGCGATCTGGTCCCAGCCGTTGATCAGGCGCTCCTTGAGAAACGGATCCAAATCGAACGGGATGGTCTCGCCGTTGGGCTTCGTAATCATCTGCGCGGGCAGGTCGACGGTCAGCGTATAGCCGTCGCGGGCGCGCACTTCCTGGAACAATTGCTCGATTATCGGAGCGGGCAGCCGGATGGGCAGGATGCCGTTGTTGAAGCAATTGTTGTAAAAAATATCCGCGAATGAAGGGGCCAGCAGACACCGGAACCCGTAGTTGTCCAGCGCCCACGGGGCATGTTCGCGCGAGGAGCCGCAGCCGAAATTATCCTTGGTGAGCAGAATGCTCGCACCCTGGTAGCGGGGCGCGTTCATCTCGAAATCCGGGTTGAGCGTCTTGCCGTCCTCGAGAAAGCGCCAATCGAAAAACAGGGCATCCTCGTAGCCGGTGCGCGCGACGCGCTTCAGGAATTGTTTGGGGATGATCTGGTCGGTATCGACATTCAGCGCCTCGAGGGGCGCAACGATTCCGGTCAAAGTGATGAACGGTGTCATGCGTCTGCTCCTTCACCGATGGTGACCACCGGGCTGTTTCGGGTCTCAGTCGTATCTGTGCACGCGGAGGCGCTGGTACTGGTGACGTCCCGAGCGCGCGCCCCCGCCGTGGCTGCCGATGTCGAGAAAAACGCCAACGATAAGGGCGGCCAGCCCCCATCCCTGGAGCCCTCCGAGCGAATTGGTTGCGAAGACATAGGCACAGGTTGTGTAGGGCATGAAGAGGAATCCGAGGATGGGCCACAGCACGGTATCGAAAGCACGGCCCGCGTACCCGCTTAGCCACATGACGAACAACGCCACGCGGGGGAAGATGACCGCAATCACGCCCAGACAACAGCCCATGTCGCTCTCCTTCAACCGAGGCTCAGTTGTATTTCCAGTCGCGGATGTCGACAAAATGCCCTTCGATGGCCGCGGCGACGGCCATGGCCGGGCTCACCAGGTGGGTGCGGCCGCCCTTGCCCTGCCGCCCCTCGAAATTGCGGTTCGATGTGGCCGCACACCGGTCACCCGGATTCAGGACATCCGCGTTCATGGCGAGGCACATCGAGCATCCCGGCTCGCGCCACTCGAATCCCGCTTCCCTGAAAATCTGGTCCAAGCCTTCTTTTTCGGCCAGGGCCTTCACCTGTTTCGAGCCGGGCACGACGAGGGCTTGCTCGATGCCCGGGCTGACCTTGTACCCCTTGGCGACTTTCGCCCCCTCGCGCAGATCCTCGATGCGGCCGTTTGTGCACGAGCCCAGGAACATCTTGTTGATCGTGATGTCCCGAATGGGCAGCCCCTCGGGCAGGGCCATGTATTCGAGCGCCTTCTTCGCGGCCAGGCGCGTGTTCGCATCGGCGATACGGTCGAGCTTCGGCACCGCGCCGTTGACGCCCGTAACCATCCCGGGCGACGTACCCCAGGTCACTTGCGGCTCGATAGCGGCGCCCTCGAGCTCGACGACGGTGTCATACGCGCATCCCGGGTCGGACGCCCACGCCTGCCAGCCGCGGACGAGTTCGTCATGGCTCTTGTCCCGGGCAAGATAGGGGCGGTTCTGCAAGTATTCGAACGTGGCCGTGTCGGGCGAAACGAGCCCGGCCCGCGCGCCCGCCTCGATGCTCATATTGCAGACGGTCAACCGGCCTTCCATGCTCATGTTGCGGATCACGTCGCCGGTGTATTCGATGACATACCCGGTGCCGCCGGCCGTGCCGATCTTGCCGATGATGGCGAGGATCACGTCTTTGGGCGTGACGCCCCGGCCGAGCGTGCCGGAAACCCGTATTTCCATCGTTTTCGATTTGCGCTGCAGCAGCGTCTGGGTGGCCAGTACATGTTCGACTTCGCTCGTGCCGATGCCGAACGCCAGCGCGCCAAAAGCCCCGTGCGTGGCCGTATGCGAATCGCCGCAAACGATGGTGAATCCCGGCTGGGTCAGGCCCAGTTCCGGACCAATCACATGCACGATGCCGTTGAACTCGCTGCCCATGTCGAAACATTGGACTCCGAATTGCGCACAATTGTTGAGCAACGTCTCGACCTGGGTTTTGGACAACAGGTCGGCGATGGGTTTGCTGCGGTCGGTGGTGGGAATGTTGTGGTCCATGGTTGCGAACGTGAGTTCCGGGTGCCGCACGGTGCGCCCCGCCAGGCGCAGCCCTTCGAAGGCCTGGGGCGAGGTCACCTCGTGAACAAGATGCCGATCGATGAAAAGCACCGTGTCCTGCCCCGGCGCTTCATGCACCACGTGGGCGTCCCAGATTTTTTCGTAGATGTTCTTTGCCATAGGTATTTCCTCTGCGTTCTGATACGTTCTGCGTGCATGCGCAGATTGCCGGGCAGCCGGGATAGCACCGGCTGTGCCCGTGCGGCCTCTCTAATACAAAACGCTATGCACAGGCCATAGCTTACCGTAATTACTGCCCTCGACTCTACTTAGCGCGGAAATCGCGCCAGGGGCGAGCCCGCAACAGGCCCGCAAGTGTTGTGCCCACCGGAGATTAGGCCGGTGTCTTGCCCATGGGATGG
>CAZFOG010000475.1:0-4376 GCA_964520685.1 uncultured Nitrospiraceae bacterium | reverse complement strand
TCGCCGCCCTCGGCGTCAACGCCATCATCACCAACCGCCCCGACGCCGCCCTGCGCGTCCTCGACGAGCAAAAACGCCGCTGACATTTGCGCTGGCTTGAAAACTCCCCCGGAACGCCTTCCGGCGTACCATCCGCCTACGGCGGACAGGCCCGTTCCAAAGGGGCAGCAGCGCGGCGAACGCCCGGCACCGGTTCTCGATACAGAAGGGGCCTGCACGGTGGTCCCGCCCGCCGTCCGGGATTTGGGGTCCATTTGCCGCGGCGGGGTTACACGTGGTAATCTATAGGCGTAGCAGTGTGTCTGTAACATCCATCGGGCTACACGGTAGATGTGAAATGGGGGGAGCGCGAGGTGGGGGTATTCCACTCGCGGGAAGACTAGATGTATCAAGAACGTGGGGATCTGGAATCGCTGTTTTCCGTCGGATGTCCTGCCGTCATCCACACGAGCCCCGGAGATCGGGACGAGAAGCGGTTCCCGACGGCTGTTCGGGGGTGGTTTGAGGGGAATTATGTGCTTCTGGATAGACCGATAGTCGACGAAACCGTTGCGCCCTTCGCGAAATCGCAGCGGTGTCTCGTGCGGTTTTTGTCCGAGGGAAAAGCCTGCGGCTTTCCCTGCACGCTCCTCAAAAACGGCGACAACGTATCTCCCTACCTGCGCGTATCGTGGCCGCGCAAGATCGAGTGCGTCGGCATTCGGAAACACGAGCGCGTCGAAATACGGGTCCCGTGCAAAATCAGGCGCGAGAACCAGCACGATCTCGAGGGGGAGACCATCGATTTGAGCGCCGGCGGATGCGGCATCTGGACCGAAACGCGCATAGCACCCGATACGTTGGTGCGGCTTTCCTTCAGCCTGCCCGATGCCAGCACCATCTCGGAGGCGCGCGCGCGCGTGCGCAGTGTCCGTGCGGTGGGGCGGGGTTTCTTGATCGGGTGCATGTTTGAAGAGGACGAGGAGGCGCGCACCGCCTGCGACTTTTTCGTATCGACGACTGTCGAGCGGATGCGAGGCGGCAAACACCAGCGCCGGGCCCTCTTGCTGGAAAGCGAGGATGTTCGCGCCGATGGCACGCGGGCAAAGCTCGAGCAAAAGGGGTACCGGGTCATCACGGTTTCCTGCATTGTCGATGCCTTCTTCAGTCTGCGCATGGCTTTCCCCAGCTGTTTCTGGATCGGCGCCGAGCAGCCTGAGATGCCGGCGCTGGACATCTGCCGCATTCTCCGGGAGACGAAAGGCTTCGACTCGCTGCCCGTCTACGTCATCGGCAGCAACGATACGGGGCTCGGTGATGAACTCAAGGCCCTGGGTGTCGTCTATGTCTCGTCGATCGATCTCATGGACCGGATACTCGTCTGAACGGGGGCCGGTCTAGACGAAGCGCAGGGCGGCGCATGTGAGATAGGCCGTTTCCGGCATGGCCATCAAGACGGGATGATCGCGGGAAGCCCCGCGTACCTCGACGAGCCACACATCGCGCTGGGCGCTTCTGGCGGCGCGTTTGAGCATCTCCAGAAACGCTTCCACAGTGACAAAATGCGAACAGGACGACGTCACCAGCCAGCCGCCTGGGGCGACGGCTTCCATTGCGGCGCGGTTCAGGGAAAGATAGACGCCGAGGGCTTTGCGGGTCTGGCCGCGGGTCTTTGCCAGGGCAGGCGGGTCCAACATGATCACGTCGAATGGCCCTTTCCGCCGCAATACATCCTGGATATCCGCGCATTCGAACCGGCACCGGTCTGTAACCCCGTTTAATTCGGCATTCTGGCGGGCGAGTTCCAGGGCCGCCGCCGACGTGTCGACGCAGGTGGCCTCGGCCGCCCCCCAACAGGCCGCCGATATCCCCCACAAGCCCGTGTAGCAATGGCCATCCAGCACGCGGGCCTCCCCTGCAAGGGTCCGGAGCATGCTCACGTTCTCGCGCTGATCGAGAAACATGCCGGTCTTTTGTCCCTGGTCGATATCGACGCGGAAACGGACCTCGTTGAGGCGCATCTCGATGGGCGAAGGTATTGCACCGAAACGGCTTACATTGCCGCACACATCAAAACGCACGCCCGTTACGCCGGACTCCTCCATGAAGGCAGCCGCGATGGCCTCTGCGTGCTGGGCGTAATAGGCGCTGGTGGTCTGCACAGACACCACACAACCATAGCGATCCGCCACGAGCGCGGGCAGCCCGTCGCTTTCGGCGTGAACCCACCTGTAGACCGCCGAACCCGGAAACAGGCGGTCGCGATAGCGGCGCGCGCGATGGATGCGCGCGCGCAACAGCGCGCTATCGACGGGTTTATCCTCGAGCGTCAGGATGCGGACCGCGATGCCGCCCGAGGCCTGATAGAATCCGCGCCCGACAAAGCGGCCGCCATCCGCCAGCACGTCGACTACGCCGCCATCTTCCGCATCCGGAAGTGCCGCGAATTCGTTTCTGTAGGCCCAGCGGTGTCCGCGAAGGAGGCGGCGTTCTTCTTTTGGTTTCAATGTGGCGGTGTGCGGCATGGTGCGTCTTTCAAGAGACCGAACGGTCTTTGGTTCTGCCCAATCAAACGGTTATGGGCGCTGTTTCTGTTCTGTGCGGATTTCGTCAATCTGTTGTGCGAGTGTGTCGAGGGCTTCGCGGGGCGTCTGGCGCGCGCTCAATGCCTGATACATGGCCTCGCGAATCGCGGCGCCGATGTCCTCCCACTCAATGAGAGGGATGGTTTGTCCGTAGGGAATGACATCGACAAACACCTTCCAGTGGGGGTCATCCTGAAAATGGGCGTTTTGAGCCACCGCCATTTTCTCGGGGATCAACCCGAGTTTCGTGTAGGCCAGGCGCTGGTCGTCCCGGTAGGCCACCTCGATGAAGCGCTTGGCCAGGTCCTTCTGGGTCGAGTAGCGCATGAGCACCAGATGGTCGGTGATGATCTGGGTCACGAGCTGTTTGTCGACGGGCAGGGGCACCACCCCGAACTCGAGGCCGGGCGCATTCTTACGGAATTGCTCGATCCCCCACGGTCCCGTCGCAAACATGGCGAGGCGGCCCTCTTCGAAAAGGCGCCGGGTTTCTTTCCGGGTCCAGGTCGTGAGTTCCGGCTGGGTCACGTGATACTTGTTTGCCAGGTCGACGTAGAACTGCAGCGCCTTCACGCCGGCCTCGCTGTTGATCGTGCATGCGCCGTCCGCATCGAAAAACGTGCCGCCAGCGGACCAGAAATAGAAGAAGAGATTATCATCCGTCTCGTATTCGCGTTTGCCGGGCAGTCCCAGGCCATAGACATGGGGCGGGTTGTTGAGGGCGACGGCGGCGCCCAGCTGCTCTTCCCAGGTTGCGGGCGGGTCGATGCTGGCCTGCGCGAACAAATCCGTGCGGTAGAAGAGCGCTTTGGTCGAGGTCGCCCACACCAGCCCCACCAGGCCGCCTTCGTAGACCCCTTTGTTCAAGAGCACCGGGTAGAACTCCTCTTTCACGCCCGGGCTGAGGAACGCGTCCATCGGTTCGAAATAAGGGGCAAACTCGGCCAGCCAGATATCCGCCACCACAACGAGGTCGGGTCCGGCGCCTTCGGCGCCCCATTGGGCAATGGCGTCGTGGGCATGATCCCATTTGTCGAACGTGATACGAACCGCAGCTCCGGTGTCTCGAGTGAAGGCCTCTCCCAATTGGTCGAGGTACTCCTGCTCGCCGGGCATGTCATAAGACCATACCTGAACCCAGAGCCCGGCTTCCTGGGCGAGCACCATAACCGGTGTCAACACCAACAGCGCGAGAATGAGTGCATGGGTCCTGTTCATCGTGGTTACCCTTCCCTAATCGTCTTCCCGAATTGGCCTGGTTCCGTCGTGTCACGGCTGGACCGGGCGCGCCAATAAATGCCGTCAGCTTTCTCCGTTTACGTCCGGCTTCGCGAAGTCGTGTTTGTTCCTATCTTTGACCACGACCAGGTAATAGCCGATGCTCATGGCAAACACAAGAGCGGCGATGGCGAATATAACGAGGGGCGTTGTCGCCTCATCCTGTACGTCCAGGATAATCACTTTTCGCGCGATAGCCATAAGGGCGGTGGCCATTACGATCTTGACGTGGATGATGTCCTCGCGGAGGTAAATGGTTATGTTGACGAAAATCTCGATGGCAATCAGGACGGCCATGAACGCGCCGAACGTGGCCAGAATATCGCTGATCTGGAGCAACATGAACGGGGGCTCCATGAGGCGCTCTACCAGCACGAACAGGACATCCACCACGCCCCAGACTATGACCAGCGTCATCAGGACGGCCAAGACGCGCACGGAGGCGCGAATGACGCTTCTCAGCAAGCGCATCAGCGGTTCTTCAGGAAACCCGTGCACGTTACCTTCCGTGACGATGTCTTCGTGCTCTTTCCG
>CAZFOG010000474.1:0-4394 GCA_964520685.1 uncultured Nitrospiraceae bacterium | reverse complement strand
TTCAATATTTGGATTTATAAAATAATCATAATTCTCTCGTATTTTCTCTATCGGCCAATTCCACCAAGCGATCTTAAGAAGTCGATCTATAATTTCTTGATTAAATCTATATTTTACAATTCTTGCAGGATTACCAATAACAATTGCATAAGGTGGAACATCTTTAGCTATAACTGCCGCAGTTCCAATTATTGCACCATTTGAAATTTTAACTCCGGACATAATAGTTACATCTTGACCAATCCAAACATCATTTTCAATAACTATATCACCTTTTGTCAATCCCATCATAGGGAAAGGACTAGGCAAGCCAGCAAAAAGATCTGGAATAATATTAACAAAATTAGTGGTCATAACTAGATTTGTAGCATGATCACCACCAAGCATTAATGTTAAACCACTAGCAATTGAGCAAAAATTTCCAACTATAAAATTACTTATTGAAAAAGTATTTTTAACGTTACCAACAATGTAACTATATTTACCTAAAATTGTTGTGCCCATTTTAGTCCTTCCAAAGTTTACTTATTAAATCATATATAAACTCTTCTTGCTCTTTAGTAAATTTCCATCTAATATTTATATTATCTTTTGCCCATTTAAACGGATCAGTTTTCTTCTCATCGCTCATTGCCAACCAATCCGCTATCATTGCAGCCGCATAAGTTAATGGCATTTTAGTTGCATCAACCATCTTTTCAGGTGGTTTATCTCGATCGGTTGAATTTAAGTTATCAATAGCTAATTTATCATCCCAATAATCCGGATGATGTTTATTTGTTGATATATGATGAAAAGTAGCATTGTGCATTTGCCGCTTAATTATATTGGATGGTATATATTCCGCTCCTCGTTCTTTCATATAATACTTCCAATTTACATGTAAATATGGTGTATATTCCGGTTCTTTAAATTTGCTTAGATCGTGTTGTTCTTTTTCCTCTTCGAGTGTGGCAAGATCTAAACGAGGATCATTTAAAGCAATAATTTTATCAAGATATTTACGAACCAAAGATATATGATAATTTGTTCTATTTTCAAAATGTTGTATCATAGCGTAAGTTGGTTTTTCAGCCCTTCCTGAATTTTTCAAATAAATTACCTCCCGTTTCCATTTCTTCCACAAAGATCACAAACTCCTCTAGAATATAAACAGAAGAAACAAGCTTTAGTATCAATAAAAGGATCATCTGCCGGTGGAAGAATATTATTATCAATATAATAATTAATATACTTTATTTTATTTTCAACATATTCAAGATATTTCTCTGCAATATCATTAATAGTATCTATTACTAAAGTTGTCATAAAAAAGAATGAATTCGATTTAGAATTTAATAATTTTTTAAGATCTTTAATTTTATTTAATGCTTCACTAAAGCTTTCAACATCAGTTGCTGTCACATCATGAGCAATATAAATAAATTGAATAGTTTGAATATCATATTTTTCAAACTTTGGTTTATTAGTTCCCTTCCTAATTTTAATATTCGGATCTCGTACTTCATTTAAATGTTTTTCAAGAATATATTTATAAACCATTGTCTGATAGAAATCAGAAACTCTTGGTTTTCTAGTCTTAATAATTTTTTCATAATCTGAATAAGTACAACTTTTAATTTCTACTAATATGTTTGGTCCTATTAAATTATCTAATCTTCCCGAAAATTTAATAGATGGTACTTTAAGTGATACTTCTCTTTCAGTAAATTGATTTGTATTTGATTGAATAAAATCATGAATCGCAGTTCCTATAGTTGATCTCATTAAGATAGGAAGCCATTTATCGGCAAAAGATTCAATTGGTGTGTTTGTTAATTTATAAAAAATTTCTCTAATGCAACCAGATGAAATATCATAAGCACTAATATTTTGAACTACATCTCGATATAATTGATTTTTTACCGATGACTTATCAAATAATTCTTGATTAAATACATCAATATTAAATGGTGCATAATTAATTGGTAAATTCGGCAAGATCTCAAATGGAACATTTAACCCAGAAACTTCTAAAGATTCAGGAATAATAATTTCTGACGGCTGTGATGCATCTACTATTTTTTTCTTTTCTTTTTTTTCTGGAACTTGTAACATCGATAACAAATCATTAAATTCACTCACACTGCGCCTCCAACGTTTTTCTTTTACATTTGTAATTTCTATATAATTTATGAAGTAAAAGATTTTTGGGTGGCATTGCTACCACCCAAAAATCCAAAAAATTATTTCTCAGCTTTTCCAAAGTTCGCTGCCGCCTGCCGCGCAGCCATAAGACCTTTCATACCATACTTCGTAACCAACTGTTTCTTCGTCAGCTTATATGCTTTCTTAAAACGAATCATCTTAGTATAAAGGGGATCTTTTTTCTCACGAGCAATTTTAACAGCAAACGCTCCCTTAAGAGCTGCAATCTTTTCCATGCGTCCACGAGCAATCATGCTTCTACCATAGGCTTCGTTCAATACTTTCTCTTCTGACATCTTTTAAGTCCTCCTGAAATTTGGATTGTAATGTTGACCACCAATTTGTGGTCTATTTAATTTTTGTTGAAATTGTGGTTGTTGTGCAGTTTGTGACGGAAATTTCTCATTGCTATACCGATTCATATCTCTATTGTTGGCTCTTTGAATAACTTGACGAGATTCATATATTTTGGATCTAAGTTTATTAATTTTCTCTAATCGTTTATCACTATCTAATTTATCATAAACTAATTCCAAAACTCTATAAAAATTATCTAATGCTTCTCTCGCCGCGGTATAATAACTTTCACAAGCAGTGGCTACGTTGGTACTAGAAACCATTTTCATAATATCATCAGAATCTGTTTTTTGCACTACATCAAAAGATCCTGTCCGTTTTAAACAAGCAAAATAATTTTCCATATGAAGACCAATCAAATCAATTAGTTCTTCAATATAGCATTCCCTTAAGCATTTTCCTTGTTCAACCGTTTCTGTACCACCAAATGAAGTTGATGTTTTAATAGCAAAAGGTGTAAAAAAATGAATATCGGATGGTTGAGTAATGCCGCATTTCGCATAACATTTACGAGTATTTTCATAAATAATCGCTGTACGAATTTGTAAGTACTTGCCACCACGTGCTAGTTTACGGCCAAGAGTTTCTAGTGATTCACCAATTGCGGAAAGTATTTTATTTCCAATCCGCATAGCTGGTTTCCCCATTAATAATGCAAGAATAGAAGATAATATGAAACCAGCTGAAAAAGTAACAGCAATTTCTTCTATAACTACTTCTTCTTGAATATAAATACTATCTAAATAATTTTTTAATATTTTCTGTCTTCTTAAACTTGTAGTCTCATACAACTCATTATAAAGAGGCAAATCATATTCTCGAAGAAATTTAACAATATCAAAGAGATCTTCAAAAATCTGGTCCGGTGTTTGTTCCAGACCAGAATCCATAATATATGCTTCACTAATTTCTTTTAAAAATCTAACATCCATAATAGATTCTCCAACTCAGTCTTTAAATACTGGTTCATACATCAATTCTTCATCAATATTTGAAGTTGTATTGTCTTTCACTTCTTCATTTTTTTCTGTTTCAGGAGGTGTCGTAATATCTTCATCAAGTGCTTCATCTGGAGAAATAACAGATTGCAATGATCCAGATGTTTTTAATTGAAATAATCCACTTGTAATTCTTTGCTCAACTGCAATAGACATAACATAATCAAATGCATTTCTAAAGTTTTCATCTTTCAGGTAGTAATCATGAGCATTTTTTCTATACATTTTTTCAGATGTATAATTTGCGTTACCAGTAACAGGGTCAATAAATTCAAGATAAATTTGAGGTCCAGATTTCTTGATAGACAATGGATAAGGAAGATTTTTTTCTTCCTTAAAATATTTTAATTCTGATCTTGTCATTTCGGCAAGAAACGTATACTCACTCCAGAACTTATGCAGACCAGTTCTTTTATCAAATACACACATAACGGATTCTTGAGACGGCGCGGTCTTATTCTTCTCTGTAAATATGTTCATAAACCAACCACTTATGCCCATACCGTCGTTCGGCGTGATAGCTGTTTTTCTTGATAAAAAGAGCCACTGTGCTACTTTATGATTAAAAGCAACAATTGATGATGCGGCTTTATAATCATTCCATGTTCCGACAGATTTCTCTTTCGCAACATACTGTCCCTCAAGTTGTAAATTTGCTCGAACCTGATCAATCGTTAAGAAAGTGATTCTATTATAAGCCAACAAAGGATAATATTTTTCAATACAAAAAGACAATTGACGAGCTTTCACCCCAATTATACGGTTCGGATCGTCAGCTTCATTGATCTTCGAACAAGAAGTTGCAGCGATACTGTCCCAAATAATCATAATTTTAAATTCTTTTTGTAATTT
>CAZFOG010000473.1:2076-4399 GCA_964520685.1 uncultured Nitrospiraceae bacterium | reverse complement strand
GCCGTTCCGCAACATCCAGTCGGAATGGGTCACGGGCGTACTCAGGATGAGCTTCTCGGCGGGGGCCAATGGAGGCTCACCCGCCTCACCGGCTTCCGTTCCCAGCGCGGAGGCCGCTATAAGCAGGACTACTGTTACGCCGAACCGGACAAGCGACACCTTGTTCATGATATGTAAATTTCCGAATTTGCGACCCCAGGTTTCGAACAGGAATCCACCCACAGCGATGCCGCCCAAGCATAACGCCGCGTTTTCGCAACGTCAAAACCCGCGCCTCGTCCGTCTGGGATTGCGAGGCGCGGGCTGTTCGGAACAGTCGGGATTGGGGGCCTTTTACTTTGCCCGTTTCACGACGACGTCGACGGGGTTCGACACCGAATCGAACACTGGACTGTACCGGTGTGCCGTTGCAACGAGCTCGTCGAGCACTTCCTCCGGGGCATCCGCCTTTACGTGAAAGGTCACGCGGATCTGCTGGTAGCCGCGCCGGACGTTCTCGTCAAGCCCGAGAAAACCGCGCAAATCGATATCGCCCTCGAGTTCCGATGAGACTTCTTCGACCTGGATGCCTTTCGCGGCCGCGTGGTACACCAGCGAGGTGGTCAAACAGCCGGCCAGGGCATGCAGTAAGTACTCGACGGGGTTCGCGCCTTCATCCTCACCCAGCAACAGCGGCGGCTCGTCGTTGTCGAACACGTAGGTGTTCGTCTTGTGGTCTTCGTTAGCGCCGTAGAATCCGCTGATGGTGCTGCGGTTGTGTCCGCCATCCAGCCATTCGTTGGAGACCCGGAACCGGAACTTCGCTATGGCAGGCATACCCTTGATGGCGTTAATGGTCTCGAACATCTGCTCGACATTCACACCGTTCATGCCCGCGCGCTTCCGGATGGTCTTTGTCTTCATTGCCGTTGTCATGGTGGTTTCCTCCACGTTCTGTTTCCAAGGGTTGGCTCTCGCTGTTCAATTGGTTGTTTTGTCGTCGTCCCCAGGCCCCGTGCCTGCTGAACGCATGGGCAAAGCGCAACCGCTGTGCCAATCCAGGGGAATCTTTGTAACGCTTTGGCAAAGAGGGGGTTACGTTGCGAGGTGCCGCGTCCGGGCCGGTCGCGAAATCTCGCAAATCCTGAGATCTCGCAAGGGGATTTCCGAGACCTCGTAAGCATGGCCTGGCGCAATTGCAGGATGGCGGTTAACGCCGCGCTTGCGCCTGCCTGGGGCGCTCGATACCCAATGCTTTCATGCGCGACGCCAGCGTTGAAGGATTGAGGCCCAACAGCCGCGCCGCACCATTCTCGCCGGACACCCGTCCGTCCGCAGCCTCGAGAGCCCTCTCGATATTTTCGCGTTCAAGCCGCCGGAACTCGGCATCCGTCTTGATCAGGCCGGGATCCTCGCTTGCCGCTGCGGAGGCAGCCTCTTGATTGCATGTGGTTTCAGGCAATGCGCGCTCGAGATTCAGTCGCCCGTTTACGGCGGTGATTACGGCACGCTCGATAACGTTCTGGAGCTCGCGCACGTTGCCCGGCCAGTCGTATCGTTTGAGGCGCTCAAAACTTGCGGGTGAGAGGGGGGCCATCCGTTGACCAAACCGCTGTGAGAACTTCTCGACGAACGCACGCGCGAGTTGCGACACATCGTCTCCCCGTTCGCGCAACGGCGGGATTTCGATGGGAAACACGTTCAGGCGGTAATACAGGTCTTCTCGGAATTCGCCGTCGCGCACGGCCTCGAGCAGGTCGCGGTTTGTGGCGGCGATCACCCTGACGTCCACCGTTTGCGTTTTCGAACTCCCCACCGGCTCGAATTCGCCTTCCTGAAGCACCCGCAACAGTTTCGCCTGCAGATCACGCTGTAGTTCGCCAATTTCGTCCAGGAAAATAGTGCCGCCGTGAGCCAGGGCGAAACGTCCCTCGCGGCGTTTGGTTGCGCCCGTGAACGCGCCCTGTTCGTGCCCGAAGAACTCGCTTTCGATCAAGTTTGCCGGTACGGCAGCGCAGTTAACCTTCACGAACGGCTTGTCCCGCCGGTCGCTGCGGTTGTGCACCGCACGGGCCACCAGCTCTTTGCCTGTGCCGCTCTCGCCCGAAATCAATACGCTCGCATCGGTTTTCGCGACAAGCTGAATATCCCGGAGGACTTGTTTGATGGTCTGGCTCTCGCCGATGATCTCCTCGAAATTGCCGACCTCGGTCAGTTCCTCTTTAAGGTATTCCGCTTCCTCTTCCAAGGCGCGGATCGCGTTCTCAGCCGCCAGCTTCGCGCTGATATCCCGCAGAATGAGTGTATAGAAGGATTGTCCGTCGAGCTGGTACCGCGCCAGGGT
>CAZFOG010000473.1:0-1976 GCA_964520685.1 uncultured Nitrospiraceae bacterium | reverse complement strand
CCCGCAGAATGAGTGTATAGAAGGATTGTCCGTCGAGCTGGTACCGCGCCAGGGTGGCTTCTGCCGGAAAGGGTTCGCCGCCCGCCCGGCGGGCTTCGAATTCCCGCGGAAGCCATGCAGCGTGTTGCCGGTATGCGTCAAGCTCCCGGATGGCTTTATCGAGGGCGCCTTGTCCCTGCTTGGAGAGGAACTTGCCGAAGGGCTTTCCCGTGAACCCTTCCTGTCCGCACTGGAAGATGTTCACGGCCGCCGGGTTCATGCCCACAATGCAAAGTGACTCGTCGAGTTCGATGATGCCATCCAAAGCGTTCCCAACGAGTTGTGACAGCCGCGCCTCACGCTCCCGCACCTCTGCCTCTGCACGAAGCCGGCGGTGTTCAGCGGCCGCGCGTGCCGCGAAGATTTTGAACAGGGTGATGCAGCGCGGCTCGGGCGGCAGGGGGGCGGTGTCCAGAACCGCCAGATTTCCAAGCACCGTCCCGTCACTATCCTGCAGCGGAACCCCCATGTAGCTGACGGCGTTGAGTTCTGGCAGCTCGGGGTCGCCCGGAAACAGCTCGATGACGTTTTCCGGAATGTGAATCAGACACGCGTCGTGGATGACAGGCTCGCAGGGGGTTCCCGCAATGTCGTATTCGTATTCGTCGATATACTGCCCATTAAGCCAGAATGCCAGTGAGCGCAACCTGCTTCGCCGACCGTCCGGAAACTCCGTAACCCATGCTCCCGCAACGTTTAACGCCTCTGCGACGCTGCGTACCAAGGCGCGGAAAAAAGCGTCGCCGGTTTCAGCAGCCGTGCCTTCGAGAATCGCTTTCAGGGCATCCGATTCGTTTACCCGTCCCCGCCGGGTTTTTACCCGCTCCACCATGGCCAAATCCTCAGAAACATGACAAACAACCGCCTAAATGAAAGCCATCAGACCCGCCGTTTATGCCCGCCCGGGTCCCACAGACAGTCTGGCGCCGCGAGGGCGCCCTCAAAACCTGCTGCGTGTATCGAACCTTCCGTGTAAGATGGTGTCATACTTGGCATGAACAAAACGGGTAGGGTTTTCGTTATCGCGATTGAGAACAACAGGGTATGAAGGAGAGTCCAATGAGGTATGCACTTCTGATGGCCGCCATGCTGGCGCTGGCCACGGGCGCTTTTGCCCAGGAGCCCGTCATGCAGACGGCCCAAACCGACGTGAAGCAGCAAACCGATATTGCCGTGACGGCCTACAACAGCGGCATCGCCCTCGTGCGCGACGTCCGCAAACTCGATCTGCCCCAGGGCGAAGTCGAGCTGAAGTTCATGGATGTTGCCCAGCAGATTCGTCCCGAGACTGTGGGTTTGCGCTCCCTCGCACAAGGCGGGTCGGTGGTCATTCTCGAGCAAAACTACGAATACGACCTGATCAGCCCCGAAAAGTTGATGGAGAAATACGTGGGCAAGGAGGTCAAGCTCGTCAATTTCAGCAACGAAATCGGGTTTTACGAGAAGACCGCCGAACTCTTGAGCATAAACCAGGGCCCTGTCTACCGCATCGAGGATCAAATCTTCCTCGGCCATCCCGGCAATGTGGCCGTGCCCGAGATTCCGGATAACCTGATTGCGAAACCGTCGTTGATCTGGCAGCTCAAGAACAACCTCGGGGCACAAGTCTTGGAGGCCACGTACATCACCGGCGGCATCTCCTGGAAGGCCGATTACGTGCTTACCCTTGCCAAGTCCGACACGTCCCTCGACATCTCGGGCTGGGTCACCATGGACAATCAGTCCGGCGCAACATACGAGAACGCGCGGCTCAAGCTGGTTGCAGGCGATGTCAATATTGCCCAGCCGGAACCCAAGCCCCGCGCTCGTGGCGGGATCGCTGCGAAAGCAGCCCCGGCTCCCGAGATGGCGCGCGAGGAGACCTTCGCTGAATATCATCTCTATACCATCCCGCGCCGCACCACCATCAAACAGAACCAGTCCAAGCAAGTCGCCCT
>CAZFOG010000472.1:0-4400 GCA_964520685.1 uncultured Nitrospiraceae bacterium | reverse complement strand
ATGTACGCCAACGAGTCTAAAGGCGAGAAATACCCCAGCTTATCAAAGGCGTTCGCCAACGTTGACGAAGTCTGTGACATTGACAATCCCGCCGCCTTGCCCAACGAGGTGAACCGCTTCTTTGATGGTCCGGCGGTCTATCCCGAATACCTTTCGGATGACAATATCCTGTTGTGCCCGTCGGATGCCGATGCCCAGACGCGCGTGGTGGAAGACGGCTGGCGGAATCCTGCTGTGTTGTCCCCGAGCGGCGGCATTAACCCCTGCCACTTCTGGGAAATCTCGTACGAATACTATGGGTGGGCCGTGATGCCCGACTTGGTGATAGTCGGCCCCGCCAGCAGTACCAACTTGAACAGAGACTCGTATAACGTACTCGGTGGGGATTTTGAGCCGGGCTTCATTGCGGCGTTCATGGAAGAGTTCGGCGTGACGGGCACGTATGTGGACGACACCTGGGCCAATGACCGCGGACAATTGCATGAGCGTGACATGACGCTGGATCCTCCAGACACCGATACCGGTGCAACCAGCATCTATCGTCTTCGTGAAGGCATCGAGCGGTTCTTCATCACGGACATCAACAACCCGGCTTCGAGCGCTTTGGCCCAGAGTGAAATTCCCGTGATGTGGGATCAGGCATGGGCGCCGTCGGGTCCGTGGGGCTGGAGTTATTACAACCACATCCCGGGCGGTAGCAACGTCCTCTATATGGATGGGCACGTCGAGTTCATTCGCTACCCGAGCGAATGGCCTATCTGTAAGGCGTACGTCGCTATGATGGATGCACTGGCAGGTGCCCTGTAGAAATCGGAGATTATCCCAAACGACTTTTCCTGGGCGCGGGGAATTCCCCGCGCCCTTATTGATTAGATGGTGGACGGGCTTGTCGAGTCCCTCCAATGTCGGAGAGAATGGCTTATTTCCAGAGCCTGCCCGCTAATGAGAGACATGTTCGACACTACCGCTCTGGCGGTGGCATCCACGCTTACACGCTCGCGGCGCGTTCGTTAGTGGAACGCGCAGTCGGAAAGCTGGACGTGCCGCTTTGGTGTCTGGTATCGTTCTCGAAATCCCATCCGGCGGGAATCCAACACGCGCGAATTCTTCAGGAACGGATACTCGCGAGGCGCCGTAATGAACGATGCGTATGACGTGATTGTGATCGGGGCCGCCACAGCGGGCAGTTATTTCGGAAAGCTCATGGCGGAACAGGGCATGAACGTGCTCATCGTGGATCGGCTCTCCGCCGAGACCATCGGCAAGAGGCTGGACATCTTCCACGTTGACAAGGAGCTCCTTCCCGTGTTCGGGGTGCCGGAGCCCCGGCCCGGAGATGAGGACTACGTTACCGAATTTCAGAACGGACTCACGCTATCGCCAAATGGCAACTACCCCAAGACCACCGATTATCCGTTCATCGTGTTGCACATGCCCCTTTTCATCAAGAGGCTCAACCAGTGGGCCGAGTCCTTCGGTGCCGAGATTTCCTACGGTACCGAGTTTACCGATTTTGTCTACGACGGCAATGGAAAGATCGCCGGCGCGTCGCTGAAAACGAACGATACGGTCCACACCGTCTCCGCCAAGCTCGTGGTCGACGCGTCCGGCATCGTTTCTGCCGCGCGCACTAAGCTCAAGAACGGCTACGGCGTGGAGAATTTCAGGATTGCGGACAACGAGAAGTTCTACGTCGTGCTGCGTTACGTCACGTTGAGGAACCCCGAGAAGGACCGCGTGACCCGGCCCCGCGGCTGGCCGGCCTACAAAACCTGGATCGCTCCGCAACACGACCCCGACGGCGCTATTATCGGCATCGGTCACGCGTATTCCTTCGAGGACGCCGAAAACGCCTATGAGGATTTCATCGGTAAGGTCAAATTGCCTGAACATGACGTTGTGTATAAGGAGCGGGGCACGACCCCTTATCGACGGCCGCCCTATTCCTTTGTTGCGGACGGTTTTTTGGCGATCGGCGACAGCGCCTGCCTGACCAAGCCGTTCTCGGGCGAAGGCGTTACCTCGGCGTGGACACTGTGCAAGATCGCCGCCGAGACCATCGCTCCTCTTGTCGCGAGCGGCGCACCCGCGACACGCCGAAACCTGTGGCAGGTCAATACCGAATACATGCGCGGCCAAGGCGCCAAATTCGCGCAGATCATGGCCTGGCTCGTGCGTGCCGTAAGCTGCACTCTGGACGAGCAGGAATTCATGTTCAAACACGACATCGTGTTTTCGGACAAGGCCCTCACCGACACCAACCGGCATTTTGAAGCGAAGATGAATCTGTGGGAGACGCTCGGCCTGGCCTTCAAAATGCTGGGGGGGGCGTGTTCGGGGCAGTTCCGGTTCTCGACCGTCACTGGCATGCTTGGTTCACTTTCCATAGCCGGCAAGATCAGGCAACATTACGAACAATACCCCGGCAGCGAAGCGGCCTTCGAAGAATGGCGCCATAAAGCAGATGCACTCTGGGCCAAAGCCGGCGGCATGCCGGGCGAAGTTTAGCGAGCACGCCATCCAGGTCTTGTACGGGCACGTATCTGAAAACGGCTTGCCTTGCCGGAGAGGAGATAAGCGATATTGCATGAAAAGAAGGGCAATCGGGCATGAAGACCGCTGGGGAATAGTGTTGAGAACCAAAACGGATCAGGCGGGAGGTGGCTTAGCCGCTTCGGGAGGGTCTGGGTTAGCGCTTCAATCAGTCATTATGGGAGTCAATCCGTGGCAGAATCCCCGAAAGACCTCGGAGCCCCGGAATTACCGGCCCCGGATGATTCCGCGCGGGTTGGGATTCTGTCGCGCAGCTTTTTGAGCCTCGTGGCGACGCAGTTCTTTGTGTCCTTTAATGACAGCGCATATCGTTGGCTGATTGTGCCTGTCGCCAAGGAGTCAATCCCGAAGGCATGGGTAGACATGCCCGAATCCGTGAAGCAGTGGACGAATCCCGAGTCGCTCGCCTTGTCGCTGGGCTTGGCGTGCTTTATCCTTCCATTCTTGCTGTTTGCCGCGCCTTCGGGATACTTCGCCGACCGGTTCAGCAAACGAAACGTGATAGCGGCCAGCAAGGCCGCCGAGGTGGTGCTCATCCCGTTGGGCATTGCCGCGATTTTGATGGGCAGCATCTACTCGATGTTTTTCATCTTGTTCATGCTGGGCATTCACTCGATGGTGTTCCTGACCGCGAGGCTGGGTGCCATCCCCGAGATTGTCCACCGCGAGAAGATCTCCGCGGCTAACGGCGTGATGAACATGGCTTCCACAGTCGCCATCATTCTCGGCGTGATGGCGGGCGGCTGGCTCTATGACATGACAAAACCGGCCGGCCAGGGGCGCTGGTGGCTTCACGCATCGCTCCTGTTTGGCGTGGCGTTGGCGGGGTTGGTCAGCAGTCTTCTAGTCGGCCGGCTCCCGGCGGCGAATCCCCTGCGTAGGATCCCCTGGAATCCCGCGAGCCAGACGGTCCGGGACGTTCGCGCGTTGTTCTCGATGAGGCCTCTATTCTTAGCGGCGTTCGCCGATGCCTACTTTTGGACCCTGGCCTCCATACTGCAGATTAACATTGATCAGTTCGCGACGAAACAGTTGCTCGTCAGCCAGACGTTTGTGGGCCCGTTACTGGCCATATTGGCCTTGGGTATCGCCGGGGGCGCATTGCTCACGGGGTTTTTGTCGCGAGGCAAGGTGGAACTCGGACTTGTTCCGCTCGGCGGACTTGGAATAGCCTTCACGGCGATCCTGTTGACGTTCGCGCCGGGCGGAGTCGCGGGCACGTTTGATGTTTCGAGCTATGCGGCAGGATGCCTGTTGCTGCTGAGCATGGGCGTCACGGCGGGCCTTTATGACATCCCGTTGCAGGCGTTTGTCCAGGAGCAAAGTCCGCGGAAGACACGCGGGTCCATCATGGCAGCCTGCAACATTCTGACGTTTACGGGGATCCTGGGCGCCTCGGGAATCTATTGGTTTCTGTCGGGACCCTTGGGCTTCTCATCGCGCGGAGTCTTTCTCGTGTGCGGCCTGGTGACCTTGCCGATCGCGATCGTCATTCTTCGCCTCGTCCCGTCTCAGACCGTGGGATTCCTGTCGTGGGTCCTTGGCGGTTGTATCTGTCGCGTTAAGCCCGCCGATCTGCAGGACGCTCCGAAGGAAGACGCGCAAGAGGATGCGTAGACGGCTCGGAGTGCTTCGCTCACTGTGTCGCGGCTTCTTGACCGCGACATTCATGGGTAGTGTTGATATGCCGGTCCTTCAGACCGGAAGATGCATGGGAACGCCTATACCCAGCCCTTCCAGGCTGGTATGTTACCGCGCTTTCGGCGCTCCGGAAGCTCCGAGAAGTGTCCAGCCTCACCGGATGGGTGATTCGCCGATTGAATCCGCACCCGATGGCCATGGCACTT
>CAZFOG010000471.1:0-4404 GCA_964520685.1 uncultured Nitrospiraceae bacterium | reverse complement strand
GGGAGGCTCTCGAGCAGGTCCACGCAGCGCATGTGGTTCCAGATCCCCTTCATGGTCATGCTGGTGTAACCCTGGCCGTAGGCGCGCGTCCGGGCGTCTTTGTAGTCGCCAAATCCCGGATAATCGGGCGCGATGGTCACGAAACCGCGCTCGGCCAATTCTTCGGCGTACTGGCGGTTTTCTTTGCCGCCGAGCCCCACAACCACATCCTTGCCGATGTCGGAGGTGGGATGCAGGCACAGCACTGCGGGCACCTTGCCCTCCACGTGCTTCGGGAGCAACAGGTAGGCGGGCAGGCGGTCCCAGGGTTCCACGGCAAAGGTGATCTTTTTCCGGATGTATTTCGGGAACTCCTGCTCGTCCTCGACCTGAATATCGAGCGGGACAAGCGTTTCGCGGGAGGGTAAGGGCCCCGCCACTTTCTGGAAATTGGCCCGTACGTGCTGGCGGCGGATTTCCCAGTCCGCAATGGTCTCGACCGGATGCCGCTCGCCAGACGTATCGAGATAGTACAAGAGGTCCAGTTTGCCGGCGTAAAACGGGGCTTCGCCCGGGCTCGCCGCGGACGCCGAAAGCCCCACCGTGATGGCCAGGGTCAGTGAATACATGGGCGCTGCCTCCTATTGCAGTTGCACGAGCATCTCGAGAATTTCCAGGCGTGCCCGGTCCGCAAAATCACGGTCTCGTGGTTCCTTCCAGGATAATGTGCCCTCTCTGCTTGCCTCGAGCACCCGGTCGGGCAGTTCAACGAGCAACGCCTTCGCTTTGCCGACGAGTTCCGCCGGTTTCCCCGCGGCTTCGGCCTTCGCAATGGCGTCGCGCAACATGACGAGGTATTCAAAATCCTCGATGCTTTCGCGAATCGACTCCATGTGTTTCCCCGGCGTGACGGAGGCCGGCTCGAGGAAGAACGGGCAGTAATCGGTGCCGGGAGCGATGTATTCGTTCCATGACGAGCCCCCGCCCGTATCGCCCAAAGCCCAGAAGTACGTCGCTTCGGCTTCGTACTTCCAGCATTCCCACGCCTGCAGGCGGTGGTAGGCATAGGGATCGAGAAGCCGCACGGGCCCGCTGCACGAATAGAACTCGAGGGTAATGCCCTCGTTGCGCCGGTCAACGAAGTATTGCCGGTACGATTCGGGGCCATCGAGGAACATGGGCCGGTTGGGACAGAGCACATGGCACGCGGCGATCATCTCCTGGTTCGCTTTCGTCATGTCGCCCCGGTAGATGGGATCTTCCCAGATACGGATGCCGGTGTCCATCGCGCGGATTGCTTGTGCCCAGAACAGGATCGTCTCGTCTTGCTCGGCCCGGTGGGGCTCGTCGATGATCAGCAGCGCGAGTTGTTCGGGCTTCTTGCCCTTGCTCTCCATGTACTTCGCCCAGAACACGGTCCATTCGCCCACGGCCTTGTTGAACTCGGGCGTGCCTTGCGTGAAAGTGTGTATCTTCGAGCCGACCGCCGAGAACACCATGTAGTTGGCGGCGTCGGGCCAACGGGCCATCCATTCGTCGAACGCAGCGGTGCTGGGCTCAGTGGTCATGGCGCCGGTGGCATCGTATTCGCCGTAAGGCATCACCGCACTCGTGGCCCAGGGCGAATCGACAAAGTGCTCGAGACAATGCGCGATGACCTGCTCCATGTTCTCGAGGGTGACCCCGCGGTTACCGGTGCCGTTGGTGTAATCCCATCCGCCGAAATGCAGTGTGGGTTTGTCGGGAAACGCGAACGGAAACACGCGCATCTCGACGGGAAGCCGCTGTTCGCCGTGTTCCGCGGACGCCACCACGATCTCGCCGGTATGGGTGCCCGCGTCAACGTCCTCGGGATGGAACGTCAGCCACACCTGGCGGGTCATGCCCGCGGGCACCTCGATACCGTAGCCGCCATCCTGCTTTGGCGCTTCGGGCAACGCCGCCGCCACGGGAATGCCCGACTTCGTGCCGGTCCATTGCGCTTCATGCACGGTGATGTAGCCGGGATTATCCCCGCCAGGGAGGCCTGTGATGCTTACCCGCACCGTCGCGTGCTCGGAGGTCGCATTCGAAACATTGAAGCAGCCCGCGCGGTATTCGTTGCGCATGAGATGCACCGCGACCTTCGGCGAGGCCTCCTTCACGGGGTCGTCGAGAAGGTACGCCTGGTCCCACAGCGGCGATTGCCACAGCGTGAGGGGCGCGTAACCCTGGGCCCTCCACAAAGCGCCCTGGAAGCCCAGCGCCTGACGGTGCAGGTCGTTCAGCGGCATAACGGCCTTGAAGGTCTCCATCGAGACTTCGGGGATGGTCGCGCACGCATCTTTCGCGTTCTTGAGCCCGGCCGCAAGCAATTCCCTCACCGGCCCGTCGATGGCTGCTGCTGCCAGCTTCTCTTCAATGCCGACGACGTCCATGAGAATCCGTCGGCGGACGGCCTCCTGGAGCGACGCGCGCACCATGGTGTCCTTGATGTCCTCGATGGGTTTTCCTGCATAGGGCTGAGACAGCCATGCGTCTTCGCCCTTGAATATCTCGATTTCGTCGACGAAGCCGTAGGGTTGCGCGGCGAACACAAAAGCCATGTAGCGGCCGTGAGTCTCGAGGGCGTCGGTCCAGTAACGGTGTACCGAGTATTTGCCGGGATCGGGAAGGCCGCGGCCGGAACTCATTGCGATCAACTCGCCCGCCTCGTAGAAAATCTTGTCCTCGCCCGCGACGAGCATGTAGATGGACAAGGGCCACGTGACGCCCGCCGCACCGGCAGCCGTATTGAACGACGCGCCCCGGATGGGCAGGTCTTCGCCCAGGTCAATCGTAACCACAATGATCGGCTCGCCCTTCCAGCCGACCGTGGTTTTCTGCACCCAGAAATACCCCTCCGAGTAGACTCCGTCGGTGAGCTGGGTACTGTCCTCCGGATCGGTGCAGTGTTCGTAATCGGGCCGGGGCTCCATCGTATAGGGTTTGCCCAAGGCGATATTCTCGGAGGGGCGCTCCGTTGGCGCCTGGGCAAAACACGCCAGCGACATCAACACGCACAAGGCGGCAACTGCACACGTTCTCATGGTCGTTCTCCTTGGATTCCTGCTTACGGACGTGCCACGATCGTGAACCGCGGACCAAACACCGCGCGGCCCTGGGCTTCGAACCGCAATTCGATGGGCGTGGGCTCCCGCACACCCTCGGGCATTAGCGTAACCTCTTCCAACACGGTCTGTCCAAACTTGTCGACGCGCTCAAACAACGGAAACCGCACGTCGCCTGTGAAGACGCTGACAGACCCCGTGATGTTCATCGCAGGCAGCGGCAGCCACGCGGCCTCGCCCAGGTTGGTCACGGTCAGCCGTGCGACCACGGGTTTTCCCGCGCCCACCGCGACCTCGCCGCCATCCGCCACGTCCTGCCATTCGCCCGTGGTGTTGCGAATCTCAACGATGTCGAAGAACCCGTCGAGGTATTTGGGCGGATTGCTTCCGTTGTACTCCACATTGCCGACAGCGGTAAGAGGGCAGTCCGCGGAGGTCGTGCCGGTGCCTTCGGTGCGGAGGCCGGGCGTTTTGCCGTCGTCAATGGCGGCCCAGAACTCGTCCTTCACCTCGTCGTAGATGCCCGCGATGCCGTCGGGATGCTTGTCGCGGTTGAAGGTGATCCAGTGGTCAACGGGTTTGGCCGAAGGCGCGTTGATGAAGGTCTCGGCCGTTTCGCGGATGACCTTCGTTACGGGCCGGTCGGTGCCGTCGGGGTTGATGATGCCGTAATCGCTGCGCTCGTTGGTGCGGTAGCCGCCGGGATACCACCACCAGTAGATGCCGTCCGCGCCGCTGCCGAGCATCATCTTGTACATGTCGGTATAGAACGTGGCCTGGAAATCGAGCTGTTCCTCGGTCACGTCCATGAGCGCGCGGGACCACACGCTTACCCCCGCCTCGGCCCAGATAAGCGGCAGCGCGGGATTCGCCCACCGGCCGTATTCGTAGGTGAACCAGCCGGGCTTCACGCGTTCCCAGTCGCCGATGCGGCCGTAGGCTTCCGGCTCCAGGATGTCCACCGCCCCGGCGAGGTAGGCGTAGTCATACGGGACGGTTTTGGACCACCGCGCCGTGGGATCGCCCGCGAGGGTCATGCGGAAGCTCACGAGATGGTTCGGGTCGACGGTGTGCACGAGCCGCCGCGCACGGTCGTAGTATTTGTAGAGAATGGTGTCGAGAAACCGGCGGTATGCGGCCATCATGCGCCAGTGGGGGCCGTTTTCCACGACGTACGGATCGAGGGGATTGGTCACTTGGCCGTCGGGTTCGCGCGGCGCCTGGAACTCCCAGTCTTTCTCCGCGTTTTCGATGCTGCCGTAGCGTTCGACAAGCCACTCGCGCCATTCGGGGTCCCAGCGTTTACGGCCTTCGTGGTCGCCGAACATGGGCTCCC
>CAZFOG010000470.1:0-4446 GCA_964520685.1 uncultured Nitrospiraceae bacterium | reverse complement strand
CCCATCGACCGTGACGCAGCCAAAGCCGTGGAACGCCCCGAACTCACGCACGTCGCTCACGTCGATACCGCCGCCTGTGGCATTCTGAATGACATAGAGGTTGCCGTCCCGGCGCTCGGTCATGAGATAGTGTTCATGCCCCGCAACCACGGTGTGAGGCCGTGACCCGAGGGCGTTCCGCAGGCGTTTCCAGTCGTCCTCATAGCGAGGGTCGTCCCACATGGGTTTGTGAAGAAAGACGAAGGTGTGCCGGGCGTCCTGATGCCTGGCGAGTTCCGCTTCCGCGAACGCCATCATCGCGTTCCAGACGGGTCCACGGCCATCGAAGCGCTCTTCCTCGGTATTCAGCACGAGGAAGAAGCATTCCTTGTAGTCAAAGGCATAGTAGGTAGGGCCGAAATCCTCTTTCCAGAACTGGTAACACTCGACATTGGCAATGTCGTGATTGCCGGGGATAAGAAACAGGGGAGCTTCGATGCGCCGGGCGTGTTCGAGGTATTCAGCCCATTCGGCATCCCACGCCGCACGCTCCTGCATGTGCCCCGGAATCTGATCGCCTACAGTAATGACGAAATCGGGTTTGAGGAGGTTGAGGGCATCCACGGCCCGGTCGAAGATCGGCCACTTCCCCTCTCCGCCGCTTGTCTTGTCACCCAGAATGGCGAAGCTGAACTTCTGACCCGATGTGGACGGCCACCGGCCCTCGATAAGCGGGTAGTGTGCAGGGGTTGGAAATTCCTGGGCGGGCGTGGAAGAAATGAACCCCGTGATGCAAATGAGCATCAGCAAGATGAGTTGTCTTGTCGAATTTGGCATGCGCGGCTTCTCCCGATGGCGCCTTACCGACATCTCCAACGCCGGTATGGGATGATGGTACCATTCCCGCGACCATGTGGGCACATTGGCCGTCTACTCGTCCCGCTTGGCGCCGTGCCGGGCGAAATATGCATTGAGACGGGCGTGAATCGCGTGGTTCTTCCGATAGAGTTCACGAAATTCCCGGAACACGACATTGTAGGTGCCGGTTGTGTCCGTCCGGGGCTGGTAGGTCTCCCGGATGTTTACCAGGTTCTCGACGGCCTCGTAGTCGAGCGCGCCGAGCCCGACGGCGCCGATAAAGGCCGCCCCGCGCACGTTTGCCTGGATGGGTTCGTCAAGCTGGCGAATGGGGCGCCCGAGCACATCCGCAAAGATCTGACACCACTGGCCGGAATTCGCGCCGCCGCCAACGATGTGGATGGCGCCGGACTCCCGGCCCAGGTTTCGTTCCAGGGGCCCCAGCATCCACCGCGTATTCAAGGCGATACCCTCGAGGACGGCCCGGATGATGTCCGCCCGCGTATGCTCCAGGGACAGATTGTGGAATCCAGCACGCACCGCCCGGTCTTCCACCGGGCAACGCTCTCCGTAAATCCAAGGTGTGTAGAGAAGGCCGTTCGCGCCCGGTGGCGATGACGCGGCCAAGGCGCACATGCGGTCGTAGACGTCCTGAGGCGCCGGGCCGTTGCCCAGGGTGTCGTTGCCATAGAACAAGGTATCGCGGAGATAGGCGAGATTGCCACCGGCGGTGGCCTGGAGGGCGATCATCAGATACCGGGCGGGGACTGCACAGGGTACGGCCGCCAGCGAAGCGAAGATGTCCGTCTTCTTGAAGGGAACGTGAGCGGCCAGCCAGGATGAGGTGCCGACGTACAGATGGGCCTGATAATCACGCACCGCTCCCGCTCCGACGGCAGCCGCACTGGTGTCAATGGCACCGGCAACCACCTTCGTATGCTCGCCGAGTCCCACATCCCTGGCAAACTCTCGGTCCACGGTCCCCAACACCTCGGTGCAGGGCACAATCTCGGGAAACGCGCCGGCCTGAATCCCGCAATCCCTGAGCAGACGGGCGTCGTATCGAATGTTCGAGGGATCGCGGTTGTCGGTGATCCAAGAGGTGAGAATCGAATCGAAAGTCGCAACGTAGCGTCCGGTCAGACGGAGGTTGAGGTAGTCGAGCGCGCTCAGGAATTTGTGAGTCTTCTCATAGATGTCCGGGCGTGTGTGTTTGACGAAGAGCATGTGGGCGGCGGGGTCTTTCCCAGACAAGGATGGCGCGCCGCCCGTGAGGCGGAGCCATCGCAGCAGCCTGAGCACGTTGTATCCGGCAACCCGGGGAAAACCACCGGTGAGTTCCTTGAGATAGCGCGCTCCCCGTGCGTCCATCCACAGGATGGCGTTCATCAGGGGGATGCCATGGGCGTCTACAGGGATGGTACATTCACCCTGAGTACTGCAGCAGACGGCAAGGATGTCGGAGGAGGATACAACCCCTCGCTGAATGAGCGCGCGGGATGTACCGATGACGGCGTTCCACCAATTCTCAGCGCTCTGCTCGGCACCTCCGCCGGGGAGAAGGAGCGTGGGGATCTTCTGGAACTCCCAGGCCAGGACTTTTCCCGTCAAGTCGACAAGAGCCGCTTTGCAGCCTGACGTTCCCAGATCGATGGCCAGAATACACTCTTTGACCGGCATGGCTCCCCCCTATCGCGCCCACAGTAGCTCTCGCCATCCGGGTCTGGATAGGTCCGCTTGAAGCACAATCACTTGGACTGGCGCAGGTTTTCCTTGCGCGCGATCTCGGCATCCTGTTTGCTTTTCGTGAACTGAAAAAGCGCCTGCGGCAGCCCGTCCGGCAGGGTATGCACCTGCATGCCCGTCGACAGCGCACGATGGTAAATCTTCGCGACTTTCTCGAGCACCTCGACAAAATACAGGGTGCGGTCAAGATCCGGACCTATCGACAAGGCCCCATGGTTCTGAAGCAAATAGCAGTGGCCCCGGTTCGAAAGCTTGCTCACAACATTCTTGAGGAGTTCCGGGCTGCCCGAGAGACCGTAGGAACAGACCGCAATCTCCGGGCCGATGGCAACCGACACCTCATCAAACAGGGCCGGAATTGATTCGTTCAGTACCGCAAAGATGCTCGCGAACGGTTGATGGGTATGGATCACCGCGCTGACATCGGGCCGTTCCTTATAGACAGCCAGATGCATGGCCGTCTCGACTGAAGGGTCCAGCGTTCCTTCGATACGATTCTGCTCGAAATCGACAATGCAGATGTCTTCGGGCAACAACTCACCGTAGTTCCGGGCGGAAGGCGTGACCGCGATGGCCTCTTCACCATCGAGCAGAACCGAGACGTTTCCCCCACTCCCGTGCCTTGTGCCGAAGTAACCATCCCGCCAAAGCTGTTGGCTGACCTCAAGAACGTGTTCCTTATACTGCGTGTATTTGCTCACCGAATCCCTCCCCTTAGTCCACCGGCACACAATTTTCCATGACCCGCGCAAAACCCTCGACCGCCTTGTCGATGACCAAGTCCGTATCGGCCATGCTAGTATACAGACGGCTTCCGGCCAAGGTGATGATGCCCTCTGCCGTGTACGCCGCGCCGATCTGCTTGGCAATCTCTTTGCGTTGCAGAATCTTGAAGAAGCCCTGCGGGTCCGCGATGTCCACCAGCAGCACACCGTGGGTGTTGAGATGGACAATCGAGCCGTAATTGTAGACGAAGAACGGTGCGTCCAGTGAATCGAGCACGGCCTCGAGCTTCTCGCAGAGGCGATCGCCCGCTTGCGCCGCCAACGCCGGGGCTCCCGTGCGCTCCATTTCCACGAGGGCATAGTACCCCGCCGCGCAGCTCAATGGATTGGCCGACAGCGTCCCGCCTACCAGGGTCCGCTGCTGGTCTGAGCCGATACCCGCCGCGAATGTCGACATGACGTCCTTACGCCCGCCAACACCACCGGCGCCAGGATACCCGCCCGCAACGCATTTCCCGAAGACCGTCAAATCGGGCTTGACGTCGAAGTATCCCTGGGCGCCGCCCAGGCCCAGCCGGAATCCAGTGACGACCTCGTCAAATATGAGTAACGCGCCGTATTCATCGCACAATTCACGCACCCGCTGATTGAAGCCGCGCGGCAGCGGCCGCGTACCGCTCTCGGGTCCCACGGGCTCGATAAGCACCGCCGCGGTACCGCCTGCGTTCTTGTTCCGCTCGAGCAGGGCCGCCAGACCGTTCTCGCCATCGAGATCGCCAGGGAAAAACTCCTGGGTATGGGCAAGACACTCCTCGGGGATGCCCGATGCCTCGAAAGGACCCGTCCCGGGGATACGCGTGCCAAATACCAACTGGTCGCTCCAGCCGTGGTAGGCGCCACCCATTTTGACGATCTTTTTCTTGCCCGTGAAATTGCGCGCGGCCCGAATCGCCGCCATGCAGCCCTCGGAGCCGCTGGCCAGCATGCGGAACATCTCGATCGACGGCATGTGCCGGTTGATGAATTTGGCAAGCTCAAGTTCGTACTGATGGAACAACCCCGTCACGGGCCCCGCTTCGTGGAGAACCTCGATGACCTTTTCACGCACCGGCGCATAGTTGCTTCCCAGCACTGTTGG
>CAZFOG010000469.1:0-4451 GCA_964520685.1 uncultured Nitrospiraceae bacterium | reverse complement strand
GGTTTCGCAAGGAAGCCGGCCTGGAGCCTAAGGCGGAAGTGTACGGGGGATGGGAAACTCAGGGAGTAGCCGGGCATTCTCTCGGGCATTACCTGTCGGCCTGTGCGCTAGCCTGGGCGTCTAGCGGGGACACGCGCCTGCGCGAACGCGCGACCTATATCGTCGACGAGCTGGCCGCGTGCCAGGCCGCCAACGGCGACGGCTATGTGGGCGCGATTCCGAAAGGCAAAGAGGCTTTCGCGGCCCTGAAAAGAGGCGAGCTCGATGTAAAACCTTTCGAACTCAATGGCATTTGGGTCCCGTGGTACACCGAACACAAGGTTCTGGCGGGCCTCCTCGACGCCCACCTCCATACTGGCAATGCGAAAGCGCTCGCGGTCGCACAGGCGTTGGCGGACTGGGTCGAGACGGTTACGAGCGGTTTGAGCGATGAACAATTCGAGGCCATGCTCGCGTGCGAACACGGGGGCATCAACGAGTCGCTCGCGGAACTGTATGCACGGACTGGCGATGCGCGCTATCTGGCCCTGTCGCGACGATTCCACCACAAGGCCGTTCTCGAACCATTGTCACAGGGCGTCGACTGCCTTCCGGGACTGCATGCGAACACCCAGATTCCCAAGATCACCGGCGTGGCGCGGCGGTATGAGTTGACGGGGGCCATCGACGACCGCGCCATCGCCTCGTTCTTCTGGGATCGTGTCGTGCAGCACCACTCGTACGTCACGGGTGGCCACAGCGAACGCGAGCACTTCGGACCGCCCGATAGACTGGCCGGGCGCCTTGGAACGGATACCACCGAGACGTGCAACACCTACAACATGCTCAAGCTGACGAAACACCTGTTTTGCTGGGACGCAGCGTGTGAAAAGGCCGATTTCTACGAGCGGGCGCTGTACAATCACATTCTCGGTTCGCAAAACCCCAACGACGGCATGATGTGCTATTTCATCCCGCTGAAACCGGGGCAGTTCAAGACGTATTCGACGCCGTTCGACTCGTTCTGGTGTTGCACCGGCACGGGAATGGAAAACCATGTGCGCTACGGCGAGGCGCTCTACTTTCACGGCGAAGACAGCCTATACGTCAATCTTTTTATACCGTCTGAACTCACATGGAAGGAAAAGGACGTCATCGTTCGACAGGAGACGGACTTTCCCGAAAGCGGCGCGACACGCCTGCGTCTCGCGTGCGAGAAACCGGTCGAGATGACCCTGTACCTCCGGTCTCCGGGATGGGCAGCGGCGTTACCCATTGCCCGGGTGAATGATGAGAAATGCACGTACAGTGCGCATCCCGGCGGTTATATCGCCATTCGCCGGGTATGGCACGATGGCGACACGGTCGAGTACACCATCCCCATGGCGTTGCGCCTGGAATCCATGCCGGACAATCCGAACCGCGCGGCGATTCTGTACGGGCCGATCGTGCTTGCGGCGGGATTGGGCGCGATTGATGGTCCTGAACCGCAGGTGCCCGTGGTGATAACGGAGAATCGCGAGCCCGAAGCGTGGCTTGAACCCGTGCGGGGCAGGGCGCTTGCGTTTCGGACGAAGGGCGTGGTGAGGCCGCACGACGTCGAACTCACACCTTTCTATGCCATACACGGCCAACGCTACAGCGTATACTGGGATTTCGTAACCGAGGCAGAATGGCAACTGAGGGAAGCCGAACGTGCCGCCGAGGAGGCCCGCCTGCGGGAGCTTGATGCCCGGACCATCGATTCCGTGGCGATCGGCGATAAGGTGTCCGAAGACGCCCACAATCTCGCGGGAGAAAACACCTCCACCGGCCCCCATCTCGGCCGCACCTGGCGGCATGCCCCGAACGGGTGGTTCGCGTATCGACTGAAGACCCTTCCAGACACGCCTACCGAGCTGTTGTGCACGTACTGGGGCGGCGACATAAACCGCGTATTTGACGTGCTGGTGGACGGCACGGTACTCGTCACCCAGCGTTTGAATAACGACAAACCGGGCGCGTTTATCGAGGTGGCGTACCCTCTGCCGCGCGCATTGACTGACGGGAAGGAGTCCGTTACGGTCATGTTCAGGGCGCATCCGGACAACACGGCGGGCGGCGTTTTCGGGCTGCGTCTGCTTCGCCGAAAGGAGTGAGTGATGCGAGAGATTTCCCGGCGGCAGTTTGCCGGTGCGGTAGGCGCCTTGGCGGTGGGTGGCGTGCTTCGTTCTCACATGTCTGCCGCGGCACAGGAACCCGCGTTGAAAGAACACTACGGCCTGATTGTTGTGGGCCTTGGCAGCGGCGGCTTCGGGGCGGCCTGCGCGGCCGCGCGGCAGGGTCTTGACGTCCTGTGCATCGAAAAGGCTGGCCAGCTCGGCGGCAACGCCGTGGCATCGAGTGTCACCATGTGGGAGCCGGGCGTCGGCGGCACCGGGTTTCCCTTCGAGATCTACCGCCGGCTCAAGGCGGCCCCGTGGGCAACAGCGGTCTACTCGTTTGGCCGTCATTTCTCGTGGGACGGCCCGAAGGCTTTCCCTGGAGGCGAGAGTGTGCCGGATCTCACGCGGCGCTACGCGGACTCGCTCCGCCGGTGCCGGAGCGACGGAAAACCGTCCGATGAGGCCTTCAAGAGAGAGCACTGGCACGGCGTCATCTTCGAACCGGGCGTGTACGAACAGGTGCTGTGGAACATGCTGAACGAAACGGGGCGCGTGACAGTCCTAACCGAAACGTCCTTTGAGCAAGTGGATGTTCAGGACGGTACCGTAACGGGCCTGGTGCTCTCGAACGGAACGCGCGTGTCGGCAAGGGCGTATGTGGACAGTACCGGCGGCGGGATATTGTGCAAGGCGTGCGGCTGCGAAGTTATGTACGGCCAGGAGAGCGCGGACCGGTTCGGCGAGGAAGGCGCGCCCGAGAAACCCAACGACATTACCAACGGCGCCACGTTGATCTTCCGCATCGCTCCCGCGGACACGAAGGCCGTGGAACCTTTACCCGAAGGCATTCCTGCGAACTGTTGGTGGGGCGGATTCCCTGCCATGAGCGCGGTGCAGTATCCCAACGGCGGTTATAACTGCAACATGCTCCCGACCATGGTGGGGAAAGAATTCGCGGGGATGGACCACGCGGCCGCCTACCAGGAATGCCGCCGCCGGGTGTACGCCTTCTGGCATCATGTCCAGCGCGGCTGGCCCGAGTTTCAACGGTACCGGATTTCCTGGCTCGCCCCGGCCCTGGGGGTGCGCGAGTCCACGCGCATCGTGGGCGACTACGTCTTGACCCTGCACGACCTTCGCGCGGGCATTTCGAAGCAGGAGCACCCCGACATCATCACCATTGCGGATCATTCCATCGATCGCCATGGCACTGGAGGCATCGGCGGCGAGATGCTGGAGCCCTACGGTGTGCCGTACCGGTGCCTTATACCGAAGGGATTCAAGAACCTGCTGATTGCTTGCCGGGGTGCGAGTTTCAGTTCGATTGCGGCGTCGAGTTGCCGGCTCTCGCGCACGATGATGCAGCTCGGGCAGGCGGCGGGCACGGCCGCGGCCCTTGCGCAGGAGCAGGATGTGAGCCTGCCGGAAGTGCCCGCGGACACCCTTCGGGCCAGGCTGCGCGAGCAGCACGTCCAGCTCGAGTGGCCCCTGCCGGAGGAACTCATCGGCTATTTGAAGGACGAGACGGCGATTGGGGTGTAGAAGTGGCCGGCCGGGTCACCGGTCCCACAACTCTGCGGAGGGAAAGATCCATGTCACTGTCCTTGAACGGTGTCTATCTGGCAGTCTTGAGTGTCCTCGTCGCGTCCTTACCCGCCGCAATAGCCCACGCGGGCGAACAAGCCGAGTCCATCGCTCTTTCAGGCACCTGGCGGTTTCGGCTCGACCCGGAAGACGCCGGTATCCGGGAGGAGTGGTTCAAGCAGGCGCTGCCCGACACGCTGACACTGCCAGGCTGCCTGCAGGCACAGGGGTATGGCAACGCGGTGACCGTCGATACGCCGTGGACCGGGACGGTGCGGCCGCTGGAACACGCGGAAAGCATCCTGAAGCCGTACATGACGGCAAGCGACGCGAGAATCCCCTATTGGCTCCAGCCGGAAAAGCATTACGTGGGCGCGGCGTGGTATCAGCGCGACGTGGTTGTGCCGGAGTCGTGGGCTGGCAAGCGCATCTGCCTCTTCCTCGAACGCTGCCATTGGGTAACCACGCTGTGGATGGATGGCAACGAGATCGGGTCGCGGGAAAGCCTGTCGACGCCGCATGAATATGACTTGGGCGAGAGTCTTGCGCCAGGCCGGCATACTATCACGCTCCGCATCGACAACCGCATGAAGCTCGACGTCGGCGAGAACGCCCACAGCATTTCCGACAACACCCAGTCGAACTGGAACGGGGTGGTGGGGCGGATGGAGTTGCGGGCCACCGGGGCGGTCCGCGCGCACATCACCGATTGCCAGGTGTATCCGAACGTGAACGACCGGACAG
>CAZFOG010000468.1:0-4455 GCA_964520685.1 uncultured Nitrospiraceae bacterium | reverse complement strand
CTGTTTCAGCGTCACGATTTCAGGATACGAGCCCGCAGCCACCCAGACTTCGTCGTCTGCGTTGGCTGCGGTGATGCCGGCTTGGATCGTGGTGAATGCCGTTTCCCAGGTTTCCCCGTTCTCGGTTCCTGACACGTTTTGCGCATCGACGTAACGTACTGCGGCGTCCGATGTTACCGCAAGAAGACAGCACACGAAACCCAACGCAATACCGCGCGCGACCTTCATTCCCGCTCCTCCCTCCGCAGACGTCACGCCCCAGACCGCTGCCCTGCGCCCTCGAAAACAATTATGTGTCCTTTGGAAATACTAAACGGAGGGAGGGCGCACTTTGTTCCGGGTAGCAGGCAGGAAGACATCTCCCGACAGACGCGGTACGTCTACCCCCTGATGGCCGCGCGCTCTCGCGAATGACTCCTTGGAGCCGGAATTCAGCTCAGAGTGGTTTTATCGGGATCCCCAGTGCACCGTTGACGGCCATCTGCACGTCGATGGCGTTGATCTTCCCGTCGCCGTTGATGTCGCCCACGACCGGCGCGCCGCTGTCGGCGTCACGGTAGTTGGCAGTGCCGTCCCCGTCGAAATCCGCTACGCCGTCGGTCACATCCGGGATCCCGTCGTTGTCGGAATCGTCATCCATGTAGTCCGGCGTGCCGTCGGCGTCAGTATCGTCAAACCCCTCGACTCCGTCGCCAATCTGGTCGCCGTCGAAGTCCTCGAACGCCTGGCGTTCATAACACCCCATATCGGGCACGCCGGTGCGGGGCATTCCACGCAAATCCTCGGGGCAGCCGGCGACCCCCGCGTTGATGCACGGCGACCCCGCCTGCAGGCGGAAATCCTCAAACTCCGGCGCATAAAACATCGGCGCATCGTCAAGCAGACTTTCGGTGTAGCCGGGCCCGGTGGCGAGGTTCGAGTTGGTTATCGTCAGGGTGCAATCCTGGGTAAAGATAGACCCAATGCCCGGATTCTCCCGCACAATACTGTTCACAATGTTGAGGACTCGGTTGTCATAGCCACCGATTGCGCTTCCTTCCACTGCGACATTGCGGGAGACGGTACAGTGATTGAGGCCAAGTTCGCCCTGGGCCTGCCACATCGCACCGCCATTCTCGGCACAGTTGCCGAAGAACAGGCAATTCACGCTTGTGGTCTCTGCGTCGTCAAGGCGCAAGGCTCCTCCGAGACCACCGTGGTTGCGACGAAAAATGGTCTTCTCGAACATGGGACGGTTCATACAGGCGTACACTGCGCCGCCATCACCTCCTGTATTGTCCTCAAACACGCACGAAGCGAAACCCGGCACGCCGCCCCAGCACCACCCTCCGCCGCCCACCATTTCAGCCGAGTTTGCCCTGACGGTACACGTATCGAAGACCGCATCCACGCCCCCGATGTAGAACCCGCCACCATCGTGGCCGGCCGTGTTGGCGTTGATGATCGAGCCGCTGATTTCAAGTGCAGCCCCCACGTGACACAGCCCGCCGCCCCAGGCGGCACGATTGCCAAGGAAGCGGCTGGCATGTACAACAGTGTCCGCGCCATTCCCACCGTACAGTCCACCGCCGCCGCTGTCCTGGGCCTCATTTCCACAGAACAAGCACCCGCTTATCGTGGCCGTTCCCTCCGTGTGAAAGAGTCCCCCGCCGCATTCCACACCGCAAATATTGCCCGAAAACCGGCTGCCCGTCACCGACAAGACCGCACCCGTCTGCCAAATACCGCCGCCGCTCACAGAGGAATTGCCGGAAAATGCGCACTCTACAACAGTCAGATCGGAGTTACTGTAAACACCCCCGCCCTTCTCCGGGCTCGTGTTATCGACAACGATGCACTGCACCAGTTCGGCTTGTGCCCCTTCTCCGTTGTAAAGACCCCCTCCACGCCACACACCAGCTTCATTCCCGATAAAGCTGCATTCCTCGAACATGCCCCGTGTGGAAGAATACTCGTTTGAAAACCCGCCACCAAAAATGTCTGCATGATTCTCTTGAAACACGCAGCGCGTAAATCGCGCCTCGCCGCCGAGGTTGAAGTTCACCACCGCCCCACCGTTGCTATAGGTTCTGTTCCAACGGAACGTGCAGTCCTCGAACACGGGCGACGCCTGCCAATTCCGGACCGCGCCGCCGCTATTGTTGGAGATGCAAGAAATGAAATCGCAATGGGCGACCGTGGGGGAAGCGTGCTCATTCAGCATGCCGCCGCCGCCGTCGGCCGCCCAGCCCTGGTCGAGCGTAAACCCGTCCAGCCGGGCCCCGTCTGCTCCGACGACGCAGCGGCGAATGCCCTCGCCAGTAATCAATGTCAGATGGGCGCGAGGGTCGCGATCGGCGAAGACCGACCCCGGACCCGAGAATCCCCCGTATAGCGCGACGTTCGCCTTCATCGTCACGGTCTCAGCATAGGAACCCTCCGCGACCCACACGGAGTCGTTTGCCGTGGCCGCGGTCAGCGCCTGGCCGATAGTCCTATAGGCCGTGGCCCAGCTGGTCCCGTTCTCGGTACCGGAAACGTTGTCCACGTCCACGTACCAGGTTTTGGCATCCGCCGCCCAACCGGCCAGACAGAGAACCAGCGTGATTGCGATTGCGCGTATGGCGTTCATGACTCGTCCTCCACACCCCGCGGAAAAAGCGCCCATCAACCCCTCCGGGATTCAGTCTGGACCGGCAACGCAATCCTGTCAATATGGTTTTTCGTGGTTTTCGGGAATCTAGGTTCGAGGCTTCTCACGAACAGGTGTTCGCGCAGGCAAAGGGGCACTCGCAGGAACCAAATGGCCCCGCACGCGAGCTCTTCGATGCGGGTATCCCGGCTATTTCGGGCTCAGGATCATGCCGTCGAAGCCGAAGTAATATCCCTTTGAGTCCGGTGACTTGCCCAGGTTCTTCACCGCGATGGTGTGTTTGCCCGCACCCAGCTCGCGCGCACCCATGTAGTGCTCGTTGACGGCGATGACCGGGTAGTGGAGGTCCAGGGGCTTGCCAAGGGGTTGTCCATCCAGCGAGAACTCGAAGATGCCGTAGTCGTGGGAGTGCGTGAGTACGAGCAGGATGTCGTACACACCCGCTTCAGCGAGCTCGAAGGTTAGGGTCAGGGACTGGCCGGGCCCGGCGGGGGTCCAGAAGACCTGTCCCCCGTCACTCCAGCCACCGCCCTCTTGCTCGGCCGGCACGACCGAGCTGGTCTCGGCGGTATCGAGCCACTGTTCAGCTTCGAGCATGTTTCCGTAATCGATGCTCAGGCGGTCGTAGGGCGCGGGAAGGGCCGGGAAGGGCTTGTGCGGCTCGGTCTGGTACCAGTACGCCACCGACGAGAAATTGTCGGAGCGCTCGGCAAATCCCGAGATAACCTCGCCCGCGTCGTTGAATCCCGCCCCCTTGTGCTCGATTTCCACGCGCAACGACTTCTCGAACACCACCGGGTCCGGTATGTGCCACCGGTAGGCGCTGGTGCGGTTCATGGTCTCAAGCCCCTCGAACAGGGGGATGCCGTAGAACGGCCCATCCTGCTGCCGGAATCCCCAGGCATCGCAGAAGTAGTCCTCGGTGCCGGTGCCGCGCAGGCTCGGTTCCTCCTCGCCGTCAATGAAAAAGAAATCGTCGCCCTCGCCGTACCATCCCGGCGTGAGCTGCTCGATGCTAAGCACCGTGCCCACATAGTGGCCGCGACCCGCGATGTCTGCGATGCGGTAATTCTGGCCCATCACCGTCGGGTATTCCTGGCGGTACATCGCGTGAAAATAGACGCTATCCTTGGGGAACCGGGGCAGTTTCTGCCAATCCACGTAAGAATAGAATGCGTGGACCATCTTGCGGCCTTCGTTCGTAACCGTAATCCGTGCGGATTTGCGGAACGGCATGGGCCAGTAACAATTGCGCGCGCGGCCTTCCGACGACACTTTGACGGGCAGGCTCGCGTAGGGCTGGTCTACGCCGTGGCCGATACCGAAGAAATCGCCAATAGGAACCTCGACCGACGGATGTTCTTCGCCGTCCCAGTACATGCGCAGAACCAGCAGCCGCGAGTAGCCCCGTTCCTCGGCCGCGATGGTGTTCCACAGATGGCGGATCACGCCGGGGCCCTCGAGGTCGGCCAAGACCAGCGTCTCGCCGGGCGGTATGTGGCGCGCGTCGGCGTTGCCGTTATGCCAGTTCGGGTCGCTAGTCGACGACCGCATCGTCCGGCCCGGTTGAAGCTGGGTCAGGTCCTGCATGCCGCCCAGGGATATGGGCTCCGCCGCGAACGCTGCCGTGCTCGTACAGACAACCGCCAGAAACAAACAAAGGACCATGCGCGCCATCGAAAAACCCTCCGCGTTGTGTGATTCCGCTCGCCGCAACGGTAGTCCAGCCAGAATACACGGAAATGCCGCAACGAGTGAAATGGAACCCGGCTGACTCGGGACAGCGAACCATGAGCCGGTCGGCTCACCCGTAGACCATGAAA
>CAZFOG010000467.1:0-4465 GCA_964520685.1 uncultured Nitrospiraceae bacterium | reverse complement strand
AATGGAGTCAACAAGATCCCTCCAACGAGGCCTTTCTTATCCGGCGATCCCGGAACTAGAAAATCCGGGGGTATCTATGGCAAGCGAAGACAAATACAGCGTACTGGGTCTCGATCTCGGCTCCAACTCCGTCGGATGGGCCATCCTCGAATACACCGGCGGCCAGCCAACTGCACTCATCGACTGCGGCGTCCGCGTATTCGACGCAGGCACCGAGGGCGACGTCGAATCCGGCAGAGATACCGCGCGTGGCGCCGAACGCCGCGAAGCCCGCCAGCGCCGCCGCCAGTGCGAGCGCAGGGGCCGCCGCCTCGAGAACCTCGCATGCCTCCTGAGCCGCAACCGGCTCCTCCCGGAGGGTCCCATGCGCAAACCCGCCGAACGCAACCGCCTCCTTCAAGCCCTCGACCGTGAGATTCACGCCAAGTACAGCACCAACGGGAAGAATCACGGTAAAGATGCCGCCGTACTCGACCAGCTTCCCTATTTCCTCCGCTGCCGCGCCCTCGACGAACCTCTCGACCCCCACGAATTCGGCCGAGCACTCTACCACCTCGCCCAGCGCCGCGGATACCTCAGCAACCGGAAATCCGGCAAAAAGGACGAGGACAAGGGAACCGTCGAGCCCGCGATCAACGAGTTGCGCGAGCGCATGACCGCAGCGGGCGTCCGCACCCTCGGCGAGTTCCTCTCCCGGGTCGACCCCGTCAACGAACACAGAATCCGTCAGCGCTGGACCGGCCGCGAGATGTATCTCGACGAATTCGAAAGGCTCTGGGAAGCCCAGCGCCCCCATCATCCCAAACTGCTCACCGGCGAACTGAAAAAGGAAGTCTCGAGCGCCATCTTCGACCAGCGCCCCCTCAAGAGCCAGAAGGGCCTCATCGGCGCATGCGACCTGGTGCCCGGCAAGAAACGCGCACCGAAGGCCCTCCTCATCTCCCAGCGTTTTCGCATGCTCCAGAAGGTCAACGATCTCGAAGTCATCTTCCCCGACGAATCGCACCGGCGCCTCACCGAGGACGAACGCGAAAAACTCCTCGCGGAGATGGATCTACACGAAAAGTTTACCTTTGGGAGCATTCGCAAGCTTCTCAAGCCACTGAAGGGCGTCGAGTTCAACTTCGAGCGCGGCGGTGAAAAGGACCTCCCCGGAAACAAAACCGCCACGGCCATGCGCAAGGTCTTCGGCGACCGCTGGGACACCCTCTCCCGCCAGCAACAAGACGCCATCGTCGGCGAAGCCATGGGGATCGATAGAGCCGAGACCCTCGAACGCCGCGGGCGCGAAGCCTGGGGGCTCGACCCCGAAGCGGCGGCCGCATTCGGCAAAGTCCACCTCGAAACCGGCTACATGGCCCTCTCGCGCGAGGCCATGCAGGCCGTCCTGCCCCTCATGGAACAGGGCATGCAATACGCCACCGCCCGCGAAGAGGCCTTCGAAGGGGGCTGGGCCAAAAACGTCCTCGATTTCCTGCCCGGCGTCGCCGAAGCGTGCAACTCCATCCGCAACCCCGTCGTCATGCGCACCCTCACCGAGACCCGCCGCGTCGTCAACGCCGTCATTCGCAAACACGGCAAGCCGGACTACGTCCGCATCGAGCTCGCCCGCGAAATGAAGAAGAGCCGCGAAGACCGCCGCAAGATGACCAGCGAGAACCAGAAACGCCGCAAAGTCAACGACGCCCTGCGCCAGAAAATCATCGACGCCACCGGCGACCCCCGCGTGACCGGCCGCGATATCCTCAAGGCCCGCCTCTGGGAAGAATGCTGCGGAACATGCCCCTACACACTGCGAACCATTTCGTTCCACGAGCTGTTCAGCCACGACTCCCCCTGGGACATCGAACACATCATCCCCTTCAGCCGCTGCCTCGACGACTCGTTCTTCAACAAAACCCTCTGCTACCACGAGGAAAACCGCAATGTGAAGCAGAACCGCACGCCCCGCGAGGCCTACGAACACTCGGGGCGCTGGGATGAAATCCTCGCCCGCGTCGCGAAATTCCAGGGCGACGCCGCAAAGGAAAAACTCCGCCGCTTCCAGATGAAAAACGAAGACCTCCTCGAATTCGAGCAATTCAGCGCCCGCCAGCTCAACGACACCAAGTTCGCCTCGCGCGAAGCCATGCGCTACCTTTCCTGGCTCTACGGCGACCAGGCCCAAAGCCGCATCCAGGTCAGCCGGGGCCAGATTACCGGCTATCTCCGCGGCGCCTGGCGCCTCAACGGCATCCTCGGCGACGGCGGCCAGAAAAGCCGTGACGACCACCGCCACCACGCCGTCGACGCCATCGCCATCGCCCTCACCGACCGCGCAACTGTCAAAGCCCTCAGCGATGCCGCGGCCGCCCAGTTCCGCGAACGCGGCCGCTCCCGCGGATTCGAAAAACGCGTCACCGAACCCTGGCAGGGCTTCCTCGACGACGTCCAGACCGCCATTGACCGCGTCGTCGTCTCCCACCGGCCCTCCCGCAAAGTTTCCGGGTGCTTCCACGACGACACCATCTACAGCCCCCCACGGACCGATAAGGAGGGCAAACCCTACGTCATGGTCCGAAAACCCTTGACCGACAACTTCAAGGAGGGCGACATCCAGAACATCGCCGACCCCACCGTCCGCGACATCGTCTGGCAGCACTTCCGCGACCACGGCGCAGACCCCAAAGCCGCCTTCTCCGACCCCGCCAAGCACCCCCGCATCACCATCAAGGACAGCAAAGACTCTGATCGCATCGGCCAGACTATCCCCATCCACAAGGTTCGCCTCAAACTCACCCGCGACGTCATCCCCATCGGCTCCGGGCCCAAAGAGCGCCACGTCTGGACCCGCGGCAACAGCCACATCGAGATATTCGAGGTCCTCGACAAAGACGGCAACGTCAAAAAATGGGAGGGGCGCGTTGTCACCCTCCTCGACGCCTACCAGCGCCGTAAACACAAACAGCCCATCGTAAACCGCCATTGGGACGAAACCAGGCGCTTCAAATTCTCCCTCACCCAGGGCGATATCGTGGAACTGGATGTGGACCTCGGTAACGGCCAAACGGCCCGCGAACTCTATCTCGTGCGAGGCGTGACGTTTCTTGCGGGCGGCCTTGTTCAATGTTCACACATCCTGGACGCACGAAAGAAGAAAGAGATCCCAATGAAACCCTCTGAACAGGAGAAAATCAGGATATTCAAGAACCCCGTCGTGAATAGTCTGAACCGCCTGAACTGCCGCAAGGTATCGGTTTCGCCCCTGGGCGAAGTGTACCCGGCCAACGACTGATGCTCGAGCGAATCATCGACATCTCGCAGGACGGCGCGCGCCTCTCCCTCGCTGACGGGCGTCTCGTGATCCGGCGCGACGAGGAGACCGTCGCGGCCATCCCCCTCGAGGAAATGGGAGCCCTCGTCATCTCGCACCGCGCCGTCGTGCTCACCCAGCCCGTCCTCGCGGGCCTCGCCGAAGCCGGCGCCCCCGTCATCGTCTGCAACGCCAAATGCCTCCCCGCCGCCATGATGCTCCCCATCGAAGGCCACCACCTCCAGGCCGAGCGGCTTGCCCAGCAGATTCAGGCGTCCGCCCCCGTCTGCAAACAGGCCTGGAAACAGATCGTCCAGGCCAAAATCCGCGCCCAGGGCCGTCTCCTCGACGACCTCTACGGCAGCGACCGCGGCATCGGCGCCATGGCCGCCCGCGTCAAGTCCGGCGACCCCGGCAACCTCGAGGGCCAGGCATCCCGCCGCTACTGGCCCGCCCTCTTCGACAACCCCGGTTTCCGACGCAATCCCGACCTTCCCGACCAGAACAAAAACCTCAACTACGGATACGCCGTCCTCCGCGCTATTGTCGCCCGCGCCATCTGCGCCGCCGGCCTTCACCCCTCGCTTGGTATCCACCACCACAACCGCTACGACGCTTTCGCCCTCGCCGACGACCTCATGGAACCCTTCCGCCCCATTGTCGACCGCGCCGTCGTCGCCTGGCTCCGCGAAAACGGCCCCCTCGAAGAACTCACCCCCAAAGCCAAAGCCGCCCTCATCCAGCCCCTCATGGGCCGCTTCACGGTCAAAGGAGAAGAACGCAGCCTCTTCGACATCGCCGCCCGCACCGCCGTATCCCTCACCAAACTCTTCGCCGGAACCGCAAAAACTCTCGCGCTCCCCCAACTATGAACCCAAACCGCGCGCATGCCATGTGCTTCTCTGGGAGCCCTGCCCGGTCGACGGCGGGAAGACCAGCAGGGATTCAACGCGGATGCGCCATTGTGCCGTGTCCCGAAAACTCGACCGTTTGGCGGAAATCCAAACACAGCACAATCCTTGAGGTGGCATGAGCATCCTTGCTCATGATCCCTTCCGGCACCTGAGTACTCGTTTCACCGCAGAACTCAAGAATGCAGGCGAGACGCCTGCGCTACAATCATGAGCATCCCTGCTTATGCCACCTCAAAATGACAATAGACGCATGAAAGCG
>CAZFOG010000466.1:0-4484 GCA_964520685.1 uncultured Nitrospiraceae bacterium | reverse complement strand
CCGTGGGAGGGCGAGGACCTCAAGGGACTACGTTTGCTCCTCAAGGCCAAGGGCAAATGCACCACTGACCACATCTCGATGGCGGGCCCCTGGCTGCGGTACCGGGGGCATCTCGACAATATCTCGAACAACTGCTTCATCGGGGCGATCAATGCGTTCAACGACGAGGCAAACAAGGTAAAAGACCAGCTCACCGGCGAATACGGCGAGGTGCCAGCAGTGCAGCGCCACTACAAGGCCGCCGGCATCGGCACCGTTGTGGTGGGTGATGAGAACTATGGCGAGGGGTCTTCGCGCGAACACGCCGCCATGGAACCGCGCCATCTCGGGGTGCGGGCCATCCTGGTGAAATCCTTTGCGCGTATCCACGAAACCAACCTCAAGAAACAGGGCATGCTCGCCCTGACGTTCCAGCACCCCGCTGACTACGACAAGATCCAGGAAGACGACACCATAGACATCATCGGGCTGACCCGTTTTGCGCCGGGCACGCCGTTGACCGTGGTGTTCCACCATGCAGACGGGAGGACCGACGAGTTTCCGGTGAATCACAGCTACAACGAAGCGCAGATCGAGTGGTTTAAGGCGGGTTCCGCTCTGAACCTGATTAAGGCGCAGGCTGGAAGATGACGCCGAACCGGCTCGAGGGACCGGACCCGCGAGGCACCCGTTGGTGAAGCAGGATGCACGGACGGCACGCGACGATACATTTTGTGTGGTAGACTGCTCTCCGTTAGACGGTTGGGGGGAGAATAAACGCATTGGGGGATTCTGCCATGACACAGCCGGTTCACGTCCAAGCTCCGCCGCCCTCACTGATTGGCGACAAATTCCTGGTCCGTAGAAAGGTGTTCAAGCTCTTTGGGGGGGCGTTCCACATCTACAACGCCTCGGGCCAGGTTGTGCTGTACTCGCGCCTGAAGGCGTTCAAACTCAAAGAGGATATCCGCCTGTATACGGGGGAGGACATGCAGACCGAGCTGCTGACCATTCGGGCGCGTCAAATCCTCGACATTGCCGCGACCTACGATGTGATTGACGCTACCACGGGGCAGCGGGTGGGCGCTTTGCGCCGCCGGGGCCTCAAATCACTTATACGCGACGAATGGCTCATTCTAGGCCCGGATGAGCAGGAAGTCGGTATGATTCAGGAAGACAGCACTCTCCTCGCGCTCGTGCGCCGGTTCCTGACCAATCTGGTGCCACAGAAGTTCCACGCCACCGTCAACGGGCGCGAGGTGTTCACGCTGGCCCAGTACTTCAATCCCTTTGTGCTGAAACTGGACCTGGATTTCTCGATGGACCCCAATCGCGCGCTGGACCGGCGGCTCGCGTTTGCCGCGGCAGTGCTCATGTGCGCCATCGAGGGAAGGCAGAATTAGCCGGCTCCACACCCGCCTGGATACGAAACGGCCGGGGAGCGCATTGACTCCCCGGCCGTCTTGGTGCGTAAAGGCACTCTGTGTTGGCAGCGTGGTTACGCGGTTTTCCTGCGCAGGCGGACCACAGCGAAACCTGCGAGACCCAGCCCCATCAAGGTCATGGTGGCGGGCTCGGGAATGATAAGCGTGCTCTGGCCCATCAGATTGTCATTACCGCATTCGTAGGTGAAGTGGCTGGTGAAATCCCGAACGCCCAAGTCGTACAAGAACCGCAGGTCGACTTGCGCTGCGTAATGGGTGCCGCCGAGCAGCCCGCCTGCAGCAGCATCTGACAACCCCTCAAAGTAATTGAAGCTGCCCGAATACACCAGGTCGCCGCCCGAATCGTAGCGCCACGGGTTGGACTCATCGTTCTGCGTGTACCACACCCGAAGGGTGGAATCACCGGTGTTGAGGGCATAGGCGTCAAACAGGGGATTTCCAGACGCGTCTTCTCCGCCGCCGTAGGTCAGCACGTAATCGTAACCAAAGGTGTCGTTGACGATAGACGGGTAGCTATCATCCCCTCCGGTGCCCGTATTCGCGGGACCATACTCTGCGTTACCGTCGACATCGATGAACAGGTCGCCGTATTCGAAAAGCAGGCCGCTCCCCGTTTCGCCGTTCTCGAGATCGTAGCCGCTGACCAGGGTCAGCAGGGTGTTATTGAGGAAGAACGCCTCGAGGTCCCACTGTTGGCCCGTTACACAATTCGGCTCAACTTCCTCGTCTTCACGGTCCACCGAATACCAACCCGTGCTGTTCCCGACTAGGTCGCTGATGGTAATGTTGTTTCCGAGCGTCAAACTGGACGCCACGCCGCTTGCCAAAACCAAACACACAGCTCCTGCCATTAGTTTCTTCACGATAGGACCCCCTCTGGATTGGGCACCTCTCCCAATCACTCTTTACCTCTGACTCTTTACCTCTGACTGTCACGTCACATATGGATCTTGCGCACCTATGCAATAACCCACAGCCATATTGTAGTGAGCAAGAATCGCGCCAAGTCCGATAGAAGGCTGTAAGCGGTTGGCTTTCCGTGTCTTATGCAGAAATTGACGGAGAATTGCGGGGGTGCCCGAATACATGGGCGGGCACGAGTTATTCATCTTAGACAAACCTATGCTTGGCAATTTGTTGTCAGATGTGACATTCTTTGGGAGCGGTGAAATTCCCCAGTAGTTGAATCACTTCAGTTGGCATGGCTCGTTTGAAAGTGAAATCCGCCCGTTTCAGAACAGAACAGGCGGATGCGTCATGGTCGAGAACCGCGAAGCCGGCAGGCCTGAAGAATCTCCGTAAGATATTGCTGTGGAAACAGTTGCGGTTATACCGGCTCACCGGGAGGGAGTCACTTTGCTTTGGCACGGGAGATGCATATCTTACTGGGCAGAATGATTCTGGCTGGTGAACGTTGAGGTTGCACTATGATGACCAGGCGGCGGCATGACGGCCCGGTCCGCCTGTAGCCGTGCGTTGGAGGTGACTGAACATGGCAAAGATGATAGGCATAGACCTGGGAACGACCAACTCGTGCGTCGCGGTCATGGAAGGCGGCGAGCCGGCTGTACTCACGAATCCCGAGGGCAGCAGGACCACCCCTTCGGTGGTGGCCTTCACGAAAGACGGCGAGCGGTTGGTCGGGGCCGCGGCGAAGCGCCAGGCGGTGACCAACCCGGCGAATACCATCTTCTCGATAAAGCGCTTCATGGGCCGCCGCTTCGAGGAAGTCGGTGAAGAAATCAAGCTGGTACCCTACAAGGTATCGAGGACCTCTTCCGGCGACTGCCGTGTCGAGGCGCAGGGCAAGAGCTACCGTCCGCCCGAGATCTCGGCCATGATCCTCCAGAAACTGAAGGAGGCGGCCGAGCAATATCTGGGCGAGAAGATCGAGAGGGCGGTCATTACAGTGCCCGCGTACTTCAACGATTCGCAACGCCAGGCGACCAAGGATGCCGGGAAGATCGCGGGGCTGGACGTGGCGCGCATCATCAACGAGCCGACTGCGGCCGCCCTCGCGTATGGGCTTGACAAGAAGAAGAACGAGAAGGTCGCCGTCTATGACCTGGGCGGCGGCACCTTCGATATCTCGATCCTGGCGATTCAGGACGACAGTTTCGAGGTGATGAGCACGAACGGCGACACGCATCTCGGCGGCGACGACTTCGACCAGCGGGTGATCGACTGGCTGGCGGACGAATTCAAGAAGGAGCAGGGCATCGATCTGCGCAAAGACCCGATGGCGCTCCAGCGCCTGAAGGAAGCCGCCGAGAAGGCCAAGTGCGAACTGTCGACGTCGCTTCAGACGGATGTGAATCTGCCGTTCATTACGGCGGACGCTTCCGGGCCGAAGCACTTGAACATGCGGCTGACCCGCGCGAAGCTCGAACAGCTCTGCGGCGAGTTGCTCGATCGCACCAAAGAGCCGTGCCGCAAAGCCCTTGCGGATGCGGGGTTGAAACCCCACGACATCGACGAGGTGATTCTGGTCGGCGGCATGACCCGCATGCCGGCCGTCGGCACGGTGGTGCAGGAACTCTTCGGTAAGGAGCCCCATCGCGGGGTAAATCCCGACGAAGTGGTGGCCATCGGCGCAGCCATTCAGGCGGGCGTGTTGAGCGGCGACGTCAAAGATGTGCTGCTCCTCGATGTAACCCCGCTGTCGCTCGGCATCGAGACCCTTGGCAGCGTGTTTACGAAATTGATCGAGCGCAATACCACAATCCCGGTGTCGAAGAAACAGATCTTCTCGACGGCCGAGGATAGCCAGACCGCCGTGACGGTGCATGTGCTCCAGGGCGAGCGCGAGATGGCGTCCGACAACCGGACTCTCGGGCGCTTCAACCTCGAGGGCATTCCGCCGGCGCCGCGCGGGCTGCCTCAGATCGAGGTGGCGTTCGACATCGATGCCGACGGCATTTTGCACGTATCGGCCCGCGACCTGGCCACGAACAAAGAGCAGAAGATTCGTATCGAAGCCTCCTCCGGATTGAATGAGGCCGAGATCGACCGCATGGTCAAGGATGCCGAATCCCACGCCCAGGACGACAAGGAGCGGCG
>CAZFOG010000465.1:0-4484 GCA_964520685.1 uncultured Nitrospiraceae bacterium | reverse complement strand
TCGTTCCGGCGTTTTTGCTGCCCGGAGCGCTTTGCTGCGGTGCACAGGCCGCCGATACCGTCAACCAGTCCGTTTCCACGCCGTCCGTGACGGCGGACATGCGGGACGGTGTGGTGATTGGGTTATCCGGTGCGGACGGGCACAGCCTGGCGGCGTTCACCGAGTCCGTCGAGTCCTTCACGTGCCTGCATCGTATTGACGGGGCCGTTTCCGTGGGCGCGGCGCAGACGCGGGACGTCGAGTCGCTCCCCGAGGGCTTGGAGTGGCATTTTGCCGGCTTCGCGGACCTGCCGGGGACAGATCTGCGGACCCGTATGACCGCTGAAGGCGGCGAGCTCGCCGTCCGCCAGACCGCCGAGTGCCCTCAACTGGGCCTGTGGGGCGTCGAATGGAGTATCTCGGGGATTCCGCTCGAGCGAAGCATCATTGTACCCGGCCATTCGGGCGTGCGGTTGACGTCCGAGACGCCCGGCTCGTGGTTCACGTTCGACTATCCGATGGCCTGGGAGGCGCAGCTCGTGCTCGTCGAGGGCGAGGGAGCGGGATGGTACGTCTGGGCGCGGGATCCCGATATGCAGTTCAAGCGCTTGACGGTCGAGCGGAAACCCGCGGGCTGGCGGTTGCGCTTCATTTCGATGGCCCATGCACCATTCGAGGACAACGTCGCCCTGGTGTCGCCCGAGTGGCGAATTGGCAGCTATACCGGCGACTGGCGGGTGCCCGCGCGCCGCTACCGCGAGTGGATGGTGCGCACGTTCAGGCCTGTGCCCGTGGAAGAACAGCAGCCGCCCTGGGTGAGAGACATCCGCTGCTGCGTCATCATGGGCCTCAATCTCGAGGTGCTCGAGAACCTCGGAACAAGCCTTGATCCCGCCCAGACGATCGTCTACGTGCCGAGCTGGCGGTCCCAGGGATACGACCGCGACTATCCCGACTACGACCAGGTCTACGACGGCCTGAAACCCTTCGTCGAGCGGGCTCACGCCCTCGGATTCAAGGTCATGCTGCACGTGAATTACTTCGGTGTGGACCCCCTGAACCCGTTGTACGGGCAATTCGAGCCGTACCAGGTGCGGAGCCCCTGGGGAACCCACGAAAAGGAATGGTGGCTGTGGACCCGCGCCGAACCCGAGATCAAATTCGCCTACATCAACCCCGCGCACAAAGCCTGGCGTGACCTGTTTACCGCGCGGATGGTGGGCCTGTGCACCGAATACGCGGTTGACGCGCTTCATCTCGACCAGACCCTGTGCATCTACAACGACCACAACGGCCGGCTCGACGGCATGACCATGGCCGAGGGCAACATCGCGCTCCATCAGCAGCTTCGTGAAGCCCTGCCCGGGGTCGCGTTGAGCGGCGAGGGGCTCAACGAAGTCACGTTCCGCCACGAAGCGTTCGCCCAGCGCCACGCCTGGGGCCTGCGCCATTCCGAGGGCACCTGGGACCGGGCCATGCTCGAGGCCGCGCATCCCATCTGCTCGTATCTCTTCCGTCCCTACACGATCATCAACGGGTACCTCGGCTGCGCGCCGCCCACCGAAGGCCAGCTCTACGCCGCCTGGAACGAAGCCTACGAGCATTGGGGGATCATCCCGACCCTCAAGCCAGCCTCGGGAAAACTGGACAGGCCAGACGGATTCGTGCGGCAATTCCGCGACGAGGTGGCGTTCTGGTTCGAGACGCGGCCCGAGCTCGCCCTCGAGGACCCCTGGCCCGACACCGTCGCCTTTCCGTACCGCTCCGCGGCGGGCGAACGGGTGGTGCGAACAACGGACCATCAACTGGTGGCGGGCGAGCGCGTCATCTCGCGCACCATTTCGGGAGTAGACCACGTTACCCTCCCGGGCACCATTCCGGGTTGGCAGGCCTATGACGAATCACGCATCTTCGGCCTCGATCCCGAGGCGTGGTATCCCTACTTCGACGAGCCGCGCGACCTCACCGTTCCCCATCTGGCGTCCATCCCCGAGGAGTTCTGTCCGGCAGGCGTCCTGTTGAACGAGGATGCCGGTATTGTGCGGAGCCGGCAGCGCGGAGGGGTGGTTGCGAACATGGCGGCGCTTCTGGGTGGGGCCGTGCGAGGCTCGCGCCACCGCGACGGCTCCGAACACCTCATGAACGGGGAGGGGCCGACTCCCGACGGGGCGTCGTTCGAGCCACATGGCGCGGTAATCCATGCTCATCCGCCGTGGAAAGACGGCACGGGCCAGACCTATGCGCGCTTCGAGATCACCTTGCCCGGTGCGGGAGACCTCCGCTTTGAATCCACCGTCGCCATGGATAAAGGCGCCGTAGGCAAGACCGATGGGGCCATTTTCTCCGTGCGCGCCGAATCCGGCGGCCAGGTGCTCGAGGAGGCGGTGCACACGGACACGGATACACCCGTGCCGCTGCATCTCGATTTGACCCCGTTTGCCGGACGCACCATCACCTTCGAGCTGGCTGTGGACCCCGGTCCTGAGAGCAGCCCCACCTTTGATTGGGCACGCTGGTTCGAGGCCCGCGTCATTCGCCGCCTGCATATCACCGGAACACTCAAACTGGAAGGGCCAATCTCCTATACCCACGCAGCGGCAGGGGGAAAACTGGTCCAGACCCAGGCGGTTGGAGACGGTCTGACCGCGGATGTGCCGTTCCCCGGACCGGTCTATTTTGTCGCGGAGGCCCCCATGGAGATTGCACCGCCCTTCGACCTCGCCACGGGCGGGTTCAAGACCGTGTTCACGGATTCCCTGGGCCACCGTCTCGAGGCGCCGCCCCACGCAACGGCCCGGCCGGAGAGCGGCCGGGTCAGCGGGGCAACCGTTACAGGTCTGTTCGTCCATCCCCCCAATGAGGGGTCGACGATCGTGCTGTATTTCCTGGCACTTCCGCCGGCTCCTTCAACGCTCGAGGCCTCAGTGGGCCTGCGGGAAGGCGCCCAGGAGTCCAACGGCGCCGTGTGCAGCATCGAGGTCAACGGCCAGGAAGTGACGCGCACGGCCGTGTTGCCGGAGGACGGGTTGATTCCGATGCGTGCGAGTCTCGAGCAATGGGCAGGCAAGCCCGTGGTGGTGGCCTTGCTCACCGATTCGGCCGGTTCCTACAACTGCGACTGGGTTCTGTGGGCGTCCCCCCGCATCCAGAGCGTGCCATGAGTCTGGTACGTGACGGCCTCTGGCACGAATGGACGCTTGCGGCGAAGAATCTGCTCTTTCCCATCTTCTGCCAGGAGTGTGGCCGGCGCCTCTTGACCGATGAGAACGGCTACTTCTGCGCCACCTGCTGGGAACTCGCCCCACGCATCGAGCGCCCGTTCTGCACCGTTTGCGGGCGCCCCCACCGCGCCGCCATCGGTCTGGGAACGCGTTCGAATTTCCCCTGCGGACAATGCATCGCCGCGGGACCGGACCGTCCCGTGCGGCGGACGTACGGCGTGGCACGTTACGATGGGGTCATGGAAAAGGCGATCAAGCTCCTAAAGTTCCACGGAAAGCAGCGGCTTGTGAAACCCCTCGGGGAACTCATGGTTGCCTTTGCCGAACAGGAATTGGAGTGCGACCGGTACGACCTGCTGGTACCTGTGCCGCTTCATGCCGTGCGCAAGCGCGAGCGCGGCTTCAATCAGGCGAGGCTCCTGGCAAGCGAGATCGTTCCGGCATTTCCGAGGGCCGCCGTTGCCGGCGTGCTCCGCAGAACGCGCCCCACCCGGGTCCAAAGCACGATCCGCGACCCGCGCAAACGCCGCAAGAACATCGAGGGGGCTTTCGCCATCGACGGCAAAGCCCCTCCGCCAAAAGGCCATGTGCTGCTCATAGATGACGTGGTAACCACGGGTTTTACGGTTGGTGAGAATGCAACGGTGCTCCTCGAGGCGGGCGCCGAGTCCGTCGATGTGTTTGCCCCTGCCCTCGCGGTTCTCCACGGAGAACCACGACCACGGCACTCCCCCCCCGCGAGGATTATTGAGTAATCCGTGCGGCGCTACCGAATGTCCGCCGTGAACGTCTTGAACAGGCCCGATATGCCGCTGATCCGTTTGAGCCGAACCTCGACCAAGTCGAGTCGCTCGAGCTTCTCGCGCGCGTGTTGCTCGTTGTTGGCGACAATCGTGCCCTTTTCTAACATTTCCTCACGGTTTCGCACCACGGCTGAGTATTTGTATACGGCCACGCTGGCTTCTCCCGGTGATCTTACAGATCCGTGCAAATGCGTGTACAAGTCACCCCGATAATGAGAGAATGAAGGAATGATGCACCCAAAAAGCCAGACTCAGTTAGGCCTCTGTTGTATATACATATAACCATAAGAAAAGGCCTAATACCGAAAATAATGCTAACAATTGCCCCCGTGGATGTCAAGCCTTTTGATCCTTCCCCTTACAACTTGTGTCAGGGTATACGCTTACGCTTGTGGTAAGGGTTTTGCCTATCCGTTAGGAAACCCGAAGCCGCGCAACTTTGCGTCTCCTGCTTCGTACTCACCGAAATGACGCTGCCTCG
>CAZFOG010000464.1:0-4503 GCA_964520685.1 uncultured Nitrospiraceae bacterium | reverse complement strand
GGCAGTTCATTTCGAAATTGAAGTAGCCGGCATCGGGTTTCGGTTCGAAGAAGAACTCGACGCAGGCGTCGTTGCACACCCGCGCGTTGAGGTCTTCCCGCGTGGCCCGCACGTACCGGTCCTGAACGCGGAAGATGGCATAGAGCGTCTGCGCACCATAGATGACTTTGGCATGGGTCACGGGACGATGACCGCTGCTTGCGGGATGAACATGCGCGACGGAGAGGGCGGGCACGCCGGCCCAGGCGGGACCTTCCCAAGCGCCGTCGAAGGCGGGTTTGGCCGTTGCACGATGAATGGTGTATTCGGGTGTTTCGCTCATGACGCCCCCTTCGTGTGTTGGTGACGGGCATTATAGCGGCGGCTTGCGGCATCTTCGAGCGCCGTGCGGGGTGAACCCGGTCCACTCGCGGTTTGCCCCGCGGGTGCGGGGCCGATACAATCGCCGGAGACATGGCCGCACTGGTTGCGGGCCACTCAAACATTCACGAGGTGATTTCATGACGAAAGTTGTCGGGGGTTTCATTGTGTGCATGGTGTTGGCATTGCCGGTGCTGCCGGCAGGGCAGGCGTGGGCGGCGTCGCTGGAGGAAGAGGTGAAAGCACGAATCGAGGGCGTGGCGCCGAGCCATCCGCGGCTGTTCTTCACGGAGGCGGAAGAGGCGGGTCTCAAGGCCAAAATCGAGTCGGACACGCTGCTTCATGCCGTGTATGCCTATATCGGGGGCAGTGCCGATGCCCTGCTGGACCAGCCTCCGGTGAAGCGCGAGAAGGTGGGCCGTAGATTGCTGGGCGTCTCCCGCACCTGCCTTCAGCGCGTCTCGTACCTGGCGTTCGCCTACCGCATGACGAAAGACGAGAAATACCTGCGCCGCGGGGAAACCGAGATGCTGGCGGCGGCAGCGTTCGAGGACTGGAATCCCAGCCATTTCCTCGATGTGGCCGAGATGACTGCCGCACTCGCCATCGGGTACGACTGGCTCTACAACGGCCTCGCGCCGGAATCCCGAACGGCCATCAAGGCAGCCATCGTCGACAAGGGACTCAACACCTCCATGCAAGGCGGCTGGTGGGTGACCACCACCAACAACTGGAACCAGGTATGCCACGGCGGCCTCACCCTCGGCGCCCTGGCGGTCCTTGAAGACGAGCCCGCCCTCGCCCAACAAATCATCGCGCGGGCGGTCGAAAACGTCCCGCGAGCCATGCACGAATACGAACCGGATGGGGTGTATCCCGAAGGCCCGAGTTATTGGGAATACGGCACTACCTACAACGTCATCCTGATTTCGGCCCTCGAATCGGTGCTGGGGACAGAATTTGGCTTGGCGTCCGTTGATGGATTTACCAAGACCCCCGAGTTCTATCTGCAAGCCACCGGACCCACGCGATTGTTCTTCAATTTCTCGGATTGCGGCACGCGGGGGGGCATTTCGCCCGCCATGCACTGGCTGGCACAGCGACGCCATGAACCCTCCCTCCTGTGGCGGGAGAAGATTGAACTGCAGGATTTCTCGAAAGAAGAACCGAATGCGAGCGGAACCGGGGACCGCATGTTGCCGTTCCTGCTCATTTGGGCGGAACCGGTCGGGGAGGTGGCTGCACCGAAAACACTGCATTGGCAGGGTGACGGCCCTACCCCCGTGGCCATGCTCCGCAGTGCCTGGGACGAAAACGCCACCTACATCGCCGTTAAGGGCGGTTCGCCCAGCGCCAATCACGGCCACATGGACATCGGTTCGTTCGTGCTCGATATGGAGGGATTGCGCTGGGCCCTCGATTTGGGTGCGCAAGGCTATCACGGTCTGGAATCCAGAGGAATCGGCCTGTGGAATAAGAACCAGGAAAGCGAACGCTGGACCGTCTTTCGCCTGAACAACTTCAGCCATAACACACTGGTGGTGGATGACAAACTGCAGTTGGTCAAAGGCCATGCCCCCATCACTGCTTTCTCGGACGACGCTCGATCGCCATACACCATCATCGATCTGGCCCCCGTATACGAAGGGCAGCTCGCGGAAGCCAAACGCGGAGTCCGGCTTGTTAACGAATCGGTGCTGGTGCAAGACGAGGTGCGCGCGCTCGAAGAGGCCGCTTCGGTGCGATGGGGCATGGTAACCCCGGCCGAGGTGACCATTGAGAATGCCACCACGGCGATTCTCAAACAGGGTGGGCGTACGCTCTCGCTCCGCGTATTGTCCCCAGAGGACGCCCAGCTCGAACTCTACGAAACGGAGAATCCGCCCCGCGACTACGACTCCAAGAATCCGAACACGCGCATGATTGGGTTCACGACGGACGTGGCATCCTCTGCTGAGAAGACGCTCGTTGTCTTCCTGCAGAAAGGCGAGGCCGCCGGCACTACGCCGCAAGTAGCGCCGCTGGAAGCGTGGTAATACATTCGGAAAACGCAATGCGGCCGGAACGCAATGGCTGCTTCGTCCCGGCCGCGATGGGTTGTACGTTCAGTATTGCACCCGCACCCGGTACGTGACCGTTACCTTGCCGTCTTTGGGCACGGGCACGCTGAAGATGGCCGTGTGGGCGTCCTTTTTCACGAAATCGTGGGATTTGCTCAGAATGGTCCAGTCGGCGGGCATGGGCTCGACAATGTCCACGACCACATCCTGCTCTTTGTGGTTGCGGACGACGATCTCGAACTCCGCTTCGTGCACACGGTCAGAAATCCGGCTGTAGTCCTTTTGGATGCGGTCGGCGACTACATCGAACGCCTTGCCCATGCGCAGGCGGATTTCCTCGTCTTTCGGCGTGTGGTCAACATGGTCCTCGCCTGCGAACTGGAGCATGCCCTCGCTGTCTTCCTGGTAGATCCGCATGATGCCCGCCGGGATCGGGATGCCGAGGCCGTTGGCTTCCTCGTTTTGAAACTTGAGGAACACATCCACGTGCTGGTCTTTCATGGCCGGGAAGCGGGTGCTGTAGAACTCGACCATGCCTCGGAACTCGTAGATTTTCTGACACTCGATACCCGAGCCGCTGAGAAGTGCGACTTGTTTGGACTGGTTCTGCTTGATGGTGGTGCGCCGCGGAATGGTATAGAGATGGTATTCCGCGAAAGCCTCTTGCCGGGGCATTTCAATGCCATCTGCCACGGCACCCGCCTGCCGCACCGCCATCGCCTCGTATTGCATCCGTTCCTGCACGACGTTCACGTCGCCCGCCACCAGCTTAAGGCGGGCATTGGTGTAGGTGGCGCCGGACTGGTTGTCCATAGTGACCCACCCCGAGACGTCGAGGGATTTGTCGGTCTTCGCGAGGGTGAGGACGTAGTCGGCCTTCCACGAGATGCCGTTGGTAATATACGTGGCTTCGAGTTGCTGGGTGCCGCTGGTGTTGTTGACGTGCCAGATCAGCGATGGCTTCGCGATCAGATTGTCGGGAATCTCCGGCACCACGACGTTCCCGGGATGGCCGAGGAAGATCTGGTCCCCGATGCGGTAGACCGGCCCTTCGTTGATGCTCAGTAGCTCGGCTACTTTCTCATCGAACCCGATCTCGGTGCTGAAATTGATCAGCTTGACTTCCTTGCCGACGTACTTTTCCATGAGTTTCTGCGGGCTGATCAGGTCGTACTCGTAATTCTGTTCGAAGATCACGACGGAGCCCGGCTGGGCCAGCGAGCGAAGCCCGACGGTCTCGGGACGAATCATCTGGGCTACGTCCATGAACGTGAGTTCGACTTCGCCTTGCGGGAGGTCGAGCTTGCGCACATCGCGCACCAGCGCGATTCCGTTGTTGTAGGCGGTGACCGCGACATCGGTCTGGTGGTTAACGTCGGTCTGCGCTTTCTGCATCTCGGCGCCATCGGCCGCGGCCCCAGCGACGAGCAGAGCCGCTATCGCGAAAATCGAGTTCTTCATTGTCTTGCTCCTTCAGGAACGCTGTGGTCCTAGTAACGCACCCGCACGCGATAAGTTACGGTGACCTTTCCATCCTTGGGCACCGGCACGCTGAAAATGGCCGTGTGGGCGTCCTTTTTCACGAAATCGTGGGATTTGCTCAGAATGGTCCAGTCGGCGGGCATTGGTTCGACAATGTCGACCACCACGTCCTGTTCCTTGTGGTTGCGGACGACGATCTCGAACTCGGCCTCGTGGACATTGTCGGAAATCTTGCTGTAGTCCTTCTGAATGCGATCGGCGACGACATCAAAGGCTTTGCCCATGCGCAGGCGGATCTCCTCGTCCTTGGGTGTGTGCCCGACCCGGTCCTCGCCCGCGAACTGGAGCATGCCCTCGCTGTCTTCCTGATAGATCCGCATGATGCCCGCCGGGACGGGTATCCCGAGGCTGTTGTCTTCCTTATTCTGAAACCTGAGAAAGACGTCCACATGCTGGTCTTTCATGGCCGGGAATCGGCTGCTGTAAAACTGCACCTGGCCGCGAAATTCATATATCTTTTCACACTTGACACCCGAGCCGCTGAGGAGGGCGACTTGCTTGGACTGGTTCTGTTTGATGGTGGTGCGGCGCGGGATGGTAT
>CAZFOG010000463.1:0-4506 GCA_964520685.1 uncultured Nitrospiraceae bacterium | reverse complement strand
TTGTGTTCCTGGGCCTCATCGAGTGTCGATGCGCGTTTCCAATAGGCGCACGAATACACCATGCGCCGATCAAGCATCGCCTTGTACAGGTCATTGCCGATGTCATAGTGGCGCTCGCCGATCACAAACGCCCGGGATTTGCGCTGGCGGTTGAATACCCGCGCCTTGACGACGCCCCAAAACAGGGGCCACGTCCACAACTCCTGATGAAGCCTCGCCCGCAGAATGCGGAGGATCATTTCGTCAAGCGCGGCGCAGTCCCACCAGCCATCCATGTACGACTCGCCCAGCCCCAGCGACCCCTGACTCAAGACCCTGCGGAACATGCGGGAATCGTGTATCTGGAGGTCCCAGGGGCGGTCCCCGTCGATCCGGATATCCGCCCGCGCGAGCAGGCCCTCCACCGCGCCCGCTTCCGGGGCAGCGCGCCTTGCCGTGAGGTTTGCTGCATGATTGCCCATACCTGGCCCCGCCGCTTCGCACCCGGGAGAACTGCGCCCAACAGCAAATGGTCTCTCCCGTTCAACCCATCAGGTCACCTTTTTCACTATATCATGCTTCTGCCGGGCGCCCCGACGCAACCCCAAAGACCCCTGCGACGGCGCCCCCCCAAACTTGGGGACTCACCCATAGACCATGAAAACGAGGGTGAACGGGGACCTGTTCAAAGCGCCGTCCGCGGCGCGACTGCGTGTCCCCATTCGGCACTGGTGCCACAATCATGCGTAAGATGCGCGTGCCACCTCCATGCCGCCGCACAACTCCCCCTTCGGAAAGGGGGTAGAACACCGGAAAGCGTTCGGGGGGAGGATTCTTGGTTTCCAGAAACCGGCCTTTCGAGGCAGCGAACTGCGCCTATTCCGAACGTGACCGCCTCCGGTCTATTCAAGGATATCTTTGACCAGGCGCGTACCATCCTGAGTGCCATCGGTAACCCAAAGCTCTTCACCGTGCACGCCATCGTCAAGAATAAAGTATACAGATTCTCCGCTGGGCGTCAGCTCATGAAAGTGACCCTTGTCAAAACGGTCGTTCGTATTCAGCATATGAAGAACGGGGCCCTGGTCACGGAATGACAACACAAAGAGTTCCAATGAACCCACGTCCCCAATCGTAGGATGAGGCGCAGCCAGAATAATCCTGTCCGGCTCCAGGGCCGCCAATTCAACAGGCCTGATTTCCGGATAGGTAAGACCTTCGTGACTGAATGGGCGAAGGATGATGGTACCGGCAGCGGTACCGTCGCTCCGGCAAAACACACGGCCTTGCTCTCCAAACTCGGCGATAAAGTACACTATATCTCCCACGGCCGTAAGGTTGGTGGGACACGAGCTGGCACGGCCGGGATAAATGTCTGCCACCAGCGAGACTTCGCCCGGCGTGCTCGAGGCCTTCCAGAGTTCCGTTCCGTATTCGGCGGCATAGGCGGCAAAGTACGTGGCATCGCCCATCCGTACCGGCGTATTGAACGAGACGTCGCGGCCGGGAGGCACGAGCGCGCAGAGCAAAGCGGGCGAGTCCAAAGTTCCATGGGAGTCTCCCATGCCATCGGAGCCGGAGAACAGGCGCCATATAGAAACCGGGCGGGACCCGTACTCCTCGAGTGCCATCAGTCGTTCGAGAGTCGCGCCGCCCGTCCGTACACCGAGAAGCGAAATCAAACCTTGCGCGTCTCTTCCGTAGCCGTAGACACCGTCCTGGTGGGAAAAGACTTGAATGATTTGCATATCCCCAAGCGGGCCGGCGCCGGTCATTGGAACGGTGCCTGCCGCAGTCCCATCAGAGGACCACAAACCCGTTCCTCCTTCGGTATCGGCCAGAAAATAGACCTTGCCGGCCGCGGCCACAATCTGCCGCGGATGTGAACTGGCTGGCCCCCGCCAGAGATCCATCACGACCCGGGTTTGCCCGGCGCTGCCGTCGGTCACCCACAGTTCCCGGCCGAGCAGAGGTTCCAGAGCCGCAAAGAACGCGAAAGGCCCTTGGACAATGATCTCCGAGGGAGCCGAGTCTGCAGGGCCGGGAACGATATCCTTCACCAATCGGGTTCCATCGGTGGTTCCATCGGTCAGCCAAAGCTCGGAACCGTGAGCGGCATCGCTCGCGCAAAACAAAAGGTTGTCCCCAAAGGCCGTAAGCTGCCGGGGCGAGGAAGATAAAATCCGCGCAAGCCGCGGCATCGAGATATCGGCCGCCAGGGCCGGCCGGCCAACCCCGCCAGGGCTCGCCCACAACTCTTCGCCGTGTTTGCCGTCATCGCAGGTGAAATAGAGACTGTTCAGATAACACGTCAGGTTATTGGGACCGGAACTTGCGGGCCCCGGAACGATGTCCATCAGGAGGGATACGTCACCGGGTGCGCCGCTTGTGTAGAAAATCTCTTCTCCGTACGCCAGCGAATCGGAACAAAAGAACACTCTGTCATTGCAGGCGGCGATGGACCATATGGCGCCGGTGTTGGGACCAGGAGAAAGATTGGATATCCTCCACGTACCCTCCTCTGTTCCATCCGTTCGCCATAACTCGATTCCCGAGACCCCGTCACTGGCCGCAAAATAGACCGCGCCACCCATCTGAACAAAATAATGCGGGTCACTGCCTCCCCTTCCTGGCCAAATGTCCTTGACCATGAACGTGCCCTCAGCCGTGCCGTCCGTGCTCCACAATTCCAGCCCGTGCTCTCCGTCATCCGCCTCGAAATACACCCGGCCGCCCGCAACAAACAGGTTTCTAACATTGGACCCCGCAAGGCCCGGCGAAATGTCTTTCACGAGCATAATGTTGTCGACCGTTCCGTCGCTGGAAAAAAGTTCTTGACCCCAATCGGGATGCACCATCGTGAGAACCGCCAAGTCCCCGAGAGAAGCCATCTCTCTGAGGTTAAAAACTTCTTCCCGTTCAGCGATCAGAAAGGTGTCGTCTTTTGAGCCAGCCGTCACCCAGAGCTGCAGTTGGAGTCTGAACAACAAGCGCCCGTCACTCAGTGCGGCGTAGGTGGGCTCGCTCCATCGGCCGGCATCTATCAGATGGTCAACACTGGACCTTTTCACGCCAATCACCCAGAGTTTGCCTTCTCTTCCATCGCCGCCGGTCAACATACAGAGCCGGTCAGGCTGCAGTTTTACGTAATTCGTCGATGAAGAAGCCGTTCCCGGAGTAATGTCTTGAAGGAGCCTTGGCCGGCCTTCGGACGGGTTATAGACCCACGGTTCGTCTCCGTAGGCCGACGTTTTCGCCTTGAAAAAGAGACTGCTGCCCCCATTACAGAAATGACTCGGCATCGAAGAACCCGGGCCGGGTTCGATATCCGCCACCAGACGAGGAGTGCCGCCCAGCTCGACACACCACAACTCGCGGCCGTGCAGTCCGTCATCCGCCGAGAAGTACAGAGTGTCGCCTGTCACGGTCAGGTTCTGGGGACTCGAAGAGGGGCGGGAACTATCCGAGGCTTGACCCGTTGCCAGCCGCGCGACCAGCAGACCCGCCAGAACAATGACCCGGCCCGTCGCGCGCGGAACTGGTCTCATGACAGGTCACTCTCCGCTTTCGGTACCAAAAACCACTATCAGGCCGTGCCCGGGATTGGCCGGATTGGCGGCATCTGCCAGCGAACCGGCCAAATGCCAACGGTCCCCGGCTTTCGGCACAAGGCCGGCGCCAAGATTGCTGAACGGAATAAACACTTCGCACTCCAGGAAACCGCCTGCCTCGACGAGACCCGTTTCCCACTCGCATTGCCACGGCACCGGCCGCCCCGACGCCTCCGAGCGGCTCCCCCGAATCCCTTCGTGCCCGAGAATCACTGCCCATCGTGCTGATTGCGACGCGGGAATCTCGAACTGACAGGTTACCGACAGCACCAACTCTGGATCGCCCGGCGAAGCAGCCATGCGGACGCCCACATAGAGCCCGCGCGCATCATAAAGACACAAAAGCCGGTTTCCAGCGGCGATAGCCCCCCGTTCGGATGCGGGAACAAGAATTGACGATTTCCAGATCGCCTCATCGAGCGTTCCGTCGAGCGTTATCGGCGAGGTTCCCTCACTGAGCCGAAGGGCCACAACCCGCGGAAACAGGCGCCTCAGGAAATCCGTCTCGATCTCCTTGCTCCATGGCAATCGCCGTGGCATGACCTCGTTGTACAGCAAGGGACGCGCGAAATCGGACGACGCAAAACCTGCCAGGAAATCCACGTCCGATTCGCCCCCCTTGGCCCGTCTGCAGATAAACGCCCTGTTGTTCCGGGAGCCATCCAGCAGATTCTTGAATTCCAGCGCGATACTGACCTCTTCGTTCGGAACAATCCACCGGCCCGTCCCCGCCACATCCCCGTGCTGAAAGACCGAGGCGGTCCGGTCGTTATACCCGGCCCAGTGACCTTCGATGTGCAGCGTCTCTGGGTTTTGTGTGGATATCTCCAACGCCCAGATGTGCGTCCCCTCATACGCCAGGGCCTTCCATTTCGTCACGTCGCCGGGGGAAAGCATAAGCAGATGACGCGGCCAA
>CAZFOG010000462.1:0-4519 GCA_964520685.1 uncultured Nitrospiraceae bacterium | reverse complement strand
CTCCTGCAATTGAAATGACACCAGACTTTAGCGAATTCCACAGTGGATTCGCGGGGCTTAGAATAATGGAAACGAGAGCGCCCGTCAATAGCTGGGGAGGGCCATAGCTGGAGAGGGCCATTTGTGCAGGCAGCAGGGGAACGTGCGCATTTTCCGGCTGTTGGATTTGGAACTCCTCACCGGCGTGTTTCCGGCCTCTTTCGCCCGCAATTCTTTACTTCGCGTGGGGGACTGTGCTAAAACTCGCGTTTCAGTGTACAACGACGTGTTCCTGTCCCTATGAAATGAGTGAGCTGTACCGTGGACCTTTTTGAATCCATTGCCATGTCAATCGCCCAGGCCATTCCCGAACTCGAGCCTGCGGATCTGACGTTCGCCCCGCCGCCGAAGCCCGAGATGGGAGACGCCGCACTGCGCACCTTCGATGCGGCGCGCAAACTGAAGTGTTCACCGCCGCAACTCGCTGCGCGGATAGCCGGGGACGTTGCCTTTGGTCCCGAGGTGCTCGAGACGAGCGTGGCGGGGCCCTATGTGAATTTCAAACTGGACCGGCAGGTCTTCGCGCAACGCATCGTCAGAGCGATCCTCGAGCGAGGAGACGGTTTCGGTTCGAACGGCTCGGGGGCGGGGAAGCGCGTGCTGCTCGAGCATACCAGTATCAATCCCAATGCCAGCCCCCATGTCGGCCGGGCACGAAACGCCATGATCGGCGACAGCGTGGTCCGTATGCTGCGTTTCGAGGGATACCGCGTCGAAGTGCATTATTACGTCAACGACATGGGCCGCCAGATTGGACTGCTGGTGCTCGAATGTCCCGAGCCCGACACGCTTTCGTTCGATCAGGTTCTCGACATCTACGTGAAGGCCAACGCCCGGGCCGAAGCGGACCCGGCGTTCGCCGAAAAGGGGTACGAACTCCTGGTCAAAATAGAAGAGAAGGACCCCGAGACGGTCGAGAAATTTCACAATATCACGGATCTTTGCCTCAAGGGGCAGTTGGCGGTGCTCGAACGGGTGGGGGCCAGCTATGACGTGTTCGATCGCGAATCGGACTACATTCGCGATGAGCGCCTCGAGCAGGTGCTGGCGGCGTTGCGCGAGAGGGATGCCGTCTTCACCGACGAAGACGAGCGGCTGGTGGTCGATTTGGCGAAGCTGGGCCATCAGCGCGACGAAGGGCGGTATTTCGTACTCATGCGCGCCAACGGCAGCTCGATGTACGGATGCCGCGACCTGTCGTATACGATACACAAGATGGCCCAGGGAGCAGACCTCAATCTCATCGTCCTTGGCGAGGACCACAAGCTCTACGCGGAACAGGTGGCGCTGATTCTCGGGGCGGCGGGGTTCCAGACGCCCGAACCGATCTACTACGCCTACATCACGCTCAAGGAAGGCAAGATGTCGACGCGGAAAGGCACCGTGGTCCTGCTGTCCGACTTCCTGGACGAAGCGGAATCGCGCGCGGCCGGGAAGGTCGAGGAACAGTGCCAGGACCTGACTCCCGAGGAGCGCCGCGAGATTGTGAAGCAGGTGGCCATCGCCGCGGTGCGGTTCGCGATTCTGCGCGTAAGCCCCAACAAGAACGTGGTGTTCGAGTGGGAATCGGCTCTGTCGTTCACGGGCGACACCGGGCCTTACGTGCAATACTCCTGCGCACGGATCGCCTCGATTCTCCGGAAATTCGGGGAGACGCCCGAAGCCGTCGGCGAGATCTTTCCGATTGAGACGGCCGCCGAATGGGCGCTACTCATGCAGTTGGCCTCGTTTGCGAGCGTTGTGGCCAATGCCGTGGCACAGCGCAATTGCGCGCCAATCGCCCAGTATGCGCTGGACACCGCGCGAACCTTCACGACTTTTTACCACGAGTGTCCGGTCATTGGCGCACCCACGCGCGAGCAGCAGGTCGCGCGCGCCCAGCTCTGTATCGCCACGCGTCAGACTCTCAAGAACGCTCTGGCCCTTTTGGGTGTCTCCGCGCCCGAGCGGATGTAGGAAACGCACCCGGCATGGCGGCTGCGCCATGCCTCCGTCAGGCGCCGCAAGGGCGAATGCTTCCCCTGGGCCATCAAGAACGGCCATTGCCACGGCCCCTATGGTAAAGTAGACATCCGTGAGAGCCATTTTGCGGAAGGGGGATACCATCGTGCCCACGCGTGTATCACGGCGAAGTTTTCTTGTGGCTGCCGGGGCTGGGCTGGCGGCGGCATCGGGCTTGCGCGCTGCCCGGGGCGAGACAACCGCGCCTCCCAACATCCTCTGGATCATCGCTGACGACGTGGGGCCTCTCGAGCTCGGATGTTACGGCCATCCGGCCATCCGGACGCCCCGCCTCGACCGCCTGGCGCGCGAAGGGCTTCTTTTTTCGAACGCGTTCGTGACCACCTCATCGTGCAGCCCGAGCCGCTCGAGCCTGTTTACCGGCAAGTATCCCCACAGCACGGGCGCCGAAAACCTCCACGACCCCCTGCCGGTCGAGCAGACCATCGTGCCCGAGTTGCTGAAGGCGCACGGTTACTGGACCGCGAACGTCGCCAAATGCCACCTGGGGGGACCGGCTCAGCAGAAGTTCGACAAGCTCTACGGCAAGATTGGCATGTGGGCCGACTTCTTCGACGAGCGGCCGAAAGGAAAGCCGTTCTTCCTGGCTGTCGGCTTTCACGACGCGCACCGGCCCTTCGAGCGGGACTGCATCGCCCCGCCGTACACGCTCGATCAGATCACCGTGCCGCCGTATCTCCCCGACACCCCCGAGGTGCGCGAAGACCTGGCGGGGTTCTACGACGAAATCACCCGCATGGACGAAACCATCGGGGCCATTCTGCAGCGTTGCGAACAGGAAGGCATTCTCGAGAACACCTTCGTGATGTTTCTCGGCGACAACGGGCCGCCATTCCCCCGCGCAAAAACGACCCTCTACGATAGCGGCATCGCGACGCCCCTCGTGTGTTACTGGCCGAAACACCTGCCCGCCGGCCAGCGGTATGGCGGGCTCGTGAGCGCGGTGGATATCGCCCCGGCCACGCTCGAAGCGGCGGGCGTGCCGGTTCCCGAGGCCATGCAGGGGATATCGTTGTGGAAACAGGTCGAGAATCCCCGGCAGTTCGGCCGGGACTACATCTACGCCGAGAAAAACTGGCATGATCTCGATGACCACAGCCGCGCCGTGCGTGACACACGGTTCAAGTACATCCGCAACGCGTATCACGAGAAGCCGCTTCGGCCCGCGGCCGACGTGGCGCGGTCGCCCTCGTTTCAGAAGATGCGGGAACTGCGCGACGCCGGGGAGTTACGTCCGGAGGCCATGCTGCACTTCCGCAACCGTCGTGCGCCCGAAGAATTGTACGACCTCGATGTGGACGCCATGGAATTCCACAATGTCGCGGGAGAACCGGCGTACCGGCCCGTGCTCGAGCGGATGCGCGCGGCTCTCGATCGGTGGATTGAAGACACGGACGACATCGCGCCCGAGGACACCCGGCCCGACAAGTTCGACCCCGAAACCGGCGAGCGGCTGGAGGAGTGACACGGGAATTGGAGACCTTCGGTCGAAAGAGTGTCATGGTCAGGAGACCATGACACAGCATGAGGAGTGACCGGGAAGATAGGATGCCTCGTCTACGTTTCCGGACGTTTCGATTGCGAGCGAATGTAGATGAGGCTTCCAGCCTCATCTCGTGCGCCACGGCGCACAGGAGGAAACGCGCCGCCACGCAGGAAACGTTGGCGAGCAGGGGTAAACGAAGCAATGTCATTGAAACCACGGTTGCAGGTAGGGCTGATTGTGAGCGGATGGGTGCTCATCGGGCTCGCGGCGGTGGGCCTTCTTGATGGGTTGGTCTTTTTCAATCGCGAACCCAATTCCGGCATCGTGGTGCTGTGGCAGTGGGTCGTTATGGGGTTCCCTGCCGTCGTCCTGTTGCTGGCAGCCCGTGCTTTGGCCCGACACGAAGAAGAGACTTCTGAGGCCCCGGTAAGCTCCGAATCCCGCAAGACCCCCGGTCGGTGGAGAACACGGGTCCGGGCCATCCCGGTTTACCGTCGTGTGCTCATCGTCTTCCTTGGCCTGGCCGCACTTGGCGTTGTTGGGTACGCGCTGCTTGCGGACTCCATTAACGACCCCGGGAATGCTCCCCGCGGGGCGGGCAATCTGCTCCTTTACGGATTTCTTGCCGTCATGGGGCCCCCGATGGGTCTGCTTGGCGCCATCCGCGGGCCGGTTGAAGCTTTCTTCCATGCATCGACGGATAACGGCATGGGTACGTCAGGCATCCCCCTGTTCGTGCTGGTCTACTACATCTACTTCTTGTTGCCTCTGGGACTGAAGATTTTCACGCGCCACACCACAAGCCAAGGCCGCTGGTTGCTGGGAACGCAGGTGGTATTGGTGGCTGCGCACGCGCTCTTGTTTCTGCCAGGAGCGCCCAGGCTCACCTTCTGAATGCCACTTTCATGCCATCGGAACTCACTCGACCCGGTAGCTGAAGAGGTCCGCGTCCTTCAGCCGAAACCGAAGGCG
>CAZFOG010000461.1:0-4539 GCA_964520685.1 uncultured Nitrospiraceae bacterium | reverse complement strand
CCGTCCGCCTGAGGCGGCCAAGGTCAAACGAGCCGCTTCAGACCTAGAGCGAGGGCACCACCGGCGGCGGGAATAACTCGTCGAGCTTCGCCAGCACGGCTTCGGGAATGGACAACGCGGCGGCTTTGAGGTCCAGCGCCAATTCCTCGGGCCGCCACGCTCCCACGATGCAACCGGTGACATCGGGCTGGCGCAACACCCACGCAATGGCCAGCTCCGCGGCCGATACCCCCAGGCCGTCGGCAATCCCCGTGAACTCCTGTGCTTTCTGGATGCGATCCTCTCGGAAGTAGAGTCCCCGCGTGACCGGATTCTGGCCGTCCACCGCCGCGCGTGAACCGCTTGGAGGGGCCTGCCCCGGCTTGTAGATGCCCGCAAGCAACCCATGGCCGAGGGGGGAAAACGTAACGTTTCCCATGCCCTCCGCGCGCGTGGTTGGAAATATGAGAGCTTCGGGATACCGGTATACCAGGTTGTAACGCGGCTCGTTAACAGCCACCTCGCGCGCGCCCAGTGCGCGCGCCACGGCATTGGTCTTTGCCAACAGGCCCGCGGGCCAGTTGCTCACGCCCCAATACAGGATCTTGCCCGCGCGAATCAGATCATCCATGGCGCGCACTGTCTCTTCCAGCGGGGTGTCGGGGTCCGGACGATGGCACATCAGCACGTCGACATAGTCCATGCGGAGTTTGCGCAGGCTTTCATCGCAGCTTTCGCGGACATGTTTCGCCGACAGGCCGGACGCATTGGGGCCTTCGCGCCACCGTCCCCCCACCTTGGTAAGCACAAACAACTCGTTTCGGGGGTATTCCGCGAGACATTTCCCGAGCATGGTTTCGGCGTTGCCATGGCCGTAGCCGTCTGCCGTGTCGAAATAGTTCACGCCCGCTTCGTAGGCAATCTTCACCATTTCGCGCGACATGGCTTCGTCGCAGCGCTCGCCCAGGTTCATATCCGTGCCCATGCCCAGCGCGCTGATGCGTACCCCCCATTTACCCAATTGCTTGTAGTTCATGATTCACTTCCACTGCTGAATGGCAGCATTGAGGTTTACTCTTCATCCGGACGCTTTCCGAGGGTTGCCCAAGTAAGGCCGGTGACATCTTTCAACGGAACCGGAATGAGCCGGCTGGCGATATATCCCACACTGAAACTTATCAGGATTCCCGTGGTTGAATAGAGCAGGAAACTCACCTGCGTGTACCGTTGGACATAATACAGAACGCCTGCGCCCACTACCGCACCGAGCAGGGCGCCTATCCCGTGAGCGCGCCGGGTGAAAATGCCCAACGCGAAAATCCCGGCCAGGCTGCCGCCAAAAAGCCCGATGATGCCCATGTACTTCTCCCACAGCCCCGTGATTTCGCTTACGGCCATATACAGGGCGATTATCGTGGCAAACACCCCAAGCATGACCGTCGACGTGCGCGCCAGCCGCATAGCGGTTGCCTCGTTCCCGCCTCCGCTGAACCGGCGGTAGAAGTCTGTCACCAACACCGCCGACACACTGTTCATGCTGCTGTCCAGCGACGACATCGCCGCCGCGAACACCGCCGCCACCACCAGCCCGCCGATCCCCGCCGGCAATTGCTGCACGATAAACAGGGGGAAGATCTGGTCAGTCGTCAGATTTGGATCCAATTGCCCGGGATGTTGCCGGTAAAAAACATACAGCGCCGTCCCGATGCTGAAGAAGATCATGAAACTGGGGAGACTGAACAGGGCGCCGGTCCAGATTGACCGGGCAGCCTGTTTCTCGGAAGACGTCGTCAGGTACCGCTGAATCACCGTCTGGTCCGTGGTATAGGGGATTAACGCTTCCAGAAAACGCCCGAGGATCACCACGAAGAACACCTTTTGCGTGATGTCCCATCCCCAGTCCACCAGATGGTACTTCCCGTCAGCGTAGGCCGTCTGAACCATCCCAACGAATCCGCCATCCACGGAGGAACAAATCAGGAAAAAAGACATCCATGCGCCACCGAGAAGCACGGCCACCTGCAAAACGTCGGTCCAAATAACCGCCTCGATCCCCCCCAGCACGGTATAGAACGTGCACAAAACGCCCATGACCAGGATGGAAATCCGAAGGTCGATCCCCGTGACCGCCGACAGGGCCAGCGCAGGCAATAGCAGCACGATCCCCATGCGCCCGAGCTGGAAGATTGTGAACGCGGTACTCCCAAACATCCGCACCGCCAGATTGAAGCGTTTCTCTAGGTATTCGTATGCGGTGGTCACATTGAGCCGCCGGAAGAAGGGCAGATAGAAATAGATCACGATAGGCGCCACCACCAGCATAAGCATGTTGCCGACCGCGTAGATCCAGTTGCCCTTATACGACGTGGCCGGCGTCGCCAGAAACGAGATGGCGCTCAACAGCGTGCCGTAGATGCTGATTCCGGCCGCCCACCAGGGCACGCGGCGCCCGCCCAGAAAGAAGTCGTCGGTATTCTTCTCGCGCTTGGAGAAGTAGATTCCCATGATCACCAGAACCACGAAATACACGCCGATGGCCGTATAGTCGAGCCATCCAAAGGCCTTGCGCGCCCGTTCGGGCACTCCCCAAAGCACCCGCCGCTCGCGTTGTCCGGGTTTCGGTTCACCCCCGGCAACCAAGACCCCGCGCTGAAATGGAACGCCCGTTGTCGTCAAAAGCGAATCCGGAATCTCGCCAAACGTCGTCCAAGTATTCGTCACGGTATGGTATCCAAGAACTCCCAGCGGATAACCGGGATGCTCGTCCCCCAGTTCGGCGATCTGGTCTACCAGCTCGCCGTCGTCCCCGCTGAAGATCAGGATGTGCGTGTCGCCCCAGGCAATGGCCGGAGCGGCTGCGACCGGACGCGGCGACGGTTCGAGGCGCGCCCACCCTTTCTTGGGGGTGTACCGGTACGCATCGGTCAGGTAATCGCGCCCCGAGGCGTCCTGGCGCAATGCCGCACCGGAAAAGACGAACAGTGAACCATCCTGCGCCGCCGCGACAGGGAGAATTCTCGCAGGTCCGGGCAATGGCTCCACCGCCTCCCAGCCGCCGCCCGGTTTGTCCAGGTCCAGCCGCCAGAACGCGTTCAGGTCGGTATCCGGGCCACTCTGTCCCGCCCCTGCATACACCACATTGCCGAGGGCCGCCCCGCAGCCCAATGCCATCGGACGGGGCAAAGACGGCAAATCAGACTGGAGGACCTTCTCTCCGTCCCATTGCAGTAACAGGACGGTGTCGTAATACTGCGCACCGTGCATCCCGCCGATGCAGACCACGCCCTTGCCGGTGGTGACCGGCGCACCATACGACAGCGGGAACGGAAGACGACCCGCTTCATGCCAGCTCCCGGTCTTCACCACTTCGCTCACGGGAGTCCTCGCCTTGAAACGGAACAACTCTTCGAGAGCGCCCACAACACCGGCCTTCTTGCCCGTTCCCTCGGGCAAGGAATACACAAAGATCGAGTCGAGCCAGTGTTTGGTGCCGCCCGCCAGAAAGGACCCTTCCCATTTCGTCCCCCCCGCGACGACCACGGCGCCGTTGTGAACCCCCACGAACTGCCCTCCCATAGGCTCGGGCAGTCCAGGCAGTTCTTCCCATTTCATCGAAACGGCGTGACCCGAATCCTCGGCGGCGAGACATGGACGGGGAAGAAGCAGCAGTGCCGGAATAATGACGAGCGCTCGGACATACCGGTTCACAACAATCCCCCAGACGTGTCGGCCTTCGTAAAGTTGGAACCCTAGCAAAACCCCCGAAACAGGGTCAAGGAGCCCATGACCGGCGGCTGGCGAAACGAGGGTGGTTTGCGTGTTCTTAGTCATGGCTGATGAATTGAGAAGTGAGAAGTATGAAGTGGGAAGTGAGAAAGAATACGGACAGCCCGCGTCAAGAAGTTTCTGTAAAAGTGCCTTGGTGGTCTCGAAGCAGCTGGTTTCCTTTTGTTGTTCTCCGGGCCTGTTCACCCCCTCCCCCGGGGGAGGGGTTCGCAATACTAGTACAGTTATGCCGCGGTCCTCTTTGCGGTCTTGGTCTTCGGTACCGGTTCCTCGAGATGTTCCATCACCAGGTAACGCATGCGCTCGCACTGCCACGTCTCATCGCGCTCAAGGAGGTGCGCGCCGACGAGCCGATCGCAGGAAGCTTCGTTGGGGAAGATGCCCACGACGCGGGTCCTTCGCTTAATTTCCTTCATGAGCCGCTCCATGATGTTGGTCGTGTAGACCCGCCGGCGGTGTTCCGGGGGCAGGTCGTGGACGGCCAGGGTCTCTTCGAACTGCTCGCGGATCTGTTGGGCGGCGCGAGGATAGTCCTTCTCCCAACGTTGGGCAACACGTTCGGCCTCCATCAGGCAGGTCTTCACATCGTCGAATTTGCGCGCCGCTTTGAGTTCTTTGGCGAAGGCATCCTTGTGCTTATGGCCCACTTTCGCCATCGCATTGCGCATAAAATGCGTCCAGCAGCGTTGCCATGCCACCCCGGTGAATTGGGTGCGCACCGCGGCCCGGATCCCGGCGTGACCGTCCGAGATGAGCCACTGTACCCCGCTGACG
>CAZFOG010000460.1:0-4621 GCA_964520685.1 uncultured Nitrospiraceae bacterium | reverse complement strand
AAAGTGGCCGAAGGAGCCGCCAAGCCGGAAGGCAGTAACGGCTGAGGAGCGCTCCAGAGACTGCCGCTCAGGACGCCTGGTTTCGCGCCGGGCGTGCATCGCGGGATAGTTGGCGAAGACACTGTGCGTGCGCGTCCAGTCCGGAACTGGCGCGCACGCCGCACCGGGATTGCGCGCCTCCCCAGGAACCCGGGTGGACCGGGTGTACCGCGTGGACGGAGAGAGGCCTGAACGAACCGCGGCAGCAACGTAGATGCGGCAGCTTGCCGCATCCCGAAGACTCGACCCCTCAACCAACAACCCTGCCGAAGCGCGGACTTCGACGTGGCATGAGCATCCTGCTCATGATTGTAGCGCAGACGTCTCGCCTGCATCCGGATCTCCCGCTCTGCACGGCCGCAGACATCGTTTGCGCGTCGGGCCGGAAACAGAGGGCGGGTTTTCCAGCCCGCCATGGATTACCGGCGGATGCAATCCGCCATCCAGATTCCTCCTTTCCGCTGTTCAACCCAAACCCAGCACGGTCAGGGAACGGCACAAGGCCCGCAAACCAACACAGAAGACCCGGAGGCTTTCTCGGAGGGCGGTCACTTGGGTATGATGAAGCCAGATTCGCAGAGGGGATCCATACCGGATACAAGTAAAAGGAAGCGATATGCCTGGAACTTCGCGAAGGGCGTTTCTGAGGAGCCTGGGCCTGGGAGCAGGAGCGCTCGCGATGAGCTGCCAGCACCGCCCCGAGGAGGTGTTCGTTCCGGCAGTCCCGGAGCCTGAACACGCCGATTGGAAGCGGCCTAACGTCATTGTGATTCTCACCGACGATCTGGGCTACGGCGATGTGGGCATCCATGGCAATCCCCACATCCGCACCCCCCATCTTGACCGGTTTGCGCAGGACGGAATCTCCCTGGCGCGCTTTTACTGCAGTCCCGTGTGTGCGCCGACGCGGGCGAGTTTCATCACGGGCCGTTACCATTACCGGACGGGCGTCCTTCATACGTACCGCGGCGGGGCCAAGATGGATGGCGGCGAGATTACGCTCCCCGAAATGCTGGGCGCGGCGGGATACGCCACGGGCCTGTTTGGCAAGTGGCACCTCGGGGACAATTACCCGATGCGGCCTCAGGACCAGGGATTCGACACGTGCCTGTGGCACAAGGCGGGCGGCATCGGGCAACCCCCCGACCAGCCCAACAGTTATCAGAACCCCAAACTGTGGCGGGGGAGCGAGCCGGACCAGGCCGAGGGATACTGTACGGATGTGTTCTTCGAAGCCGCGCGCGCGTTTATCGCGGCCAGCCAAGACCGGCCCTTCTTCGTGTATTTGGCCCTGAATGCGCCCCATACGCCCCTCGAGATTGCCCCGGAATACGTCGCGCCTTTCACAGCCCAGGGACTTGACGACACCACCGCCCGCGTCTACGGCATGATCGCGAACATCGACGACAACATCGGGAAATTACTCGAGTGGCTCGAGCGGCAGGGATTGCGTGACGATACACTGGTGCTCTTCTTTGGCGACAACGGCCCCCAGCAGGAACGGTACACGGCAGAGCTTCGGGGGCGGAAATCGTCGGTCTATGAGGGCGGCATTCGCGTTCCGTGCTTCCTGCAATGGCCGGCGGTACTCAAAGGCAAGCGCCGCGCGGATGCGATCGCCGCGCATATCGACCTGGCGCCGACCATCCTCGAGGCGTGCCAGGTCGCGCCTCCCGCGGAGTCGCCGCTCGATGGGGTGAGCCTGCTACCGCTGTTACGGGGACGGGGGAAGAATCCCGCGGACAGACGGCTGTTCTTCCAGTGCCACCGGGGATTGTCGCCTGGGCGGTATCACAACGCGGCGGTGGTGACGCAGCGTCACAAACTTGTGTGCAACCCCGGCACGTTCCACCTGGAAGCCTTGGACCCCGGGAAGGGGCCCGTGTTCGAGCTGTATGACCTCGAGGAGGACCCTGGCGAGCAGAAGAATCTGGCGACCGCACATCCGGAAATCGTGGCGGCCCTCAAGTCAGCCTACGACGCGTGGTACGACGATGTAAAGGCCACGCGCGGATTCGCGCCCGGGCGAATCCATCTGGGTTCGCCCCACGAAAACCCCGTCTGTTTGTGCCGGTATCAGGACCAGTCGCATACCGGCGAACGGCCGTGCGGGTGGCCTGTATACGTCGAGCGGGCCGGTTTGTATGAGTTGGTCTTCGAGCGCGGCGAATCCACGGCCCCGGGGACCCTTCACGTGGCCATCCAGAACCAGGAAATGGTGCGCGTGCTGGGCCCCGGCGAGCGGTCGGGGATGTTTGCGCTGCCAGCAGGAGAGGGGATGCTCCGGGTGTGGGTACAGGAACCGGGAAAGCCCGTCGAGGTTTTTGCGGACAATGACACCGCAGGCGATGTGAGTGTCCGGTTCCTCGAGTAACCGCAGGCTCGAACCTGCGGCGTGCCTACTCCGCGACGACTTCGAGGAGCGACTCGACCGCTTCGGACACTCTTTCCTGCACCCGCTCGAGCTCCTCGATGGACAGGGCCAGCTCGGCCACATCCGGGTCTTCAATGCTGAGCACTTCCGCGCCGCCGTCAAACCCGTAACCACACGTTTCGGCCACGCGTTCGGCCACGTGCACAATCAGGACGGGTTTTCGGGATTCGGGCACCGGCACGTCCTGGGGGTCGGGATGGAAGAACGTGGTGAATGCGAAGGTGTTCGGCAGGTTGCGTTCGGAAACGACGTGAATTCCTGCCAGGGCGTGAAATTTGACCTCGAAATTGTGGGCGAGTTCCGGTTCGTTACGCAAACGGCTTGCGAGGGTCACGGGACTGTGAGCGATGATGTTAACCAGCACGACGGCCCCCAGATCGTGCACGAGCCCGGCCATGAAAAGCTCCTCGGCGTCTTCCGGGCATTTGATGCGTGCGATTTCGTGAGCGGCCTGCGCGGTTGCGATGGTATGGCGCCAGAGGGCCTGCAGCGTTGCACGCTGAGACGGTTTTGCGGCCCGGTACAACCCGCTGTAGGCGATGGCCTGCACGGTGCGCACGATTTCCTTGAGCCCGAGCCGGGCGCATGCCTGATCCAGGTTCGTGATTTCCTGCGTCCCCCCGAAAGCCACACTGTTGGCGAGGCGCAGCAGTTTGGTGGCGATCACCGGGTCCTGGTTGATGGCGTCGGCAATGTCCGACATGGTGGACAGTGGATCGTGGGCCAGGCCAACCACCCGCTGGCACACCTCGGGCAGCATGGGAAGGTCGTCAGCGGCTTTGCGGAGACGGCCCAGGATTTCCGCGGGTACTGAGCCGGCAGGAATCGTTTCCCGGACGTCCGGCGTGGTTTCCAGACGGTCCGCCCAGAGCCCGTTCGAGCGTTTTCGAAGGACCGAGACATTCAGACACGCGGGACATGCATAGAGATAGGCCTCCCCGTCGGAGCCCATACCCCGTTGCACTGCGATCGGCGCTTCGCAATAGGCGCACACACTCATATCAGTTCTCCCGTCACCCGCTGTGCAACCCCTCGAGCGGGAAACGACGTTCGAGCCCGCGTGCGCTCACGCCATACGACCCCCTTGTCAGTGGTATTTTACCAGTAAAGCCGCTCCAATTCCAGATGTATTCTGCCGCCAATCGGTAAACCGAGAAAACCTCCGCAGGGCGGGTGCCGGTGGAAAGAGCACTGCCGGGGGTCTACGGTTGCACACCGCTCTCGAGCGCCCACACCGCGAGACCAGCCGCCCACCGCGGCGTAGCCGCAACCAGATGCGCACGCGGCGGCCTCGAAAATTCCAAAAACCGAAACTGACCCAAGCGAGCGACGCAGGAGCGAGACGGGTCTGCCTCGAGGTTTTTATTTAACCAATTTTCATCGTCGATGGGTGAGCCAAACAGCTCATGCTTCGCTACCTCGAAAATTCCAAAACCGGGTGTATCCCCGTCCTTGTAGGTCCGTGTAGGTCCGTGTGGGTCCATGTGCGAGGGTTTCGCCCGTCAACCCCCCATTTTCATCGTCTACGGGTGAGCCGAATGGCTCATGGTTCACTGTCCTGCAAACGGCCGGTCTGTTGGCGCTGGCTTCGAACCGTGCGCAAACGACTCCGGAGGAGTCGAATTTGAGTAGCCCGGGGCAAGGCACGCGGTCAAGCGTGACGCGGCCCCGGGATCACAGCCCTTCTCCATTGTCCAGAACCCTGGGGTTCAACAAATGGCTCCGGGCTTGTTCAACCCCGTTCCGGGGTTGGGTCGCTCACATGGTGCGGTGGTCCATGGGCTGCGCCCGCGGCTACTCAAATTGGGCCCCGTTCCGGGGTCTTCGCAGGAAGGTCCGCCCCTCGGGAACGCCCTATGGCCGCTTGCCTCACCAAATGGGGGATTGTGTGACCGGGTTCGCACCCTGCAGTAAATGCTCTCGAAGCGTGTCTCTGCGGTTTACCCGGCGATTGGAGATCTCCGGATCGGGATCGAAATCGGGATCGCTATCGGCACCGCCATCGGCATCGTTCCTGTTCCACGGGCTACGCCCGCGGCTACTCAAATTGGACCCCGTTCCGGGGTCCTCGCAGAACGGTCCGCCCCTCGGGGACGCCCTATGGCCGCTTGCCTCACCAAATGGGGGATTGTGTGACCGGGTTCGCAC
>CAZFOG010000459.1:2733-4628 GCA_964520685.1 uncultured Nitrospiraceae bacterium | reverse complement strand
TGGAGCAGATGGGGCCCGCTTCCCCAGAAGCCGATGTGATAGTAGACACCGTACTCCCGGGTGGCCAGGCGTGGCGTCTTGAAAAAGTCTTCCTGCATCTGCTGGTTGTTGCCTTGATCGGCGAAGATGATAGTCACCTGCTCCGGGAAGGTCAGGCTGCCTTCGCTCATCAATTCCGAGCCTTCCAGCCAGAGGGTCGTTGTGGCAGGCGGTGTGGGGCGTGGGTCGGCATCGCAGACGATGTCCCACTGTTCGGCAATCGCCCGGCTGATGAACCGGCCCGCCTCGGCGCGGCTTACGGTGTTGTCGCTATCCCAGATGGCCCTGTCGCCCTTGCCGCGAAGTCCCAACTGCCAGATGACGCGGTCGCCGGCCAGTTCAACCCATTTCTCTGCAAAGGCGCGCCATACTTCGCGGACGCTCTCGGGGTCGCTGCCGTAGGCATAGGGCTTTCTTTCGCCCTTGCGCTCCCAGTAGTTCTCGAACCCGAAATGGCTGACGCCCAGAGGTTCGATGTGGTGCTGCGTGACATACAGTCCGCGTTGGGCCGCTCTGCGGACAAGGGCCGCCTCGGGGGGATTCATGACATCTACGAATGACGCGGGAATGATCAGGTTTCCTCCGGAGCGCAGGAGTGCTTCGAAGATTTGGTCGGCCACGTCAAGCGAAATGACCTGTTGGTAGTAAGGATAGTGAATGAACCGCGGACCGGACGGCTCCTGCCATTCCGTGAGGAGATCTTCGTCATTCACAAACCAGCCTCGATAGCGAAAGACCGGTCTGGTAGCTTCGGTGCGGCCTGGAGCGACAGTTATGCTCGGCTTGGGTTCGGGCGGCAGGCTTTTCCAAGCCCACAACGGGTCAACGCCCAGTTCGCTCCCGGTAAACGCATAGATGCCGTAGATGGTTCCAAGGGCATCGCTTCCGGTGATGGTCACCGCGCCTGCCGAGACGTGCCGGACCCAGTGTTCGGAATCCCCTACGGCCGAATCGGTGTCGATCACGATCTGGGCGGCTTCATTCGCCGTGACCAATCGGGACGGTGTGCTCAACACTCTTTCCAGGTCGGCCAGCAGGTCCGCAACGGCCAGGGACACCGGCTTGGAGCCGGTTTCACACCGCACCTGGACCTGGCCCGTGAGCACCAAGGGCTCTTCTCCCGTGGCCGCCACGCAGACCGTGGCCAACAACAAAAGTACTCCGAAAAGGCGGGATATTATCGGCATCCTGGCTACTTTCTTTATCGAGGTTGCCCGCTAGTTGGCGCTTTCCTTATCCAATTCCGTGATCTTCACGTTTCGGTACCAGACGCGCTTGGCTTCATCCTGGAAACCGATGTGGCCTTCGAGGGGGCGGTCTTTCATAGCGGACTGGTCGAGTTGGAGGTCGATGATCTTTTCGCCGTTCAACACGACTTTGAGGTGGTTGCCTTTGCAGGTGATGATGTAGCGGTTCCACTCGCCCGCCGGTTTGGCCATGTTCTTGGACGGGGCGGCGGTGCGGATGACCCCGCCGCAGTCGTGGTGGCCGGGGTCTTCTTTGCCGTGGGTATCGAGAATCTGGACTTCCATTCCTGTCTCGACAGGGTCCAGGGGGTCTTTCACGCGCAGAAATACCCCGGAGTTGCCCTCCTTCTCGATTTTGAATTCGAGGTCGAGGATGAAGTCCTGGTACTTGCGTTCGGTCATGAGGTAGGCATCGAACCGTTGCCAGCCCGTTTCGCCCGCCCGCGGAATCAGCGTGACCACGCCGTTGTCTTGCACGACCCAGTTACCGGCAGTCTTCCAGCCCTTGAGGGTCTCCCCGTCGAACATGGGCTTGAAGCCGTCCGGCTTTTCGCATACATCCAGCCCATGTGCCTGGGTGATAACGAGCAGCAGCGCAAGGGTAAGCAG
>CAZFOG010000459.1:0-2633 GCA_964520685.1 uncultured Nitrospiraceae bacterium | reverse complement strand
GTGGCCGACGTTCAGGTTCGCTGATGATTTCCGCTTCGGCATATCCGCCATCGAGGAAAGACCGCTCGGCGTAATAGCAGAACGAGTAGGAGCAGGCGAGGATGAGGTCCAGATCGCCGTCGCGGTTCCAATCGATGGGATAGGGGTGGGGATAAGGAATCCAGGGCAGGCTGTATTGCCGGGTTTTCTCGAAACGCGGCTCGGTGGCGGTGCCGACGTTCCGGCAGAACCAGAGGCCGTCGCCGGTCCACGAGGGGAGCAGGTCGAGAAGGCCGTCGGCGTCCCAGTCGGCGGCGGCCATCACGCAACGGCCTTGCCCGGCGAATAATTCGATACCTGTCGCGAATAGAGGCTCCCTGTTGGTCCCGGCGTTTTCGAAATAAGTGACTTTACCATAGGCATCCGATACGGCCACATCGTGGTCGCCGTCGCCGTCGAAATCGCCCGGCGCGGGGTCGGAGCGGTTGCCCGAGTGGGTCGCGAAGTCCGTCATGGGCACATCAAGGGGCAGGCCCACATGGACAGGAGCGCCCGAATCGAGCAGGAACTGCCGGCCTTCGGCGAGTTTCCACCGTTCGGGGGTGCCAATGTTTTCGTACCACCACACGTCGCCGGCGGAATTGCCAAGGAGGTAGTCGAGGTCACCGTCGGCATCCCAGTCGAAGGCCTCGGCGAAACTGTGGTCGTCGCCGAGGAGGAATTCATGCGAGATGACCGTTCCGTTCGCGGAGACGAGATCCCTTTCTTCGAACTCGGGCGGGTTTCCATCTCTAACATTCTCCAGAAACCGCGCTGTACGGCTTCCGCTGAGGATAAAGTCGATGTCGCCGTCGTTGTCCCAGTCAACGGGTGGCGCGGCGAATCCGGCCATGACGCGGGGCATCCAGGGGAGGGTCAGCGGCGGCTGGGCCTTGAATTGGGGGCGCGTGGGAGTGCCGGCGTTCACCAGAAGCCGCACTACGTGGTTTACGCCCACGATGACATCCAAATCGCCGTCGGCATCCCAATCGACCACGCGGGGATTGGTGAGGTTGTCGATGTTTTCGTCGAGCGGAAAGGCGCGACGGACCAGTTGGGGGGCCGTGCGCGTGCCCACGTTCTCGTAATAGAAGAACGATGGCCAACTGGTCTTTCGAGACTCATGCACGCGGTGGTCCATGGTGCCGCAGAGCAAATCGAGGTCGCCGTCGCCATCGAAATCCGCCGCGCAGGGCGCCGCCTGCCACAGCACCTCGATGGGACCGTTATCTGCTTCCAGAGGGCCTCGGGCCTCAAGTGCCGGTACTCCCGCCGCGTTGTTCATGTTCTCGAAATAAAACACGATCCCGGTAACATAGCCGCCCACGAGCAAGTCCATGTCGCCATCGCCGTCCCAATCGACCACTTCCGGTACAGGGACATAATCCTTCGTGAAAAAAGGCGTTTCCGGACAAGGTTGGGCCGGCGTGATGATGGGTGCGCCGTTAGCCAGTACCGGTGTTGCCGCTGCCAGTTGTGAACCCGTGTTCTCGAACCAGAGTACCTGCCCGCCATCGGCCCCGCACACCAGATCGAGGTCGCCATCGGAGTCCCAATCGGCGGCGCACGGCGCTGCGTAGAAGCCCACGTCGAGCACCTCCGCGGCCGCCCGCATCATCTCGCCCGTTCGAAACGCCGGCAATTGCGGGCTCCCCATGTTTTCGTGAAAGAAGATGTGTCCCAGGATGTTGCCGACGAGAAGATCGGTCAGGCCGTCTTCATTCCAATCGCCAACGGCGGGGCGGGTATGGTACAGGCTCGAGAGCATGCCTTCGCGCGCGTACAGAACATCGATATCGCCCAGCATCGGACGCGGCAGCGTGGAAGGCAGAGGAGTCTCATCCGGTGCGATGTCGAAGTACACCGCATACAGGGATGGCTGAGAACCGGTCTGCCGGTGTATCCAAACCAACTCGCCCTGCTGAGTGTCGCTGATGAGGTTGTACATGTAGCTGTGGTCTCGCAGACCGGCATTATCAAAGCGGTGAGGGGCCTCGACGTTGCCCGCGCCGTGCAGGGCCGGGAAGGGCTGCCCGGTCTGAGGGTCGCACGGCACAACCCGTATCGAGTCCGGCAGCACTTTTCCGGACAGGCCTGAGGACGCCACGATCTCGGCGAAGTTCAACACGACACGCGCAGGGCGTGTATCTCCCGTCTGGCTGGAGCCGGCAGGCTCCGGTACTTCCATCCAGATGCGCCACTGGGCTTCCGAATACCATGGCATACCGCTCGCGCGGGCCACCAGGGGAAACAGCGTAACCATAGCAACTATAAGACATTGCAGCCGAAGTCCGAGATTAGCCATAGGAAATTATCCCCTTTCTGTCAAAGCGGATGCAAGGCGAACCCTGTCGCCGTTTCCAACGACTCTGATCGCCATTGTGGCCTTGCGGCCGCGTGCGTTCAAGCGGGGGATTGCACGTCCCGGAGGGGCCAAAATCGGCGGGTTTTCCGCGATCCTCGGACATGACCCGGGGGCGGAAAAAACAGGAAAATGCGGAATACCCCTTGACAGACGTAAGAGACTGTGGTCGAATGGATAAGCATGAAGGGGCCTTTAGTTTGCATACGGAGTTACGACTATGCCTACCGGTACCGTGAAGTGGTTCAATGAG
>CAZFOG010000458.1:0-4635 GCA_964520685.1 uncultured Nitrospiraceae bacterium | reverse complement strand
GGGCTGCGGAGGCATGACATGCGCCGGTATCCACATGCATTCAGCGGCGGCCAGCGTCAGCGCATCGGAATCGCCCGTGCGCTGGCCTTACAGCCTCAGTTGATCATCGCCGATGAGCCGGTTTCTGCTTTGGACGTTTCCGTGCAAGCACAGATCTTGAACCTCCTGGCCAGGTTACGAGATTCGCTGGGATTCTCGTGCATCTTCATCGCGCATGATCTCAGCGTTGTCGAGCACGTCAGTGACCGGGTCGCCGTCATGTACTTGGGTCGCATCGTCGAGGTGAGCGACTCGGAGACGCTGTACAAGACGCCCCGCCACCCCTACACCGAGGCATTGTTGTCGGCGGTCCCGCTCCCCGATCCTCTTGAACAGCGCCAGCGAAAACGCATTCGCCTGAGCGGAGAAGTCCCCGATGCAGCCAACCCGCCTTCAGGCTGCCCATTTCATCCCCGGTGCCGTTACGCCACCGATATCTGCCGGAACGAGATTCCGGCACTTCGCGATTTGGAGCAGGGCACGAAGGCTGCCTGTCACCTCACCGACACCCTGGAACTCAAAGGAATAGGATGCCCGGATTGAAGAGTTGCACCCAGGTAACAAACCGTCTTTGGGCGGCCTTGGCGGTTCTGCTTCTGATTGCTCTGCCGCGTTGTCTGGCACCAGACACCGCGCGAACCACCCCGACGGAGTTGCCTCATGGACTTGATGCCAAGGAAGCGCCGATGCTCGCAGAGCAAGTGGCCGCGGGAGAACTGCCTCCCCTGGAACAACGCCTTCCGGAAAGACCGCTGGTGGCTCAAAACGACTACCCGGGCTATGAAGGACCGGGAGTGTACGGCGGTACGTGGCATAGGCTCCACGCCCAGCCGGAATTCGGCCCATGGAAAATGACTGCTGGATATGCGCCGCTTATCCGCTGGCGCTACGATTGCCAGGACCTCGAACCCGGGCTGGCTGAATCGTGGGAGTTCAGCGAGGACGGCTCAATCTTGACGCTGCACCTCCGGAAAGGGGTGCGCTGGTCGGATGGACACCCCTATACATCCGAGTCATTCGCGTACTGGTACCAGCTCTGTCTGGACAAACGCCACCGCTATATCCCACCGGTCTGGTGTCGTGTGGACGGTAAGCCCATGGCAGTCGAGACCCCCGATGAAAACACGATCGTCATGCGGTTCGCTGGACCCAACTGGCTGGTTCCGCTGTGGCTGGCAACAGGGCACTGGTGGTGTGATGAATACAACATCCCGAAGCACTATATGCGCCAGTTTGATCCAGACCACAATTCCGAGTACTCCGATTTCGTCGAGTTCGAACGACGGGACCTGAGCCACCGAAATCCCGAACGACCTTCGCTCTGGCCGTGGCGTCTGGCCGAATGTGAGAAAGGCGGTTTCCGTATACGCTTCGAACGCAATCCCTATTACTACGTTGTCGATGAACTTGGTCGACAGCTACCCTACATTGATGAAGTCACAAGCAATCTTGTGACAGACCCTCAAGTTCGCGTTATGCAGTTATTGTCCGGTGAGATCGACTGCGATTTCAGGCACCTCGAGTTGCGTGATCTAGCCTTGTTCATGGAAGGGCGACAGCGAGGCAAATACCGGATTCTCCGTTGGAGGACAGGATTCGGAGGGAACCCGGCGATTCTCTTGAATTGGTCCGCGCCCGACCCCGTAATTCGCGAACTGATACGGGACCAGCGGTTTCGTAAGGCCCTGGCCCTGGGCATCAACCGCGAGAAATGCAACCAGATCGCCTGGAAGGGACTTTCAGAACCGCAGGGAGCGACGGTGACGCGCGAGAGTTGGCACTTCGCCGATGAGGCCGGCCAAGCCTTGTTCCGCGAATGGGAGCGTGCCGATGCCGAATTTAACCTCACTAAGGGCAACGCACTTCTTGACGACATTGGCCTCACCCAGCGCGACAGCGAGGGATTTCGTCTGCGACCGGACGGCAAGCGGCTCTCGTTCATCATGGATTTGCCCAGTTCAAACCTGAGTTCACAACACAATGATGTCGGTCTCATTGTGGCGGAAGGGTGGCGGGAACTGGGAATTCAAGCGATTCCATTCACGCCATCGGTTAGTGAACTGGACCTTCGCAGGAACTTGGGAGAGTTTACCATCAGCACGTTTTGGGAATCAGAGATGGACCTTTTCACCTATCCGGATTGGGTCTTCCCAACTACACCCCGGTACTGGCACCCCTTGGTTGGAAAATGGTACGAGACAGGCGGCGAAAAAGGGGAAGCGCCCACCGGGCCGATGAAAGAACTCATTGATCTATACGATGCTATCAAGCAAGAGAAGGACCCCGCACAAAGGCACCAATACGTTCGCGATGCCGTGCGCATACACATCGAACAGGGCCCCTTTCACTTGGGGACGGTGGGGCGCCAGCCGCACCCCGTGCTCGTCGGCAATCATTTCCACAACGTGCCCACCGACGGCATTCTGGGCCCTTGGGCCATTGCGCATCCGGCCACATCCTACCCCGAACAGTATTATATTCAGGAGGCAACTCAATGACGGCGCATATCATCCGGCGTTGCTTGATTGCTGTCCCAACCTTGCTCGCCGTATCCATCATTAGCTTTGTTCTCGTGCAACTGCCGCCCGGCGATTTCCTGGATCGAAAAATCGCACAGTTACAGATGCAGTATGGTGACAGTAGTTCAATGGCACGCGCCGACGAATTACGTGCGCGTTACGGCCTTGACCAACCGATGTGGAAGCGCTACCTCAAATGGATCTCGCACTTTGTTCGGGGTGATTTTGGTGAATCTTTCCAGTATGAGCAAGAGGTAAACGAACTCATATGGGATCGCGTCGGATTCACCGTGCTCATTTCTGTCTGTTCGCTGTTCTTCACGTATATGATCGCCATCCCTGTGGGCATTTACTCCGCAACGCACCAGTACAAATGGTCGGACAACGCGGTGACGTTTCTGAGCTTCATTGGCATGTCTCTGCCTGCTTTTCTGGTCGCGATGGGACTGATGGTCTTCTCATTCCGAGTCCTCCACATACCCTTGTACGGATTGTTTTCGACACCATACCAGGGGGCCCCGTGGTCTGTGTACAAACTCATAGACCTGCTCAAGCATCTCTGGATCCCGGTGCTTGTGGTCGGGCTGAACAGCACGGCCGGAGTAGTACGCATCATGCGCGGCAATTTGCTCGACATACTGGGACAGCCGTTTGTGCAGACAGCGCGCGCTAAAGGCCTCAAAGAGCGCGTAGTGATCACCAGGCACGCTGTCCGCATTGCGATCAATCCCCTAATCAGCATCCTGGGAATGAGTCTGCCCGTCATTCTGGGTGGGGATGCGATTGTATCGATCGTACTCGGACTGCCAACGGTGGGACCCCTGTTGCTCGAAAGTCTCCTCAACGAGGATGTGTATCTAGCCGGAACGCTCATCATGATGTACAGCCTGTTGCTGGTGACAGGTAATCTGCTGGCCGATATTGCATTGGCTTGGGCCGACCCGAGAATCCGCTATGAGTAAGAGTATGAACCATGCGGACCCTTTGGCGCTCCAAGCACACGAGGTCCTCTCGGGCGACCCCGGCGAACTCAGTTACCGGCAATTGATTTGGCGGCGATTTCGAAAGAGCAGAATGGGCTTGGTTTCCGGTCTTATTCTGGCACTTTTCTACCTCGTGGCTGCTTTTGCGAACTTCTTTGCGCCTTATCACTATAACGCGATTGATGTTCGGTATCGGCACGTCCCGCCACAAAAGATGCATCTTTCGTGGAATGAGGGGCTTCACGTAGATGGGCTCAAATCCGTCCGCAACCCCGATACCCTTGAACTCGAGTTCGCACCGGACTCTTCACGTACCTTCCCAGTGGAATTCCTCCACAAGGATGCTTCCGGCAAGGTTCACCTGTTCAGCTCCGACGGACCCATGTTTCTCCTCGGTACCGACCGTATGGGGCGGGACCTCCTCTCGCGCATCATCTACGGCAGCCGTGTGTCATTGACCGTCGGGCTCATTGGCGTAATGCTAAGCTTGATTCTTGGCTCAATCCTGGGAACGGCCTCGGGCTACTGGGGAGGCTGGATCGACGAGCTTGTGCAACGGTTTATCGAATTGTTATCTGCATTTCCCAGCATTCCACTGTGGATGGCCCTGGCGGCCGCGCTGCCTCCGGATTGGTCGAGCATCAAAGTCTATTTTGGAATCACTGTGATCCTCTCACTAATCAGTTGGGGAGGGCTTGCCCGACAAGTGCGAGGCAAAGTGCTTTCTTATCGTGAACAAGATTTCGTGATGGCCGCACGCTCTGCCGGAGCCGGCGACTGGCACATTATTTTCCGCCATCTCCTGCCTGGATGCTACAGCCACATCATCGTAGTCTCGACTTTGGCTATCCCTGGGATGATACTGGGCGAAACTGCCTTAAGTTTCCTTGGGCTCGGAATCCGCCCGCCCATGACGAGCTGGGGCGTGCTGCTTGAGGAAGCACAACGCGTCACGGTACTTCTGCATTACCCATGGTTGCTTTTTCCGGCAATCCCAGTGCTAATAGTCGTTATTGCGTACAATTTCTTCGGTGATGCTCTCCGCGATGCTGCTGACCCCTATTCCTTTTGATATGACGAGATACAGAAATTGG
>CAZFOG010000457.1:0-4661 GCA_964520685.1 uncultured Nitrospiraceae bacterium | reverse complement strand
CTTGTGCCCTATCGCGGCGCCGAGGCGCCTGAGGTGAAAGCACATTTGCCGGGCGGCTTTGAAATCGGCGCCGGCCGCGTGGAACTCGTTACCGAGGCTTTCGGAAAGAGTCACCGTCTCGGCCGCGATCTGAAAGAGCAGAGCGTGTGGTGTCAGGAAGCATCGACGCCCGGCGGAGTACCCGGAGGACCTGAGTAACGTCTTAGAAGGCGCAGCTCCCGGCGAGGGATTGCCCTCGCGATTGGCGCCGAAACGGCGCGAACATCCGCGGTGCCCCGAATTGGCGCGTCACACCAGCTTCCAGGGTTCGCGGTATGCGCGGCGGATGAACTGGGCCGCTTCGGGGGCGTTGGTTGCTTCGAGTTTAGCGGGGTCCCACTCGAGCTTCTTGCCAACCCGATAGGCCACGTTGCCCAGGTGGTTAGCCTCGGTCAGCCAGCCCGCGTACTCGAAGTTGCAGGTTGTTGGCGCGCCGGTCTTGCAGGCGTGAAGCCATTCCGCGTGGTGGCCCAGGGATGCCGGGATGAACGGCTCCGGTCTCTGGAAATCCTTGAATTGTTCCTCGGGCAGAAGCATGTGCTTGCTGTAATCGGCGAGCACCATGCCCTTTTCGCCCACGAACAGGACGCCGCTGCCCCATGCGGGAATGCCGCCGTCCTGCAGGATCTGGGGCTTGTAGTTTCCCTGGTACCATGTGAGCTTGACGGGGGGCAATTCGCCGCGCGCGCCGTATTCGTAGGCCACAGTCATGGACGCGGGCGCGAGCTCGGGGTGCGGAGGGGGGCCGCTGGCCTCGATGGTGCGGGGATAGTCCAGGTTCAGAGCCCAGAAGGGCAGGTCGATCCAATGCGAGCCCAGGTCAGACATGGTGCCGTTGGCGAAATCCCACCACCGGTACCATCTGGGGCCGGGGAAGTAAACCTCGTTAAAAGGTCGGTAGGGCGCCGGTCCGAGCCAGAGGTCCCAGTGCAACCCCTCGGGTATGGGGTCCTCGGTGGCCGGACGCTCCTGCACGAATACGATATCGCTGGCAGCGCGGGCCTCTTCTTCGGTGGCATGCCATCCCCAGGCACGGCCCACCCAGACGTGCACCTCGCCGACCGGGCCAATGGCGCCCGTCTGGACCAGCTCGACGACGCGCCGGTAATTGTCGCCGGCGTGTATCTGCGTGCCCATTTGCGTGGCGACGTTGGCTTGGTTGGCAGCTTCGCGGATGACACGCGCTTCCCAGACGTTGTGGGTGAGGGGTTTTTCACAAAACACGTGTTTACCCAGTTGCAGGGCGGGCAACGTGGCGAAGGCATGGGTGTGTTCGCATGTGCTGACTACCACCGCGTCAAATTCACTGGCATGGCCGTAGAGTTCCCGGAAGTCCGTGAATTTGCGCGCCTTGGGAAACTTCTCCGCCGCGGCATCGAGGGCCGGTTCGAACACGTCGCACAGCGCCACAATGTCGACGCCGGGATCGCCCGCCACTGCCGCCAGGTTGCCGCCGCCGCGTCCACCCGCACCGATAATGGCGATACTCAGGCGCTCATTGGCATTGCGCTGCTGGGCAATGGCCGGCGCACCCAGGGACATCGCCCCGGCCGCCGCAAGGGATGTGCGCAGGAACCACCTGCGGGACGGGCGATGGACAGGCTCATGCTTCTTTGAAAACCGGTTCTTCATGGCCGAATATCCTTTCGCTGAAGGCCCGGACTGGCCGGGTGCTGCTGGAAAGCCAGTCTAATGATGAACAAGGACGCATTCAAACACAGCCGGGGGCAACGCTTGAATCCGGGTAACGTTAGGAGACCTCCGCAGTGCCGGTGCCGGGAGAAACGGAACTGGTCGGGCATCCACGGTTGGGCGCTCCGGAAGCTCCGAGAAGTCCGCCTCGAAAACCCCAAAAACCGGGACTGTCCCAAGCGAGCGACGCAGGAGCGAGACGGGACTGTCCCGAGGTTTTTGATCTGGCCCATTTTCATCTTCTACGGGTGAGCCGAACGGCTCATGGGTCGCTGCCTCGAAAATTCATATCCCTTCCGGAATGTGGGACCGGTGCCCTCACCGGTCATTTAAATTCTCTTCGCCCATAGGTGAGCCGGACGGCTCATGGTTCGCTGCCTCACCGCATGGGTGATTCGCTGATTCAATTTGTACCCGATGGCTATGTCACTTGAGTCATGTAGCCTCGTATTACCCGGATCTGGGAGCACAGCCGGGGGCAACATGACGGTGTCACAGGTGTTTTTCTATTGGCCTGTGAGAGGGTGTTCTGATATATTTTGAGGATTGTGAGCACATGCATGAGGGTGCCTGCGTGTGTTCGGCCAGGGGGGTGAACATGCATGGACGCCGCGACTGCAAGCCGTAAATTTCAGGAATCAAAGACGTTCTTCGCCAGCGGGGATTTTCAGCACAGTCTCTGGCTGCTCGACGAGGTTGACCTCGCGTTCCCTAACCAGAAGAACATCCTGTATGCCCGGGGGATGTGTCTCAAGAACCTGGGGCGCCGGGACGAAGCGATTGCGGCCTGCGAAAACGTGTTGGCGCGATTTGATGACGCAAAGACGAAGGCGCTTCTTGAGGAACTCCAGCGCGAAGAGATGTCGGCCTCGCTGAACCTCTCGGACCTCTTGCCGTCTGAGATTCAGATGATCGGCACACTCCAACCTCAGGGCAGGTTTTCTTTTGTGGAACTGCCAACCAGTTCGGCCCAGACCGCACCGCCAGCGCCTCCTCCTCCGATACCCTCGCTTCCCGGCAGCACTATGCTCTCATTTGACGAGCCGCTGGCGTTCACACAAACCGCGACGTTCCCGCAGGACGCGCCGGCCCCGAACAACAGGCGGTACGTCATTCCCGGAGTCATAATCGCGGTATTGTTGCTGCTCTTAATCGGGCTTCCCATTCTCGGCAGCCTGATGGGGGACGATGAACCTCCGGGCGTTGAAACGGCCGCCACCGGTGAAGACGCGCCGCCCGCGCCCCCCGCCAGCCCCGGCCCCGCAGCGGGCGAGGTCCCTGTCCAGACGGCTTCTGTGGCGGACGTTCCCGCGCAAATCGGTTGGTATCAAAGCTTTGACCAAGGCATGCAGATTGCCCAGCAGTACGGAAAGTTGTCCTTCGTATTCGTGACGGATGACTCAGAGGTTTCAAGGCAGGTAGAAGAAACCGTTTTGATGGACCCGGAAATCCGGCGGCAATCCCTGGAATTCATTTGCATCCGGGCCAAATACGATGCCAATGCCGAACCGGAGACGCAACGGCCGTACCTCGAATATGCTGAGAAGCCCCCGGCGGTCCAGATCTACGATACCGATGGTTTTCTGATGATGGAGATGGCCGGAGAGGAGCTGACCGCCGAAAGCGTTACCGGCGGAATGCTCGTATTCACGGCCATTGACCGCATGGGGAATTACGAAGTGCCTACGGGCCGCCTGATAGTTGTCACTGTCGTGGCGTTGCTGATGATGCCATGGCCGCTGTTTTTTACACTGCTTTTCTCAGGCAAGCTTCCCCATGACGGGTTGGTAAACAATTACATATCAGTCGGAGGCACGGCCATCATCGTTTCGTTGCGTATCGGCTCGCTGATCGGTATTGCGAGGGCGATTGTGATGCTCAAAGATATTTACGACATGAGCATCGTGGACCTTCTCATTTTTGCGGTGTTGTATGCGTTTTACCTGCTCAGCTATGTGGTATTCATGACCCTTGTTCTGGGCCATTCGGTCGTCGAGCAGATCTTTGCTGTTTGATCACGGGGCCGCGGGCCCGGGGGCCAATGCGGGCGTGGGCAAGGTGAAAACGTCCGGGCAAATCCGGTATGCTAACGTACGCAGCGGTTGAAGGATACTGCCGCAGGACCCGGAGCCCAGCATGATCAACTTCTATTGCGCGGAATCCTGTCCCCACTGCACAGCCATTCGGGAGGTCCTCGACAGCCTGTCGCTGGCCCATAAGGTTGTAATTGTGGAGGACCGGGCGGAATCGCCGGTTTCACACGCGCAGCGGCTGCCTGTTCTGGAGGACGAAGGCGAAGTGATTACCGGCCGGAAGGCCGTTTTCGAGCACCTCGAGAAGCTTGCCGGGTTCAAGGCGGAGTGGGAGAAGTTCCAGACGGATGCGTGTTATTGCGACGACGAAGGCAATATCGAGTAAGCATTCGCTGCTCTGACTCCGCTGCCAATGTAACTGTTCGATTCGTGGACGCCGGGCGGTGGTGAAGGCCCGGCCAATCATTGTCCCGGACCGGTTTGGGCGTAAGCGCCGGTACGGGGGCCATTTGTCCTGAGCATGAGTAAAGGGGAACCTATGCCGCGCCGAGACGACATTCATAAAGTGCTGATTATCGGGTCGGGTCCAATCGTGATTGGTCAGGCCTGCGAGTTCGACTATTCGGGCACGCAAGCCTGCAAGGCCCTGCGCAAGCTGGGATACGAGATCGTGCTGGTGAATTCGAATCCAGCCACGATCATGACCGACCCGGGCATGGCGGACCGCACCTATATCGAGCCGCTCAATTTCGAGACGGTCAAGGAGATCATTGCCAAGGAACGCCCTGATGCGCTGCTGCCCAATTTGGGCGGCCAGTCGGGCCTGAACCTTTCTTCGGAACTCGCTCGAGGCGGGGTTCTTGACGAGTACGGTGTCCAGGTGATCGGGGTTCAGGT
>CAZFOG010000456.1:0-4689 GCA_964520685.1 uncultured Nitrospiraceae bacterium | reverse complement strand
GTCCAGAAAGGGCGGCGTTCGTTTGCCTTCGGTCCCCGCCGGCGCCGCGGAGCGCACGGCAATGCCCATCAACACCGCACCTGCGGCAGTCGTCTGAAAAAACTGGCGACGGTTCATGGCTTAACCCTTTCCTGTGGAAGAATCACTCCGGCTCGTTGTCCACCCCGTTCTACTGGCAAAGCTCCCGTAGCGTCAAGTGAAAAAGGGGCTCAAGATGCACACACCGCGCGTGACGCCATAAGACCGCCTCCATCCACAACTGTGATGCAGGCGCCACCCCGGATCATGTCGCCCGTCTTCGTTGCCGACTTCGCACTGAAGAGCCGGACCGTCGGACGCCCTTACCCCCGTGCGTCTGCTTCGCTTTTTCCGGGGCTCCGTGTTTGGGCATCAGAATCCTGTGCTGCCGCAAGCGCTCCCTATCCGTCCGGGCCACATAAATCGCATTCCCCTCCGTGTCAATGCGCGCATAGTACATCGCCGTCGCGACCGTGCCCGGCGTCGGGATGAAACACTGCACCTGCTGCGGTTTCCATCCCCGTTGGCTAAGCCAGCCGGCAAGTGCCCGCATATCCGCGTCCGTGCATCCCGGAAATGCGCTGATTAGATACGGAATCACGTATTGTTCTTTGCCCGCCCGCTTCGACTCGCTCTCGAACAGGCCCAGGAACGCCTCGAACTTCTTGAACGCAGGCTTGCGCATGAGCGCGAGGACCCTGTCCGACATGTGCTCGGGCGCGATCTTGAGTTGTCCGCCCACGAACTCGCTCACTAGCGCGCGAAGCGCCCGCTCATCCTTGCCAATGTCATACCGGATACCGCTCGCCACACGTACGTGTTTCACGCCTTCAATGCCGCGAAGCTTCCGCAACAGTCGCACCATCTCGGTATCATTCGCGTCAAAATGAGGGCAGATCTCGGGCGTAAGACAATCGGCACGCCTGCATGTGGTGTGATCCGTCCGGCACCGCGCCCCCCACATGTTCGCTGTCGGGCCTCCCACGTCACTCAAACTGCCCCGCCAGTCGGGGTGCTCCGTAAGCGTCCGCACTTCGCGTTCCAACGAATCCGCGCTGCGCGACCGGATCTGACGGCCCTGGTGCAACGCAATCGAGCAGAACGTGCATCCCCCGGCGCACCCCCGGTGCGACGTCACGCTGAACTGGATCATATCGGCTGCGGGAATCGGTGCCGTATACGACAGATGCGGCCTCCGAGTAAAGGGCAGGGCATACAGGGCATCCAGTTCCTGGGTATCGAGCGGCTTCGCGGGCGGCGCAAACACAACATACCGGCCCCCGCATTCCTGGTACGACCACTGCTCACCCTGGTGCACCTGCCGTTCGATGGCCAATGTCGCCGTCATCAATGCTTTCGGCTCGGCGGCGATTTCCTCATGCGAAGGTAGGACGATGATGTCTTTTGTATCCCGACAACCGGAAGCATGGAGCACGTCTTCCATCGATGATACCGCAAACGCTGTTCCTGGTATCCCATGCAGGGCATCATCCGCGTTGCGCTCTGTTTCAGACGCCGCTTCGAGCCGCCGCGCCACATCGAGTACGGCCCGCTCGGCCATGCCATACACCAGAAGCTCCGCCTTACTATCAAGCAGGAGCGACCGGCGGACCTTATCCGCCCAGAAATCGTAATGCGTGGCCCGCCGCAACGATGCCTCGATGCCGCCAATCACCACAGGCAGCCCGGGAAATGCCTGCCGGACCAGATTCGTATAGACAATGGTCGCACGGTTCGGACGAGCCCCCGCCCGCCCCCCGGGCGTATACGCATCGTCGCTCCGCTTCTTTCGAAACGCCGTGTAATGAGCCAGCATCGAATCCAGCGCGCCTGCCGTTACTCCCGCAAATAGCCGCGGTCGCCCCATCCGCGCTATATCGTCCGGATTCTCCCAGGACGGTTGCGCCGCAATGCCCACCCGGTACCCGTTCGCACACAACCAACGCCCCAGCAATGCCGCCCCGAACGAAGGATGATCCACGTACGCATCCCCCGTCACGAGCAGCACGTCCAGTTCCGTCCACCCGCGCCGGGCCATATCCTCGCGCGACATGGGTAAGGCCTCTTCTGAAAACCGCGGTTCGCGGCCGCGCTCGAAAGCGGTCTTTCGCGCGTTTGGCATTCGTGATTCCCTTCAAGCCCGGGATATGCCGGGCGTGTTCGTCTCCGTACAACGTACTATTGTACCAAAGCCTGCTTTCGCCTCCGACTGCCGCCTTCCCGCATTGCCCAGGGATAGATATACCACCTCCAATGCTCGCAATATGGGTAACCGCGCGAGCGCGCAACCGGAAAGTGGGTTCGTCCGACAATGAGTTCCCTTGCACTGCTCCCGTAACGAGATCTTCACCGTCCACTCCCCCCGTCCATTCAGCCCACCCCGCATCTCTGTCCGTGTCCGCCCGTATCCGTGCGTACCCGTCCGTGCTCGCCCGCGCTTGTCCGTGTTTGTCCCTGTGGGTCCACTCAGTCCACATGATACCCCGTCCTTGACTCAACGCCTCCCTACGCCTAAGGTTGTGGCGGACAGACCATGCAAATCCAGGATTCGGGCACACTCAGAACACCGAGCCCGGCCAATAAACCCTGAAAGGAAAGAACATGCGCTCCACAGGCCGCACCGGAGTTTCCGCGTTGTTTTTCCTGACCTGGTATCTGTTATTCGAGGTGGCGCATTCTGCTGCGGTCCCTGAACAGCCGGATTATCTTGATCTGGTGACTGCATACGCTAATGCCATGCTCCAACACGGGCAGGACAGTTATGGCGATGTGCATACGCCATTGTTCGCCGAGGAACTCAACTGCACCACCATGCGCATGCTCGAGGGTGAGGCTCTGGAACGAGCCGCCGCGATTCCGCGCGAAGATTGGGGTATTCGCACCCACGACCGGATGCTCGGCGGCGCGAACCCCCAGCACTGCGTCAATCTGTATCAGATACTGTACGCCTTGACCGTGCTCACCGGCGAACCCCGATACGCAGAGCAAGCCGACGCATCATTGAAGCACTTCATGCGCCATTGTCAAAGCGAAGCGACGGGACTGTTTTACTGGGGCGAACATGGCGGCTGGGCTCTTCGTACCGACGCACCGCTCGACAAACCCTCCGGCGATACCCACGAATTCTATCGCCCCTGGCCGCTCTGGGAACGCAGTTGGCTACTCGCGCCTGAATCCTGCCGCCGTTATGCCCTCGGACTCTGGGAGCATCAGATCGGTGACCACGAAACGGGCGCCTACTCGCGTCACGCAACCATCAGCCAACACGGTCCCGGAACCAATGCCCCCTACGCCCGGCATGGCGGCTTCTACATCGAGACCTGGGCAACTGCCTACGCAAAGACCAGCGACACAGTGTTCCTTCAGGCGATTGAAACCGTTCTCGACGGCCTCGAACGGGCGCGTCAAAATGATGGCGGCTACCTCGCCGGCGGCAGTACCCAAAACGGGAGCCGTAGAACCCATGACGTTTCTCTTGCCGTGTCATTGGAAAACGCCGCCGCGAGCGTCCCAGAAGAACTGGCCAACACGATGCGTGCCGTTGCCGCCATCAACGACGATATTTTCGCGGAAACGTACGCCAACTCCGCAACGAACGATACAAAAGACACAAACCTCTGGACCAACTCCTACGGCAGCGGACCCCGGGCTGGACGCGCCAACACGCTCATGCTGCGCTATCGCCAAACCGGCAAAGACGCCTATCGCCGGGTGATCCTCGCCGAGGCGGACCTCTATCGTGAACAGGAAATCAATCTGACCAGCCCCGTATGGCCGGGAACCCTCGGCGACGCGGTCTGGCTCATGCTTAACGCTCACGAATTGACCGGGGACCAGCGCTACCTCCAGGCGGCCAATCGCTTCGCCAGCGAAGGTATCAAACTGTTCCTCCAGGATCGGGCCCTGCCCAAAGCCAGTCACGCCCATGACCACTACGAAGCCGTCACCAACGGCGACACCCTCATGATGGCGCTCCTCCGCCTGTGGATGATCGAGCATCGACCCGATGCACTTACCGCTCTGACATACACCGACCGATAATCGGCACGGAAATCAGATAAAAGACAAACGCTACGGCATGGTGCGAACCCTCTGCAGACACCCGCAAGTGCGCCCTACGATACCGTTCCCCATCCGTGCGCCCCATGCCCATGAACAAGTGGTGCGAATAGACTCAAATGGCGCGCCATGAAGAAGATGAAGTTCATCCTCTTGAAAAGCCGCGCTAGCCTCACCGCCGACGAGCCCGCCTGGCTCAAAGAGCTGCTCGCGGCGAACACACGTTTATCCACGGCCTGCATCCTGCGCGACGCCATGAAGAAGCTTTGGGAATATACATACACCAAGGCGGCCGAGAAATGGTTCGACGGCTGGCACCAGCGGGCTATTCGCTCACGCATTGAGCCCCTCAAGCGCTTCGCCCGCTCCCTGAAAGAACGCTTGGACGGCATACTCGCCCACTGCCGGTTTCCCCTCCATACCGGCATCCTCGAAGGCATCAATAACAAGGTCAAAGTTATCAAGCGGGTGGCCTACCGATTCCGCGATCAGGACTATTTCTTCCTCAAAATAAGAGCCCATTTCGCCGGAGCCACTCCACCCTAAACTCGGAAGAACCATTTTTTGGACAGTGGCTAAGTAAAGATTGGCGGGCTTGAGCCTGCCGGTCGC
>CAZFOG010000455.1:0-4690 GCA_964520685.1 uncultured Nitrospiraceae bacterium | reverse complement strand
GGAATCACGGAGATGAAGCAGCTACTGACGGCTTGCGCCCGAAGCCACGACCGAGCACTCGGGCAGGGCTTTCCGAAGCGCCGCGATCCCGTCCGGGGTAACTTTTGTGTTAATCAGTTGCACCTGACTGAGGGTGCGGGAACGCGCCAGATAAAGCAGAGTCTTGTCGGTTATCGCGGCCCCATCCAGTTGAACAGCGCGCAGGTGCTTGCATTCCCCAAGGCATTTCACCCCTTCGGCAGAGATTGCATTCCCGGTAAGGTCTACGCGTTCAAGCGCATCCAGCGCTCTCAGATGGGCGAGCCCTGGTCCTGAGATTCCCGCATGGGACAGAACAAGGTCACGTAAGCGGTCGAGCTGCGCTATGTGCGCGAGCCCGGCATCGGAAATCTTCGTCCTGGTAAGATCGAGAAAGCTCAATTTCGAGAGCCTGCCGACATGCCGCATGCTGTCATCTGTCACGTTGGTCCCGCGAAGCACAAGGCGTTCAAGCTCCTTTAACGCGCTGAGTTTCGCCATCCCGGCCCCGTCGAACCTGTCCGCGCCCGCGAGGGAAAGTTGCTGCAATCCGGACAACACACACAATTGTTCGAGTCCCGCATTCGTGATCTGCGCATCATCGGCGGCCAGGGCCCGAAGTCCGGTAAGGCGCGCCATGAAAGGCACGGCGCCGTCCTCGATGCGCGCTGCCGACACGTCCAGCGTGTGAATGTCCCCGGGTTCCAAATGACGCAACGCGTTAAAGCGTGAGGAGCCAATTCGAACAGAGAGCTTGACCACTTGACCGGCAGAGATCGCGACGCGGCCCTTCGCCGGCTTGAACAAGCGCCACTCCGCGTCTCCTGGTGCATCCCACGGCCGGATGTGCAGGTCGCCCACGAGTTCGCCAAACACGAGATTACGCGGCCCCGGAGCCTGTTGCTCGGGCGGGGTGTCTTCTGCGGAGGATGCGGCCGGGGACGACGTAGCGGCAGGGGAGGCTGGCACCGGTGCGGATGCGGGCTCCGGCGGCGGGTCAGGAGGCGGATTCGGCTTCTGTGCGACTGGTTTCGGCGGAGCATTCACGTCGAACCGTACGGTACATTGGGGCAGCCATTCCCTCAAACGCTGAATCCCTTCTTGCGTAAGCCCGGTCCCGCGCACGTCCACCACCTCGAGCTGTCGAAGCTCCGCCAGGGGCTCGATCATCGCGTCCGAAATGTTTGACTTCGAAAAATCGATGTATTTTAGCCACGACGCCTTTTGAAGCAGCACCAGATCGGCTTCCGTCAGCTCTGGGCTTGCCACCAACCCAATATAGCGCCTTTGCGGAATCGAAACCTGCCCCTTGGCCTCGTCATGCTCGGTCCATTTCACTCTTGAACCGCTGAGCTCACGGATCACAACGGTGCCGATGGAATGGTCTTCTGGAAAAATAAACTGCAGTGGCGCAAATGCCAGCCAGAGAACAAGAACCGACACGGCAAGAACCAGGCACGCAATCAACATATTGCGATTCGTGACAACCGTCCTACGTGCCCCTTTGTCCAGGGCATCCCCCGAATCCTGGGTTACCGGCGGCGGATTCACAAGCGGCGCGTCTTGAACTTCAGGGTCAGGAATCGGCGGAGGAGTCGTAAAAACCGACGTGGTCGCGGCGGGTGGAGATGAGTAGTGGCCACCGGGACCGGGCGCACTCCCGGGATCCGAGCCGCTCATCAGGCCCGTAGGCGTCGAAGACATCCATGAAGACGTGGTATCGTCCGCCGGTGTAGATATCTGAGGCGGAGAGTTGGACTGTTTCACCCCCGTCTCGAAGGTTACATCCGCAGGCAGGTCGGGCGGCGCTTCACGAAATGCCGTCTGGGGTTTATACGTGTCCTTCCGGTCACCGATCCGCACCAATAGATCTTGCGCCCGTTCATCCTCGTGCCTTGTGATGAGTTCACGGCATAGATCGCGGGCTTCCTGATACCGGCCCACCTTAAGAAAGCACTTGGTCAACGCATACAGAACATGTTTGCTGTCCGGATACTGGAGAGCCAAATCATCCAGGATAGCAATTGCATCCTCATACCGCTCGGTGCGGTAAAACATAAGCGCCATGCGGTAGTTATGTTCGGCTGCTTTCTCTGACACACAAACCCCTTCGGGTTATCGGTTACATCGCCGCCATTTGCGGTCCCCTGTACTAAGTATACTATTCGCATAGTTCGGATACAATATGCTGGAGCACGTCGCTTGGCGCAAAATGACTAAAGGTCAAAAACTTCACCTGCCAAGCGCCGAACGGGGATGAGAGTGAGAATGCGCGACTCCCGGGCAACTGCCCCACGCGCAAATTCCCGGAACTCCCCCGCAGAGACTACTACCCCTTGATATTCATGAGGGACGCACCATGCTGGTTGATGGACGGTGCGTTGCTTCCTGGCCCCTCTTGCCCAAGCTTATCAAACGCCTCCTTCCAGGTATCCCGCAACGTCGTTAGATGGTTAAGACATTCCTCAACAGGCTCCACGCTCTTGCGCAGATTTGCGGTAATCAGGAGATGTTGAAGGTACTCGTAGATACGGTCGAGGTTCTGAGCGATCAGGCCGGTCTTCATGTCCAGGGCGCTCCGCAGCTCCCCGAGGATTTCCTGGGCCCGAATGAGGTTGTTGTGAACGTGCTCGACACTGCCCAAGGCGATCTGGCGTTTCGCTTCTTCTGCGCGTTGAATGGCGCCGTTAAACAGCAGCACAATGAGCTTGCCTTGGGATGCCGTTTCCACATCGACCCGTTTGTATGCGCCAAGCTGTGCCGCCGTCTGTAATTCCGCCATGTCTGTTCCCTCCTGGAAATTGCCAGATAACGTCCCGTCTAGAATGTCGTCCAGTTGTTGCTCAGACTGACCAGCGAGGAACCCTGGGACTGATACATCGACGCCATCTGTTCGAGTCGCGCAAACTGCGCACGGTACCGTTGTTCGTGCTGGGTAATGTTATATTCCAGACGCTCAATACGGCTGTTATACGCCAGAATTTGAGAATCGATCGTTCCGCCCGCCCGCGTGCGCTGACTGAGAAACCCCGTTGTGGATGTTGCCTGTTCGAGATAACCGGCAATGATATCGGCGATGCCCGTCCCCTCGCTGTTGGCCAGTAACTGCTCGACATTCTCAGGGCTTTTTGTCAGCGCATCGAGAAACGCTTCCTCATCGAGTTCAAACTGGGCCACTGCTTGAGAGTCGAACGTGCTACCCGTGTTAATGCCGATTTGGACGGCATTGCTGAACAGGCCTCCCAGTCCCTCGACATTGCTGAATATCAAATACTGCAACTGGCTCGAGAGCATCGTAATGCTCGAGTCGTTCTCCAGGGTGGCATCCCGCGCCGTTTGGCCATGAATCACCGTTAACGCTTCATTGAATGCCGTTATGAAGCCCCGCACCCCCTCAACGATCGCGTCGCGGTCCGTCTCCACGGTAATGGTACTGGTACCCTCGCTCCTGAGATTTACCGTCACGCCCGTGATGACATCAGCAACAGCGTTCGAGTTCCGCGTTTGAACCGGTCCGCCATCCACCGTGAATTGCGCATCGTTCCCAGCCGTCTGCGTAGCCGTGGTGAGGTTAACCACATCGAGGAAGTTGCTCGTTCCGGACTCGAACGCGATCGTACGGCTTCCCAGCGCGTCCGATACCACTCGGATCGTGTCGGTGGTGGTGTCGTACGAGGCCGTCACATTGGCGTCTGAAGCGTTTATCGCCGCGATAACGCTATCCAGCGTATCGGCCGCCGGGTCGACATTGATCTGCACGCCATTAATGCGGAAACTGCCGGCGGTCACGGCTCCATTCCGAAAAGTGCTCGCGGAGAGCGTCTCGCCCGGGGCAACGGCCCCGAGATTCCTGCTGCTCGTCACGACCGTCGACCCGTTGCTGCCCGTGCTCTGCAGCGCACCGGCCAGCCCGGCCGCCGTGAGAAAATTGCTCGTATCGCTCGACGCGCCCAAATTGATGATGCTGGTATCGCCCGGCGTATCGTTCTCCAGGGTGACCTTATCCTCAACGGGATCGTAGGTGGCTGTCACTCCGGCGCCGCTGCTGTTGATCTCGGCAAGGATCTGATTGAGGCTTTGCGTGTCGGGCTCGATGGTAAACGTGGTGCCGTTAATAGTGAATTCACCTGCCGTGATGCTGGTGGTGATGCCGCTGCCGCTGAGCGGTGTGTCCGGGTCAATGGCCCCTCCAAGAGCGCTGCTGCTGCGGGCGCTCGTCGCGCTGGCAAGTTGCAGCACTTCGATGGTGTACGTTCCTGAGGCCGGGGTTGCCCCCGAAAGACTCGCGGTCAAAACCGGCTCGGCGCTGGATATGGCCCGGAACTGACCGAAAACCATGCCCAGCCGGAAGTCCTGCGCGCGGTTGCGCAAAGTCTGGAGTTGCGTCCGAACACGGCCAATCGCCGTGCGCTGCTCTTCAAGCCGGGCAATGCGCGCCTGCATGCGCACAACGGGCTGGCGTTCCAACTGGATCAGCTGGGAAATGAGCTGATTGGTATCCAGACCCGTGATTAACCCGCCCGCACTGAAGGCTCCCGCCATGGGCTGCTCCTCCTGACAACTACCCCACCTGCCAAACGCAAGAACGGCGCATACTTGCCGACTCATACGGTATATCGACAGTCTCCACAGAAGACTTTAACATATTTCCACGGCAAACGCCGCAAACGCC
>CAZFOG010000454.1:0-4696 GCA_964520685.1 uncultured Nitrospiraceae bacterium | reverse complement strand
CATGTTCAAAAGCCCTGGCCCAGAGCCAAAATCATGCGCAAGATGCGCATGCCACATCAACCCCGTCGCGCATCTCCCCCTTCGGAGGGGGTGGAACGCCGGAAGGCGTTCTGGGGGAGGATTCTTAGCGTGCAGAAACCGATTCTTCGAGGCAGGGGCCACAAACGACCCGTCTCACAAGGACCATTCGTGCGGGGCGCATTAAGTGCGATTGCCCTGCCGGAAAGGCCGTCTCGTGCCTGCTTTACACAGCCCCCCGCGAGGGGTGCAGTTCGGGTTTTTCGCGGTTTGGCATCGCAGGCGGAGATTCTCTATCATCGGAAGTGAAGGGGGCATTGGAAAATGAGACGACGAGATTTCCTGCGCGCCATCGGAATGGGGGCCGCCTCGGTTGCCCTGAACCGGTTTGGAATTGCCGCGGAACGGCCATTCAACAAGCCCAACATTCTGTTTATCTTCGCCGATGACCAGACCTACGAGGCCATCAACGCACTCGGGTGCGATGAACTCCACACGCCAAACCTGAACCGGCTGGTTCGCAACGGCGTGACCTTCACCCATGCGTACAACATGGGTGCTTGGCACGGCGCAGTCTGCGTCGCCAGTCGCACCATGCTCAATACCGGACGGTTCCTGTGGGAAGCGAAGGAAATCGAGCCGAAGCTGGGCGAGGAAGCGGAGGCCGGGCATTTCTGGTCGCAGTGCATGAAAGCGGCCGGGTATGAGACCTATTTCAGCGGCAAGTGGCACGTCAAGATCAAACCAAATGAAGTGTTCGACCACGTGGTGCACGAGCGGCCCGGTATGCCGAATCAGACGGACGCGGGCTACAACCGCCCCATCGAGGGCGAGCCGGATTCGTGGAGCCCAAACGACACACGCTTCGAGGGATACTGGAAAGGCGGCAAGCACTGGAGCGAAGTCCTCGGCGATGACGGCGTCGCGTTTCTCGAGCAGGCCGCTCAACGCGATGCCCCTTTTTTCATGTACCTGGCGTTCAACGCGCCGCACGACCCCCGGCAGTCGCCGAAGGAATACGTCGACCTGTATTCCCCCGAGAAAATCGCCCTGCCCGGAAATTTCATGCCCGAGTATCCCCACAAGGATGCTATTGGATGCGGCGAATCGCTTCGGGACGAAAAACTGGCCCCGTTTCCGCGAACCGGGTACGCGGTCAAGGTCAACCGCCAGGAGTATTACGCGATCATCTCGCACATGGACGCACAGGTGGGCCGGATTCTCGATACACTCGAGAATACGGGCAAAACGGAGAATACGTACATCTTTTTCACGGCGGACCACGGACTGGCGGTGGGGCATCACGGGCTTATGGGCAAACAGAACATGTTCGACCACAGCGTGCGTGCGCCCCTCATGGTCTGCGGCCCGGGCATTCCCCAAAACAAACGTATCAGCACCCGGGTATACCTCCAGGACATCATGCCGACGACCCTCGAGCTGGCGGGGGCGGAAATCCCGGAACACGTGCGGTTCAGAAGCCTGATGCCCTTGCTCGACGGCCGCCGTTCCGAGAATTACGACGCCATCTACGGGGCCTACATGGACCTCCAGCGTATGGTCACCGACGGTCACTTCAAGTTGATCTGGTATCCGAAAATCGACACGTATCTCCTGTTCAATCTCAAGAAAGACCCCCTCGAGCTCCATGACCTGAGCGGGCTCGAACGCTACGCACGACGCATGAAGCAGATGAAGGCCAATCTTCATGCGCTCCAGGAAGAAATGAACGACCCTCTGCTCACGCAGGAACAGAAGAAGGAAGACTACAACGTATGAAGCTTATGATAAACCTATCGCAGTTGACGCTCGTCACCGTCCTGGCATTGCCGTGCATCGCGGTCGCGGCGGAGGAACCTGACGTGGTGAAACCGGAGATGTATTTCACCGATTGCTGGACCGGCCCCTGCTTCGCCAAAGACCCGGACGTAGAACGTTTCAGCGGCAAGTACTTCATGTACTACACAACCCGCCAGCAGGAAAAAGGCATTGCCGTAGGCATTGCTGAGAGCGAAGACCTCGTCAACTGGACCAAGGCGGGCATGCTGATGCCCGATGCGCCCTACGAGAAGAACGGCCTCGGCGCGCCGTGTGTCGTCGTGCACAAGGGCAGGCTGCACATGTTCTACCAGAGCTACGGAAACGGCCCCAAAGACGCGATCTGCCACGCCGTATCCGACGACGGGCTCCACTTCGAGCGGAATCCCGAGAATCCGATCTTCGCGCCAACGGGCGACTGGACCGTCGGCCGGGCCATCGACGCGGATGCCATCGTTCATGGCGGCCGCATGCTCCTCTACGCGGCTACGCGCGACCCGGACATGAAAATTCAGATGGTGGTTGCGGCCGCGGCGCCCCTGGATTCCACTTTCGGACGCGACGCGTGGACCCAGCTTGCCGATCGCCCCATCCTCAGGCCGGAACTCCCCTGGGAGAAGCGCTGCATCGAAGCGCCGGCACTGGTCGAGCGTAACGGCAGGCTCTACATGTTTTATGCGGGCGCCTACAACAACGAGCCGCAACAGGTCGGCGTGGCCGTGAGCGGCGACGGCATCACGTTCTGGCGCATGTCGGATGAGCCCCTGCTCCCGAACGGCGGCCCGGGTGAGTGGAACGCCAGCGAGTCGGGGCATCCGGGGGCGTTTGTGAACGAAAACGGCCAGACGTACCTCTTCTTCCAGGGCAACCGCACCGGCGGGAAAGACTGGTATCTGTCCAAAATGCGCATTGAATGGGATGGCGACAAACCCTATCTGGTCCGCCCGCGCGACGGCAAGGAGTTCCGGCTTCGATAGCCATTCTCGGGGAAGGTTCGGCATGGCTGGCGGGTCAGCGTTCTGTTATGCTTTGTCTTAGCAATCAGGGGCTGTAAACACAGGTTGGTGTATCGGAGGTGCGTATGTACAGGCGAATTCCCGCATACGTCTGTCTGCTTGGAGGGGTATTCATGGGCATGTCTTCGGCGAGAGCCTACGAACTCGAACACATCGCTCTCAATGCGATTGACATCGAAGGTGAAATCGGCCGGCGCATCGATGTGACCGTCAACAACAACCTGCTGGCAGTCGATGTCGACAATGACTTTCTCAAGCCGTTTCAGGAACGCGCACAAACCGACGGATTCATCGGGCTGGGTATGTTTATCGACGGACTGGCCCGGCTGGCGTATCATACCGGCAATCCGGACGCCATTGCGCGCAAGGAACACGTTGTCACTGCGGCCATCGCGACCCAGGAAGACGACGGCTATATCGGTCTGATGAAACCCGAGGCCCGCATCGCCAAGTTGTGGGACGTCCACGAAATGGCCTACCTCGTGCTCGGGCTCACAACCGACTACGAGCTGTTCGGCAAACAAGAGTCCCTCGCCGCCGCCAGACGCCTGGCCGATTACCTCGTAAACAACTTAACGGACAATCCGCCCCCCGGTTGTTTTGAGGGCGACCTCAGTCCGGAAATGGGCGTTACCGGCCTCGGCGACGCATTGATATACCTCTCCGAACAGTCGGGCGACGCAGTCTATCGGAATTTCTGCGTCGACGTGCTTAAGGTGGGCGAGTGGCAGAAACCCATTGTCAAAGGGCGCTGGTGGCCCATCCACGGCCACGTCTATGCGTACATCGACAAATGCCTGCTCCAATTGCGGCTCGCCCCCGAGGAAAGGAATCCTGCCCTGCATGCGATGAGCAATAGTGTGATGGATTTCCTCCTCAAGGGCGAGGGATTGACCATCTCGGGCGCCGTGGGCGATCACGAATGCTGGCACGATACCCAGGCCGGCCTCAACAACCTCGGGGAAACGTGCGCTTCGACCTACATGCTCAAATTCTATGACGAGCTCATGCGACAGACCGGTAATCCGTTGTACGGCGACCTGATGGAGCGCACGATCTACAACACGCTGTTCGGCGCCCACTCCCCCGACGGCCGCCTCTTGCGGTATTACACGCCCTTCGAAGCGCCGCGGGTCTTCTTTGACAAAGACACCTATTGCTGCCCCAACAATTACCGAAGGGGGGTGGCGGACTTGCCAAAGTATGTTGTGTACCGGACCGCCAAAGGACTGCTCGTCAATCTCTACACTCCGTGCACGATCGAAACGGCCCTGAAAGATGACACTAAGGTCACTTTGGTGCAGGAGACCGCGTATCCATCCGACGGAAACGTGACAGTCCGGGTCAAACTCGACGGTGAGAAAGCGTTCGCCCTTGGATTGCGCATGCCACGCTGGTGCGCCAATCCGGCTGTGACGGTAAATGGCAAGGTGGTTGACGCAGATTGCGCGCCGGGAACCGTATGCACCCTCGAACGGACGTGGAAGAACGGTGACGAGGTGCAACTGGCTTTCCCGATGGCGCTGCGCCTCGTCAAAGGCCGCCGCTCACAAGCGGGCCGCGCCGCCATCATGTATGGACCGTTAGTCTTAGGCCTGAACAAAGCCCTGAACGACGGGATGGAGAACATCCAGCCGCGTCTCTTGACCATGAACGTCGATACCCTCGAGGGGCCCGTGGCCGACGATTCGGTGCATCCAGGCGGGCTGGCGTGCACCGTGGAGGTATGGGACCCCGGCCAGTGGTATCCCGGGCCAGCGTCGCGCAAGCTTACCCTGACCGAATTCGCGGACCCGGGCATCGAGGCCGCCTACTTCGTCGTCCCCAATCCCGAAGACGAACGT
>CAZFOG010000453.1:0-4730 GCA_964520685.1 uncultured Nitrospiraceae bacterium | reverse complement strand
TCCTGCCGAGCCAACCGGAGTACAAGACATGTTCAAGCGTCCTTCACACGTTCTGGTGGCACTGCTCGCCGTAATTACTACGGTCTGTGGCGCCAGCACCGCAGACACTCTGGAACAGGCGATATCCATCGCGCACCAGGACTGGGGCGAGATGGGCGCCGGTGCGGCAGCGCATGCGAAGGGCAAAGCTGGACGGCCCCTCCAGATTGGCGATGAATTCTACGAAAGCGGCATTGGCACGCACGCCAACAGCCGCATAATGGTGGACTTGTGGGGCGAATATGCCGCATTTGAAGCGGAAATCGGGGTACAGGCCCATCCCGATCATGACAACGGCAGCGTTATCTTTCAGGTATTCGTAGATGGGGAGAAGCGGTTCGACAGCGGTGTGCTGCGGCAAAGCGATCCGGCACGGCCAGTCTATATCGACCTGACGGATGCTTACGATATGGACCTCGTCGTAACAAGCGCGGGGGATGGCATCGAGTGCGATCTCGCAAACTGGGCCAATGCCACGCTCACCCGCGCCGCGGTGTCCGTCGAGCGCGAGCGCCCGGAGCCGGTGAACATCGCACCGTTTGCCCGTGTGATGCGGTGGGACTCCGCGCAAAGGGGGTCGCATCCCGGCCGGGTCGCAGAGCTTTCCGCAGCCCAGATATTTCTGGGCGACATGCTTGTGCCAGACGCCGCGGGCATGTATACCGCGCCAAAGGATGTTGAAGGCAAAGCCTGCATTGGTCTGCAGTGGTACGAGAACCGGTTTTTGACGGAACTGGCCCTGCGTACCGCCGAAAACATGGATGAATCCATACTCTCGCAGGCCCAAGTGCAGTGGTGGGTTGGTGAATCCGAATGGCAGGGCGACTGGGAAACGCTTCAAGGCAGCATGACTCGCGAAGAGGGCCGTTGGGTGTTTCGGATCGCACGCGAGGATTTCCGGAAGGCCGGGCTCGGCGTGCAGAAGGTGCGTTGGGTGTTTCCGGGTACCGAGAAGCCTGTCCGCATCCGCGATTTTGAGGCCTATACCCGCTCACGTCCGGGTGTCGCCGATGTGCGCCTCGAAATGCTGGACGCCAGAGCCGGCCAGCAGGCCCAGGTGAGCCTGTACAACGGAGAAAACGCCGATGCCATTGACCCCACACAGCGGCTGAGCTGCGCGTGGCACCTCTCGGAATCCCTGCGGCTGAAAGTCCGTTACCTCGCAACGAGACCGGGCTTCGCCAAGTCCGATCGCACCGTATTGTGTCTCGAATTGCCCGGCGGGGCGTTTGGCGTAGCAGTCGAAGACGTCCTTGAGCATGGGTGTGTGTATGTGCCCGATTTCGGGCTGTTCGTCACGCGCGAGCCCGATGGACCGGCGTTGGAACAGCACCTGCAGGCCATCGTGGGGCGCAATACCATCCTGCAGGACGTGCGCACCATGCCCGACCAGAGCTTCAATCAGGCCCTGGAACACGTTCACCGGAAGATCCAGAACAACGGCCCTACCATGCTCTCGCTGGCCTGCGACAACCACAAATTCACCGTGTATGAAAACGGCGGCGTCCAGCATCGCCACGACCACGAGATCGCGCCTGACCAGGATCGAAAGAAACTCGTCTACAACCCCCAATACCCCGTTCAGGTTGACGTGGCCCTCAATTCGGAGGAAGTCTTGAAACAAGACCGTCACCTCGGAGACGGCTGGATGCCGATCCTGAACACATCATACGCCGGTGGCGATGTCGTGCTGCGCCAGCGGGCGTTCGTAACGCCGTACGACAAGACGGCAGCCATGGAAGCCCCCGGCTGGCTGAATCCCAAACCGTTGTTCGTGGCCGAATACGCGCTGGAGAATCCCGGCGAACAAGAAGCGGACGTCTCGTTCCAGTTGGCGTTTCAGATGGGCTCGGAGTTGAAAGACCCCGCTCCTGTAAAGGTGGTTCCACGTGGTGCGGTCGCACACGCGGACGGCCTGCTCCTGGCGTTCGTGGACACCGCCGGCCTGGCGTCGCTCAAAATGACCGTCGACGAAGGGCGCGTGACCCTGGCGGGACGCCTCGCCGCCGGCAAGACCGAACGATGTCTCCTCTACATCCCCGGCTGGGAGGCCAGCACCGCGGAGCACGCTTCGCTGGATGGCGGTATGGGCCTGGATAAAGACGTGATAGCGTATTGGCGCGCCATCATGACGCCCGTGATGCAGGTTCGCGTTCCCGAGCCGCTGCTTCAGGATTTCATCTATGCGTCGCAGGTCCACTGCCTGATGACGGCCCGGAATGAACTGGGTGCCGAGTGTGTCGCGCCGTGGTGCGGCGCTGACCGGTACGGTCCGCTCGAAAGCGAATCCCAGGCCATCATTCACGGCATGAGTCTCCTGGGACACGATGAATTTGCCCGGCGTTCGCTGGATTATTTCATCCGGCGCTACAACGAAGACGGGCTTCTCACCACCGGCTACACCCTCATGGGCGTCGGCTGGCATCTCTGGACCCTCGCGGACTACTACGCCATACACAAAGACTCGGAATGGCTGAACAACGTGGCTCCGCGGCTCGAACGCGCATGCCAGTGGATTGCCGGAGAAAGCGAGAAAACCAAACGCCTCAACGCCGATGGCACGAAGCCCCTGGAATACGGACTGGTTTCGCCGGGCGTTGCCGCCGACTGGTCGCGCTTTGCCTACCGCGCGCGCTCGGAGGGCGAATACTACGCCGGCCTCATGGGCGTTGCACGGTCGTACGCCGATATCAATTATCCCGGCGGCACGGAACTTCTGGACGATGCCGCCGCCTTGCGCGAAGCCATCCGCCGCTCCTACGGCCTGACCCAGGCGCGGTCCCCCGTCGTGCAACTGCGCAACGGAGCCTGGGTGCCCTATTCACCGGCCATTTTTGGCTGTTTCGGGCGCGTGATGGACATGTATCCCAACGAGGACGGCGGCCGCTCCTGGGGGAAAGACATGAGCATGGGCGCTCACAACCTCGTGGTCCTTGGCGTGCTCGACCAGGACGACCGCCGGAGCGTCGAGTGGATCGCCAACTATCTCGAAGATTTCTGGTGCGTTCAGGGCGGCATGGGCGCCTATTCGCTTGAAGAAACCACAAACGACTGGTTCAATCTCGGCGGGTTCTCCAAGGTTCAGCCCTATTACACACGGCTGGTCGAGATGCACGCCCTCATGGACGACGTAAGGCCCTTCATCCGGGCCTACTTCAACGCCATTCCCAGCCTGCTCAACACCGAGAATCTGAACTTTTGGGAACACTTCGGCAACGGCGGCGCGTGGAACAAACCCCATGAAACCGGGTGGTTTCTGGCCCAGACCCGGCTGATGCTGGTAATGGAACGGGGCTCGGAACTGTGGCTGGCCCCCTTTGTAACGACCCACTGGATGCACGACGGGATGACCATCGCCGTCGAGAACGCCCCCACGCGCTTCGGCAACGTGAGCTATACCATCACATCGCATGTGAACGACGGCTTCATCGACGCCGAGATTGATCCGCCAGCGCGCTCAACACCCGAGACAATCCTGCTGCGCCTCCGCCATCCCGAAGGTAAGCGAATCCGATCGGTGGAAGTCTACGGAAATCCCCACGCCGACTTCGACCCCGAAAAAGAGTGCATACGTCTGCAGCCGGACTCGGCGAAGATTACCCTGCGGGCGCGATATTGAATCGTTCCCAAATATGTGCGGCTCTGGTTTGCGGCACGCCTTCCCACCCGAGCCGACAGTATTTGCGGCTGAGACTTTCAGAGTAGATGATCCTTTAAGATATCCGGAATATCGCGGGAGGCATGCAGAACGCGGATGATCCCGAGCCCTTCATCACACGGCCCATAAAACACCAGGTGCTTTTCGAAACTCGCAACAGGAAACCTTCGGACACTCGTCAAGGCTGGACTTCCAAAATGTCGCAAGACGCCCATCTCGGGCTTGCCTGCGAGTAAGGCGAGGCATCTTTCACATGCATCCAGGAAAGCATCGGCAGTTTCCGGAGCATCTTCCGCAATGTAGATCGCTTGGTCAACCAAGTCCAGCTTTACTTGAGGACGGATGCGGACCTTCGTTTTCACCCCCCACGTTCTCCCAAACTACGAGCATGGACCAAATGGCCAACGGCAGTAACATTACCCCCGATGACGCTTCCCCAACCGCTTGCGGACCTCGTGCCGGACCTCTTCCCAATCCTCGGGGGACATAGTTTGTGCGTCCCCGCTCGCCAAGCCCTCCAGAAGCAGCAATTCCAGACGCTCCTGCTCCATTTCGTTAGGCACTGTCACTGATTCACCCCCACACACCCTCGGCCAACTTCTGCACATGCTCCCGGATGTCGGGGGGCCATGCGTTGATGAGGTTGTTGAACCGCTCCCGGTCGCGAGCGTAGAGAGAGCGGGTGGCTTCCTCGAATCCGGGCAAATCGCCCGCGATGGCGTGCATGAACCGGTAGGTCACTTCCTGTGAGCGGCGGATCTTGTCCCGGCTGCTGCTGACGCGCCGTGCCTCCTCGACCAGTTTCCGGAGCGTCACCGAAGCGCCGCCCGGCTGGCTGTTGAGCCAATCCCAGTGCCGCGGCAGCAGGGTCACCTCCCGCGACACGACCCCCAATTTCGGGCGGCCGGGTCCGCGCGGAGTTTCTGCCTTTTCGGCCTTCTTGGTCTCGGAGGCCGGAGTTTCCAGTTTCGACACGACGTCGTCGACACTGCCGCGGAAATCCACTTCGACAATCTCGCTGTCGGAATCGTCA
>CAZFOG010000452.1:0-4746 GCA_964520685.1 uncultured Nitrospiraceae bacterium | reverse complement strand
CCGGCGTGCATTTCCTCGGACCCCTGGCAGGGAAGGTGCTGCGCGTGAGCCCGCCTCTCATCATCAGCGAGAGCGAGATCAACGAAGCGTTCGCCATCATCGAGGAAGCCTGGGCGCGCATCGTGTAACGCCGGCGCAACGAGAGGAGTGCGATGAAACGCTGGAGCCTGCTCGTAGGCATCTGTGCGGTCACATGGGCCGCGTTCGCGTCCGAGGTGCTGTTCACGGACGGTCCCCAGGAGTTCAGCGGGCGGAAGTATTACTGGCTGGCAGAGTGGAAACTCGAGGTGACCCTCCCCGAGGACGCGGCATCCGGCGACCGTTTCGAGGTTCTCTTCGGCAGCAAAGGCCGTGATAAACGGACCCTCTATTACACCTGCGGCGACCGGTCGGGCGTCATTTCGGATGTGCGCGAACAGCCCTACGAATGGATCGAGCTACCTCTCGGCGACCTCACTCCGGGCGGGCAGGTCGTGTTGTTCGGCAGAGAACGTTCTCAGGTGGCGTTTATTGCCGGCGTGCGTGTTTCGGGCAATGCGGCCGCGCCCCTGACCGTGAAGCCCGTGCGTACCGCGAACCTCTCGCCGGCCGACGCTCCTGCTCTTGTCTGGTCGGACCTGCCGGGCTTCGACATGACCGACGATGTGCGCAAACTCTGGGACCCGTCCCCCGGCCAACCCGACTGGGATCGCGCGGAACGTTCGGCCCGCTACGCCGGCATTGCCCTCGGGAAGGTGTACCGCTGGCTGCACGAAACCTGCCTGCCGAGCCGGGATGCGAAGTCGGGCTTGTTCCGGCCGACCGGCCCCGAATGGAATTACCGCGACACCGCCGCCGACTGTTACCCCTTCTATGTCTGGGCCGCCTATTACACGGACAAGACCATCCTCGACACGGTCATGATTGAGGCGCTCGAGGCCGAGCAGCGCCTGTGCAATCACGCGGACCGCCTGCCCGTGAGCTACGACATGGACAAAGAAGAGAAGATCGTCAGCGATTTCGACGCGATGATCTTCGGCGCGAGCGAATATGCCAAGGACGGGCTGGTACCCATCGTCGAGATCACCGGCAAGTCCTATCCGTGGTACGATCGCATGCGGGGCATCGTCGACGACATTTTCAAGCATGGGCGGTACGAGACGCCGTACGGCAAGCTCCCGTCCACGAACGTCGAGGTCAACGGAGAATTGCTCCAACTCCTTCCCCGGCTCTACTGCATGACGGGTGAAAGCACGTATCTCGAATGGGCCCACCGTCTCGCGGATTATTATTTGTTGCCGGGGGGATTCGTACCCGAGCGGCTTTCCGACCACGGCTGCGAAATCATCGGCGGTCTCGGGCTGTTGTTCGCCATCGACAGCACGGCGCGGCCGGATAAGGCCGAACAATACCGGCCCCATCTCGAGTACCTGTTCGACCAAATCCTCGAACGCGGCACGAATTCCGACGGCGTGATCATCGGGACCCTGCAAGCCGGGCCCGGCCCCTACGACGGCGTCACGCTCCGCGACGGCTGGGGCTACGACTTCGTCGGCTTTCTCGATTACGACCTGGCCATGAGCTCCAATCGCTACGGCGATGCCATCCGGCGTCCCATGACAAACCTCCTCAACCCGCGCTACAAGCAGTTCAACTGGGATCACGGCAGCCGCGACAACGTGGCCGATTCGGTCGAAGGCGGCCTGTATCTGCTTCGTCGGTTTCCCGTTCCCGAGGCGTTCCTGTGGGCCGACCGCGAAATCGCCACGCTCCTGGTGGACCACAGCGAGCCCGGCCGGTTGTGGGACGTCCACAAGCTCGAGGCTAACACCGTCCGCACCGTCCTGATTCACACGATGCTCCACACGCGGAATACCATTGCCCGTCCATGGCGGCCGGGTCTCGCGCTGGGCGCCGCGCCTTGCGGCGAGGGCATCTGCGTACTCATGAAATCCGAGGAGGCCTACGAAGGACGGTTGCAGTTCGATGTGCCGCGTCACCGCATCACCATGGGTTTTGAACAGGACTGGCCGCGCATGAACGCCGTGCCCGAATGGTTCACCGTCGAGCCCGATGAAGCCCGCCTGTACACGGTAACCGATGCCGAAACCGGCATCGCCGAGCGCATCTCCGGCAAAGCGCTCAGCGAAGGTCTCCCGGTGCGGATTGAGGCGGGCAAAACCCTGCGCCTGGTGGTATTGCCGGCAACGTAGTGCTACGCGGACTATCCGCCGTCCTCAACGCGGAGTGACATCCCAAACACCTGCACTTCCGTACTCCGGCCGCAAGACCCGCCTTCGTCACGCGCGTCGGCGTGGCAATGGCGAAGTACGGCGGGTCGGTCAGGTGTGGAGATAGTGACACGGGAGTCGGGAAGAAATCATGGGAGAAGAGTTTTGACGGGATAACAGGATTCTCAGGAGGGGATATCGATCCGGTTTATCCTGTAATCCTGTCAAAACTCCGGGGAGGCAGGGGTATATGGTGAGAGCGTCCGTCTGGGCAACGCCAACCGGTCTGTGAAGACAGAAAGCCCCGGGCTTCGCGATAATGGCGCAGCGAAAATGGCCGATCTTCTTACACGGCGTCGGTGTCGGGCACTTGCTGGGGGGACGCTGGGGGATGGTGGAGGGGCGTTTCGGCGCGGAAGGCCGCGAGCAGAAACAGGGCGATGACCACGGCGCTTGCGGCGGGCACGGCCCAGAATTTCTGGAAGTCGATGGTTGCCGTGGCCGGATCGAGAAACCGCTCGCCCAGTCTGCCCGCGGTGGTGTGCCCCAGGAAGTACCCGAACCCCATGATCAGGATGGTGAACAACTGCTGCGCACCGGCACGGGCCTGTCGCGTGCTGTGTTCGTCGATGTAGATGTACGACGCCGTAAAGAAGAAGGCGTAACAGAAGCCGTGCATGGGAATCGCCGCCACGACGAGGGCGAACGGCGCGCCGATGGCGAATGCCGTGAACCGCAGCGCCTGCGCGGCCAGGGCGATGACGAGCACGCGCCGGGTGCCCAGGCGGGTCATGGCGCGGCCCAGTAACAAGAGCATAAGCACCTCGGTGGCCTGTCCGATGCTCATGAGGGGCATGATGAGGTTTTCGGGGGTGCCGATGCTTTTCAGGAAGGGGCCCATGCCAAAGTAATAGTGCTGATGAATGGTGCTCGTGAACAGGGTGACGATGCAGAGCACGATTACACTGGGCCGGGTGAATACGCGAAACGCCTCCCACGGGATGAGGGTCTTCGGTGTCTCGACGGCGTCCGTCTCGCGCGGGAGGCAGAGGCAATACGCGGCCAGGGCGAAGTGAAGGAGCGCGCACAGGCGCAGGGCGTCCACCAGTCTCGGGTCGGGCTCGCCGGGCGCCGCGCCTTTGAGCCAGAAGAGCCCGAAGGTCCAGGCGATGAAGACCCATCCGGCCGTGCCCCACATGCGGATGCCGCCGAAGTCGCGTTTTACGTCATGCACCCGGTGCAGCACGACCGTGTTCGACAGGCCGTGCGTGGGAAGAAAGAGCAGGCCATAGACGAAATAGAGCGCGTAGATCGCCCAGAATGAGCGGGACATCGCGAACGCGCCGATGACGGCCCCGGCCAGCCCATGGCATGCGGCCAGCATCACGCGGGCGGAGATAAACCGGTCGACCACGTAGGCGGCCATAAACGGGGCCACGACCGCTCCGATCGCCAGCACGGCGAGCACGTGACCGGCCTGATTGGGCGAGAATCCGAGGTTGTTCATGAGGTAGAGGCTCAAAATGGGCGAAACGCACGCCGGGATGGCGTACTGCAGGAACATCATGCCCGAGAGCCTGAAATAGAGCGAACGCGGCAACGGAAACCTCCAGTCAAGACAATCACGGGATTATACGGTTTGAGCGGTCCGGCGCATAATCCGCTCACGGCTCGGGCCGGGAGGGGCCGCAGACTCAGGGTTTGCCCTCAACCCCCGAGGGGCGCCCTGCGGAACATGCGGCGGGCGGCTCTACCGTTCCCTGGCGAGCTGTTCATCGAGGAGGCGGCGGGCGTTGTTGTAGAGGATATTGCGCATGTCCCCCTCTTCGATATGCGCGTAGGTGACGAAGCCGATGTAGACGGCGGGGTCAAACCAGGGGTAATCCGTGCCGAAGACAACCTTCTGGGAGCCGGCCTCGCGGCTCATCCACTCGATGAGGCCGTACACATGAGCCGCTGCGGTGAGTTCAAGATAGACGTTGGGGAATTCTCTAGCGAGAGCGATCGCCTCCGCCCACGCCCCGTAACAGGAATGGCCGAGGAGCAGCCGGATATTGGGGTATTTCTCCGCGATGAGACGCATTTTCTGGACGCCGCAGGTACCTTCGTTGCCCCAGGTGTGAGAGAGGAGAAGCCCGCATTCGGCATCGAGGCGCTCCATCACCGGTGCGTAATTCGGACCGTCAACGGGGTATTCGTGCGACGCCGGATGGATCTTCACGCCGACCACGCCGGGCTCTTTCAGATACCGGTCCAGTTCCCCTTGGATTTCGTGCGGATAACCCGGGTGGATGGTGCAATAGCCGTAGATGCGGCCGGGGTGGGCCTGAACGGCCTCGAGCATCTCGGCGTTGCCCTCGCGGGCATCGCCGAAGAGGGCGTTGTGGGGCGAAACGATGATTGCCTCGACACCCGCGCGGTCCATCCCCTCGAGCATGGTTTCGCGCTCGGCCTCGGGCAGGTAGATCGAGCGAAAGACCCCCATGTGCGTGTGGGCGTCGATGACCGGGCAGCCGTCCCCCTGCAAAAACGCTTC
>CAZFOG010000451.1:0-4758 GCA_964520685.1 uncultured Nitrospiraceae bacterium | reverse complement strand
GCGGCGTATGCACCGCCGCGGAAGCCAATACGCCGGATGCAGGGTGCGGCGCGGTTGCCGCACAATCACAACGGTGTACTCGAGTACCCGTAGACGCGATAGGCTCGGGGGCGGAGGTCTGCGTCTCCGCCGTCTCGCAGCACCCGCACATAGAAGGCTCAGGCGTGTCTTGCGCTGGCTTCTCGGGTCCCATTGCGCAGGCCGTATCGGGCGACAGCGCGCACAAACAGGCTGCCGATACGGGGTTGCCGGCCAAGGCCAACGCGACACCCAGCGCCGCAAGGGCAGCAACCAGTCTCGACGGCATTTTTGTTGTGATTACAGCCATCTGCCTTCCTCAAAAGGGGGGAACAACCTGCACAAGGGGGGGTATTCCATCCTTCGAGACGTTCCATCCGGCCGGTAGACGCGAGTTTCGTTCCCGGCCGGCGGTTGAGTTACACTACCGCAGGGCAACGAAAGTAGATGGGGGATGCGTGTGGGCTGGCACGAACACCCCTGGATGCGGTCGCAAGCGGCACCATTTGCCTTAACATCACGGAATCCGGGCGCGGGTCGGGCATGCTCAACGTTCTGAACGCGGCCCGGTCCGGAATGGCGTATGCGGCGCTGGCGAGGGGCGAGGCCATGTCCCCCATCAAGGGAGCGTAACATGAAACGGCGAACCTTTCTCACAGGAGTTGGCGCGGCAGCGGTGGGTGCGGCTGTCGCAGAGGCGGGGCGTAGAGCTCATGCGGCTGACGCGAACGAACGTCTCACCATCGGGGTGATCGGGTGCTCGCGCGGGCTGAGCGTTGGTAAAGACTTCGCGGCCAAAGGGGCGCACGTAGCCTATGTTTGCGACCCCGACGAAGAACGGCGCAACCGCGCCCGAGAGGAAACCGGCGCGGGAAAGGCCGTCGCGGATTTCCGCGAGATCCTCGATGACGCGGCGGTGGATGCCATAGTCATCGCCGCTCCCGATCACTGGCACGCGCCCATGGCAATTCTCGCGTGTGACGCCGGGAAACACGTATACGTCGAGAAGCCCTGTGCGCATAACATCCGCGAAGGACGGCTCATGCTCGAGGCGGCCCGCCGTACCAACCGCGTGATGCAGGTGGGCACCCAGAGCCGCAGCACCACTGTCCTGAAGAACGGCATCCAGCAGATTCGCGAAGGCGCCATCGGCGACGTGCTTATCACGAAAGCCTGGAACAGCCAGAAGCGCGCCGATATCGGTCACGCCGAACCGTCCGACCCGCCGGAGGGGTTCGATTACGATCTGTGGGTGGGGCCGGCCCCCATGCGGCCTTATCAGCAGAACTGCCACCATTACACCTGGCACTGGTGGTACGACTTCGGCACGGGCGACGCCGGCAATGACGGCGTCCACGAACTCGATATCGCCCTCTGGGCGCTCGGGGTCGAGACGCACCCCTCGACAGTCTCGGGCTACGGCGCGAAGATGTTCTTCGAAGACGACCAGCAGTTCCCCGATTCCCAATACGTCACGTTCGAATTCCCCCAGGCGGAGGGCAAACTGAAGACGGTGATCTATGAACACCGCATCTGGTCGCCCTACGCGCAGCAAGGTTTCGAGAACGCCAACGCCTTCTACGGAACCCGGGGATACATGATTCTCGCCAAAGGCCGGGGATGGCAGTTGTACGGACCCGGCGACGAATTATTGAAGGAGGAAAGAGGGGGCTTTTCGGTTCCCGAACACGTTGACGACTTCGTGAGCGCCATCCGTTCGGGGGGGCGTCCCAGCGCCGATGTCGAAATCGGCCATCGCGCCGCAACGCTGGCTCACCTGGCCAACATCCTCGCGCGCACCGGCAAGGGAGGCCTTAGATTCGATCCGGAGAATGAACGGTTTGTCGGCGATGCAGAGGCCAATGCCCTCGTATCGCGCACGTATCGCGAAGGCCATTGGGCGGTGCCCAGGGGCGTATAGAGGACCGCGTTCGCATTGATTCAGGAAGTCCTCGCGAATCGCTAACGAAAACCCCGCCCGAAGGCGGCAACCCCATCGCGGGGGTTTGCCACGCTATTATGCGGCTCGTGTGCCGGAAGACCGCCGTCCTGCGGCGCCATTGAACCCAGATTGACACTATGCCGTCTGGTTCCGCGCTGTCTTTGCCCAGTATCTGGGCGTCGTGGGCGGCGCAGTCTTGGCATTAGCCACAGCCATCTTGCCTTTCAAACGTCAATGCTTTGCGGCCTTGAGGAGGGCATCTGTTCCACGCTCGACGGGATATTGTCGACAAACTTGAATTTGGCCGCCCTTACTCCTAAAGTTCTACCTGATATTCTCTTGAGTTGTTCCGGAAGCTGTGAGGGGCACTGGACAAGATGGAGTACCGCCTTACTCAACACGCGACAGATGCTCTCACAAAACGCCAAATCTCGAGGGAATGGCTTGAGCGCATCCTGAACAGCCCCGAATGGACGGAAAAGGACGCGATGGATCCCGACTTGGAACATCGATTGGGACGGATTACGGATTTCGAAGGTCGGGTGCTTCGTGTTATCCTGAATGTGCAAGTTACGCCTCCAAAGGTTGTGACGGTGTACTTTGACAGGAGAAAAACGGTACGATGAGACTCAGAATTGACCGCGAAGCGGACGCGCTGTATTTAAGCCTTGCAGATAGTCCCGCAGCGGATTCCGAAGAAGTAGCGCCTGGCATCATCGTGGATTATGATGCCTGCGGGTACGCGGTAGGGATCGAAATGCTTCATTTGTCGAAGCGTGCACCTGATGCTGACATGCAGCGGCTCCTGTTTGAATCCACTCCGTTTTCTGGATAACGATTCCACAGGAGGGAAAGACGGTGCGGGTCAACGTCCGCGCTCTTTGCTTCCCCTCCGTGCTTTCCCCGTCCCCTGCGTTGAAATGCGCGCACTTTCTTCCGCTATTTGTGCCCGAGCGGGGATTCCGGCTAGAATGGGCGTTTTGCGGGACTTACCCGCGGGAGTTGCCCCAGTATGGCCGGAACCGACGACGGATACATCAATTTTTTCGAAATCCTTGGCCTCGAGGAAGAGGCCAAACCGGGCGAGGTGCGCAAAGTGTACCGCCGGCGCATGAAGGAACTGGTCGGCGAGATCGCGCGCGTGGAGATCACCCAGCAGCGCCGGGCACGGTTTCTGCTTGAAATGGCCCAGCTTAACGCCGCGTTACTGGTCCTGCGCGAGAACGATACCCGCGAGGCGTACTGGTCGGAGCGCCAGGCCTTGATCGTACTCGAGCAGCAATGGCGCGACGCGGTCGACTCGAACGATCCCGAGTCGGACAGGCTCCGGCGGCAGTACGACGGGCGGCTCCAGTCGTTCTTGAGCAAGTATTGCGAGGAATGGATGCTGGCGGCCGGCCAGGACAAGGAATGCGTCGAGCACAGCCATTGGGACAACGCCCACACGCGGCATGCTTCGCGTATTCTCCGGTTCTACCGCAACGACCTCTACCAGAAAATCCTGCAGCGCCTGCCCTATGCCGAAGTCACACCGCCCTCGATCGATTGGAGGGAGCGGCGCACGGTCGTGACCGCGGCCCTGAACGAAAGGACCTGAGCCGTGTTGGGACGCAGGCGCAACGCAGGGACCGAACAGAAGCACGTGGATATCGAGCTTGCCGCAAAGGCTTTCGCGAAGGCGGTCCACGACGGCGATATCGTGAATCTCCGCTTTCTGTTTGGCCCGTTTTCGCCCGCGCGCACGAGTTCTCCCGAGCGGTTCGAGAGTGAGAAATACAGCTACCTGATGCCCGACGCGGAGCAGGAAGACAGCCGGACGTTTCGGGACACCCTTGACCTGGTGCGGTCCCGCGGCGTCTGGGCGCACATCGAGAATGAATTGACCATGACGCGCCCGCCCCAGCTGCCCTGCGAACTGGTGCTGCTGCTGGGCGATAACGCGTTGCGCCAGGGCAAATACACCAGTGCGGCACAGGCCTATGAGATGCTCCGGATTCGGGCGCGCATGCAAGACCTCGCCCTCGAGGCCGCGGACGAAAGCCTCGACAAAGGCGACATCAAGCGGGCCGTGCACGGCTACGTCGCGGCGTCGGGCCTGGAATACGATTATGCCGCGTTCCCGGAGCCCCTCCCCAAAACGCCCGATTACCAGATGCGCGCACTTGTGCTCCACAGCGACTACCCCGAGCGGCCGGAAGATTGTCTTGCCCTCCAGGAGACCGCGGCCTTTGTGCAGACGGCGTTGGGCTATCTGCTCCTGAGCAGCGACATCGCGGCGCGCCTCGAGAACTGCCCGATAGACCTGCGGGTGGCCTTTCTGAAGGAGCTGGTCGAATCCCGGGACCCTGAATGGCGCGAATTTGTCCACCGCTACCGGGAAGCTCTCGACCTGAAGCGCGGATTTGCCGCGCGCATCGAGCGCGCCATCGCTGCCAGAGCCGGCGAAAGCCTGGAAGCCCCCCAAAGTCTCGCGCGCGAAATCGATGAAACCCTGGGAGCGGACCCCGGCCGGATTCCCGCCGTATTGCTGGGCCGCGAGATCGAGGGCGGCGCGTGGTGGCAATACCTCAAAGAACTGGCATTACTGCACCCTGCTGGAATCTTGTTTGTTTCGCGGCAGTTTATCGGCGATGACGAGATTATTGTACCGCTTTATCGCGACGAGTCGCCCGTCGTGAAAGCCCTGGGATTGCTCCCCGGAACCGCGAGCTGAGGAGGTCCAGGGCCCTCCGAGTGACACCATCATGCGTATCGACCTTCATGTACATACCCGCCGCCATTCGCCGTGCAGCAGCATC
>CAZFOG010000450.1:0-4777 GCA_964520685.1 uncultured Nitrospiraceae bacterium | reverse complement strand
AAACGCCTCCACCTTCGTAATCTTCATCCTTCGGCTCCTGAACTCGATTCGTTGGTTTCGATGATTGTGGGCCAGTCGTGCGCGAAGTTCAATAGGCAGCGTGCGCAGACACAGAGCAGGGCGCGCCTGGACGTCTGCCCCTTGTCAGCGCGTGCGTGCGCCTTATTCGGGATAGGCCATGACCTCGACGAGGTGGCGGCCGGTATTGGCGGAATTGCTGGTCTGAGTTACGCGAATAAAACGCGTGCCGCGAGGCGGAAAGACGCAGGTGTAGCCAGACGCCGTCGAGGGCTCGGTGTTCTTTCGGAGATCGGCGGCGATTTCCCACCCTTCGCCGTCCAGCGACGTCTCGAGCAGAAAACCGTAGTGGCGCGCATCCCCGTAGTATCCGACCACAACCACGCGCCCGACGGTCATGGGCGCCTCGAGGTCGACCTGCCACCACGCGGGTTCCGGACCGACGGTTACATCGCTGGCCCAGTACTGGTCCGTATCGCGGGTGCGTCCGTCATTGGCAAGGTCGGGCGGGTATTGGGGCAGCGCGTGGGAACACGACACGGGTTTCCCGGTAGTGAGACTGATAGCGTCGGGTTTCCAGAGCTCGCGCAGGAGCGGCCCGTACGCGTCGTACATTTGCCGGGCCTCGGCTACAGGATCACCGGCAGGTTCAGAGGGATAGGTTTCCCCGCCGTGGAGCCATTCGTTTTCGAAGCGCAGGACGTCTTCAGTAAACCGCTCGGCATTGAAGGCCTCTCCCCCATCGAGGTCGGTCCTCAGGTGTTGGACGAAAAGTTCCCACCGTTTCAGGTAGAAGCCGCGCAGAATCCCGGCCCATTGTTTCTGGGCGTAGCCGTTCAGGTGGCCGCCCGGATGGTCCCACGAAGTAATCTGAATGCGGGCGTTGTAATCGTAATGCTTCCGCTCGGCCTCGTTCGTGGCCCAGCGCGTGGCGTCAGAAAGCCATTTTCCCAGCAGGAAATCCTGGTGGGTCGCAAGCACGGTGTCGAGGTCGCGGATGAGCGTGAGGAATCTGGTCGAGGCCCCTTCAAATGCGGCGGCGTCCCGCCGGCGAAAGGCGGCAATCATGTCGTTATGCGGCGCGGCGCTGTACAACATGAGCAACTCGCGGGTAAGGTTCACAAGGTCGTACTGATAGGTCTCTTCGTGTCCAACCGTATCGGCACAGGCCAGCAGACGTTCCCAGGCGTCGCAGAGCGACGTCATCGCACTGGTCGAGAGTCCGATGGGCACACTGCCGACACGAGGGCGGTTGCAGATCACCGGGGCATAAGGGCCTTGCCGGCGATACGCGCCCGCTTCCATCAACCGCCACGCCTCTTCGGCCGCGGGCAGGGCTGTTCCGTAGCGCCGCCGCGTATAATCCTCGAGCCACGAGTCAACGTCTGGGGCTTCATTCCGCCAGGCCAGCTCCGTGAGAAGGTCGTAATAGACCGGGTTCTGCTCGATTCCCTCCATGATCAGCCCGAGTCCGGCCAATTCACCGCGCGCAGGGTCGTTGCGGGCCTCCACGGGTGCGGCGGCGATGTGGCGCAGGTCTCCGAACAGGCCGTCCCGGCGCCCGAAACTGTGCACGATGCTCCACACCCAGGGCTTGCCGTAAAAAGCCTCGGTTTGGTTCCAGGCAGGCTTCACGTCGCAAAACAGGTCCAACACGACCATGCGCTCGTCGGGCACGGCCCCCAGGAGAGCCTTTGCCTGCGGGGGTTTCCAGAAGTCGGGGGTGTGAACAAAGATCCAGCCCTGCATAACCCACACGGCTTCCGGATCACCTGCGCGCATGGCCTCGAAGACGCCCCGGCCCATTGCCGCGAGGAATTCGGGGTCCGAACTGGGCGGCCGCATCTCGATGAAGGTGTCCGCGGCATAGAGATGGTTGGTACCGAATTGACGGGTCTGCTCATCAATGAATGCCTTGCCGATTTCCACGAACAGGGGGTCGCGCGGGTCGACAAAATACGTGCCGGGGAACCCCGCCCAACTGGGCAATTGCTGGAGCTTTACTTCGGGCCGGACGCGTTTGATGGATTCGGGGACGTGCCCCGTGAATCCCTGCAAGACGGGGGTCATGCCAAGTTCGCGTTCGCGCGCCACAATACGCTTCTGCAGCGCAAGGTGTTCATCAATCCATGAATGGGACAACGGACCACACCACGCATCCATGCATCCCATCCATCCGAAGGGCAGAAAAGCCGGGCCGACAAAGAACGCGTCGAGTTCGGCACCGGTAAGCCCCATGTCCCGGTAGACGGTCCGCCAGATGGCTTCCTGCCCCGTCACCGACAGCGGCATGTTGATGCCATTCAGGGCCATCCAGTCGATCTCGCGTTCCCACCGTTCCCAATCCCACCACGCCATGGAATAGGAGAACGTGCAGTAGTTGAAATAGTAGCGATATCTGTAGGGGCTCGTGTGCCGGAACCGGGGCGCATCCGGCAGAGGCCCGGGCAGCGCCAGCTGGTTGCCGCACCACGACACGTGGCACTGGCAGTAGTATTTGAGGTACCAATGGAGCCCCGAAGCCATCGCAACGCCGCTCGAGCCGCGGATAGTCGCACGGCCCTCTTGGGCTTCCACTTCAAAGACGTCGTTGCCGTTCTCGGCGGGGATAGATTCGAAGGTGAAGTGTCGTGCGCCATCGCCAAGAAGCCGCGTGGCCAAGCGTGCGACAGCGCTTTCCACCGGGGTTTCTCCTTCGCATACAGACGCAGCAGAGAGCACCATCCCCATGAGAATCGCACCGAGAAGGAATCTGCGTGTTCGCGTCATATCCGTTTCCCTCCCCATTCACTCTGGCCGCCACTGCCGCATGATGTCAACTTGGAACAGGGCCGGCGCCGAGAATGCAGGTTCCGTCGCTGGCGCCATTGCTGTTGAATTTCGCAGGACTGTTGAATAGGGACCCGGTACGGGCAGATAATTCGCACTCGGACCAACCAATGAGGGAGACATGGTGCGTTCAATCGCTTTCCCCGTTCTGCTGCCGTTTGTCTTCTTTCAACTCGCCGCGACGGCGGGGCAACGGCAATCCGAAGCTCTCGACCGCGGCATCGTAGCCATGAAGCTCGCCGATGGAAGAGCCTACGTGGGCTGGCGGCTACTCTCCGCAGACCCGCCGGATGTCGCGTTCAATGTGTATCGCTCGGTCGACGGCAGTGGCGAAAAGAAACGCAATGCCGCGCCTATAATGCAATCCACGGATTTCATCGACGGTGAAGTTCCTGATGACGGCGACGTCCGATATTGGGTTCGACCTATCATCGAAGGTAACGAAGCCGCGGCTTCGGGCTCCTCCCCGTTCCGCAATCCTTCCGGAGAACCGTACATCGCGTTGCCGCTGAACGGGGATCATACGTTTCAAAAGGTCGGCATTGCGGACTTGAACGGTGATGGCCGCTACGATTTCGTCATCAAGCAGCCAAATGTCAACATCGATCCCGATCCCAGGGCATGGGTTTCGAGCGAAGGAACCTACAAGATCGAAGCCTACCTCCACGATGGAACGTTCCTCTGGCGCAACGACCTCGGTTGGTCCATCGAGCAGGGCATCTGGTTCTCGCCTTACGTGGTCTACGACTTCGACGGGGACGGCAAAGCGGAGGTGGCCGTCAAGACCGGCGAAGGCGACCCACGAAACGAGAAGAAGCAGGTACGAACGGGTCCCGAATATCTGTCCATCTGGGACGGAATGACGGGCGAAGAGAAATCCCGTGTTGCGTGGCCGGACCGGGAGGGTTTTTTCATTTTCGACTTCTTCTCCCGAAATCAACTCGGGGTGGCGTATCTCGATGGCGAGCATCCTGCCCTCATCGTGGCCCGCGGCACGTACAGCGTCATGAAATGCGAGGCTTACCGCTATGCCGGAGCCAGTCTCTCGAAGCTGTGGGCCTGGGACAGCCGTAACGAAGGCCCTCCGTATTCCGGGCAAGGTGCGCATTTTATGCACGCGGCCGACGTGGACAACGATGGAAAGGACGAAGTGATTCTGGGCTCCTGCGTGCTGGATGATACCGGGAAGGGACTCTGGTCAAACGGCAAGCGCCATTGCGACCACTGCTACGTTGGTGACATCGATCCGGCGCGGCCCGGCTTCGAAATCTATTACGGTTACGAAATTCCGCAGGACCGGGATGGCGTGTGTCTTGCCGACGCGGCGACCGGCCAAATCCTGTGGGGCATTGACACGTCTACGCGCCATGTGCACGGCCAGGGTCTGTGTTCGGATATTTCCGCCGCGTATTCAGGCATGGAATGTTACAGTGGCGAGCAGCAACATCCCCAGCGCTGGCTCCATGCCGCCGACGGTACCCTGCTGAAAACCGGGAAGGACCTCGATTGGGGGCACGCGCCCCAGGCCCTCTTCTGGAACGGCGACGCGCAGCGCGAGTTACTCCACGAAGGACGCATATTCGATTACGACGATGGAACCGTCCATCTCGAGGGCCTGCCGGGACACTATGCCGCATGGGCGGATGTCATCGGCGACTGGCGGGAAGAGATCATCGTCTCCATGCCCGGTGAGGTGCGCATTTACACTACGACCATTCCGGCCGCCTCTCGCCATACCTGTCTCATGGAGGACCCGATCTACCGGATCGACGTCGCGCACCTGGCCATGGGGTACGCGCAGCCCCCCATGCTCGCGCGAGGCCTCTCTTCGAGATAATCCGTGGGCGAATCGCCTCATTCGTAACAATGGACCGGCATTTGCGGCAGCACGCTTCCAAAGGTCTCGGCAATGCCGGTCAGGGCTCCTGCC
>CAZFOG010000449.1:0-4786 GCA_964520685.1 uncultured Nitrospiraceae bacterium | reverse complement strand
ATGAATTTTCGAGGCAGACTACTCGGGGTTTCCGGAGCGCCGTTGGCGCTCGAGAGATGCGTGCAACCGTCGACCTCCGTGCAGTACCGTTTCCACGGGCACCGGCCTTGCGGAGATTTCCTCACGTTATCTGGATTCAGGTTACGTGCGATTGCCCTGCATCCCGGCCTTCACCTGAACCGCTGCTTCCCCTATACTGGGCCTGATGAGTCCGGGCTCGATGCGGGTGCGCTCTGTGCGGGAAGGGAGACGGCATGGCAGACAAGATTCAGTGGGGCATCCTCAGCACGGGGAACATTGCGGGGCAGTTCGCGCGCGATCTCCGCGTAACGAAACACGCCGAATTGGCGGCTGTAGCGTCGCGCACCCTCGAGAAGGCCGAGGCGTTCGCCGACGAGTACAACGCCCGAAAAGCCTATGGCAGCTACGAGGCGCTTGCGGCCGACCCCGAGCTCGACGTGGTCTACATCGGCACGCCGCACGCGTGTCACAAAGACGATACGCTCCTGTGCCTCAAGCACGGCAAACATGTCCTGTGCGAAAAACCGTTTGCCCTCAACACGCGTGAAGTCGAAGAAATGATCAACGCCGCGCACAACGCGGACCGGTTCCTGATGGAAGCGATGTGGATGTATTTCTTCCCATCCATACAGAAGGCGCGGGAACTGGTCCGGCGCGGCGTACTTGGCGAGGTGCGCATGGTCCGGGCGGATTTTGCGTTCCAAGCGGACCTCGCGCCCGGCGGACGGCTCACGAATCCCGCGCTTGGCGGCGGGGCCTTGCTGGATATCGGCATATACCCCCTTGCCCTGGCGCAGATCGTGTTCGGCAGCCCCCCCGAGTCCGTAACGAGCGCTGCACATTTTGGCGAAACCGGCGTGGACCTGCAATCGGGGATCGTCATGCAATACGACGGGGGCGCGTGCGCGGTGCTGTCGTCTTCGCTTGAAACCTCCATGCCGCAGGAGGCCGTCATCGCGGGTACGAAAGGAACGCTCCGCATCCCGCACGAGTTTTCCCATTCCGACGCGCTCATCCTGTGCCGCGACGGCGCGGAGGAGGTCATGACGTTCGATCGGCGCGGAATCGGGTACTACTGGGAAGCCGAAGAGGTGGGCCGCTGCATCCGCCAGGGGCAGCGCGAGAGCAGCGTTTTTCCGCACCATGAATCGCTGGCGTTGATGGACACGATGGACCGTATCCGCGACTTGTGGGGCCTCACGTATCCGGGCGAGGAATGATATCCGGCCCGGCGAAGGTCACGCGTTACTCTCGAGCAGTTCGAGAATCCGGCGGAGCAAATTGCGAAACCGCCGCGGATCACGCACCCGGTACTTGGCCTGCGTCGGCCCATCGCCGATCTTGATGCTGAGGACGTCGTCGCGCTCGAGTCGAAACATGGTCTCGTCGGTCTGGTCGTCGCCTGCGCAAAAGCCCAGGTCGTACGCGCCCTCGCGCATCAACTGTTCCATGGCCGCGCCTTTGTTGACGTAGATGGAACTGACCTCGACGATCTTCTTGCCGTGGTGGATCTCGACGGGCATGTTGGTCAGCATCTCGTACAGCTCACCCGCGAGGGCGTGGGCCTTCCAACTCCCGAATTCCGGATCCGATTTCCGGTAATGCCAGACGAGGGCCGACCGTTTTTCCTCGATGAAGCTGCCCGGCGTCTCTCCCTCGTGGTCGCGCAGTATCTCCATGACAGCGGGTTTCCACGAGAAATCGGCCGACTCGTTCAGCAGCTCCCATTCTGCATTGCCGGGGCGCCGGAAGGCATAGCCGTGCTCGGCCACGAGGGTGATCTCGAACTGGCCGAACCAGGCCTCGAGCTGGTCCTTGTTGCGGCCGCTGATGATGCACGTGTCCACGTGCGGCACGCGCTGCAACCGGTCGAGCAGCCCGAGAATCTCGCTGTCGGGAAAGGCGCGGTGCGGTTCGGGCTCGAATTCGCGCAACGAGCCGTCGTAATCGAGGAAACACGCGATGTGTTTGGCCTTTCGGAAGCGGTCGAGAATGGCCTCTTCCATCTCGGCCGACATGTCAAGGCTTCCGCTTCGATAGTCATGGGACACGAGATCATCACAGAAGGATTTGGCCCAGTACTGCGCGTCGAAGAGGGTTACGCGCGAGCGCATCTGGGTCATGCGTTCGCGGCGCTCTTGTTCGGGCATCTCGAGCGCGCGCTCGAGCGCGGCGGCGACCTGGCGGACATCGTACGGGTTGACCGATATGGCGTTGAACAATTCCTGGGCCGCGCCGGCGAATTCGCTCAACACGAGCACGCCGGGATTCTCGTCCTGGCACGCTACATACTCCTTGGCGACGAGGTTCATGCCGTCTATGAGCGGTGTGACGAGACACACGTCAGCCAGGCTGTACAGGGCTGCCAGTTCCTCGAACTTGACCGGGTTGTAGATGAAATGGATGGGGCTATTGACCATGGTGGCGTAGCGTCCGTTGATCTCGCCCACCTGGCGCTGCACCTGCTCGCGCAGATGGCGGTACTCGGGGACCGATTCGCGCGAGGGGACGCTTACGAAGATGAATACGAGCCGGTCGCGGTCGTTGTACGTGGACAAGAAATGGTCGATGGCATCGAGGCGGTTGGGGACGCCCTTGGTGTAGTCGAGGCGCTCGACGCTGAGCACGATGCGGCGTCCGGCGAAGTTCTCGCGGATCTGCTTGCGGGCCCGTTCGCCGCGGCTCGACTTCAACTCGGCCTCGAACTTGGGCGCGTTGATCCCGATGGGATACACGCCGAGGTGCGTACGGCCCGTGTCGTGCGAAATGGCCGCTTCGTGGGATTCGATGCCCAACAGGCGCAGGACCGTGCTTCGGAAGTGGCGCAAGTACCCGTAGGTATGGAACCCGACGAGATCCGCCCCGAGCAGCCCCTCGACCAGTTCCACGCGCTTCGGGTGGCACCGGAAGATCTCGTACGACGGAAACGGGGTGTGAAGGAAGAACCCAATGCGCTGCTTCGGGCGCGCCCGCCGTAGAAGCGTCGGCAACAGCATGAGTTGGTAGTCGTGGACCCAGACGATGGCATCTTCGCTGGCGGTATCGAGGACGCACTCCGCAAACCGGTGATTGACCTCGAGATAGGTTTCCCACCAATGCTCGTCGTAATGCATGAAGTTGGGCATGTAATGCAGGATTGGCCACAGACTGGAATTGGCAAAACCGTGATAGTGGCCGCTCACCTCGCTGCGCGACAGGTAAACCGGGACATAGTTGAATTGTTCGCGCAGGAAGCTCGTGACTTCCTCGCGGCGCTCGCTTGTCTTGATTGGCGCACCTGGCCATCCCACCCACTTGAGGTCAAATTCATCGGGGGACAATCCCTCGATGGCGGCCGTAAGACCTCCGGATGCTTGCTTGATGGTCTTTCCCACCGTGACCGGAAGCCGATTGGAGACATTGACAAGGGTATTCATGGAAATTTCTTGCTCTCCTTCCTGCGCGTGCTTCTGGGGCCGCCACGGTCCGCCCGATCCCGGTCAACGGGTCGGGCTTTCGTGCTGTCGTGTTTCATCTCGCATGCCGGAAGACGCGCGCGCCGCAGTGCGGCCACGGTATGTTGCCGTACAACCACCCGGCTCCGTCCTGCACCGGCAAGATTTTCGGGAACGAAGCGGTTTGTGCAGCCTGTGGACGTCGTGTGCCGACTACGTCCAGACGCCCGAACTGTTTGGTTTGGGCACGTTCATATGCGGAGTTTGTGGATGCTAGTATAGCACAATGCAGAAAGCGGTTACAGGCGCGGCGGCCGCATGGACGGGGCAAGTGCACCAAAACCAGATGGAAATCCGCGGGTCGCAGAGGTCGAGTCTTTGTGTGTCGCGCGGCTTAGCCCGGAGGTCTGACGGCAAGCGCAGCCGCACGGGGAACTGGACCCCTGTTTTCGCGGGAGACGGGGCGGTGCAGGGGCGACGGGGAGGCGCAGCCGCGTGGCTACAGAGCAATAAGCGCCCGGTACCCGGCGATTGGGGCCGCTTGCGCGGCCTTTGACATGCCCGGGTACGTTCAGTAGACTCCCGGCAAAACAAGCAGGACTCGGCCAGTCCGTGACATCTGCATGGAAACAGGAGCGATTGGCATGAAGCATACTCTTTTCATCGCCGCCATGGTGGCTGCGCTGGGAGGCCTGTCAAGCAGGGCGGCGGCAGACGGCATCAATTTCCGGGAGGCAATTCGGGACGGCCGGTGGCGGGTGGAAACGCAGGGGTTCGCCGCCCTCCACTCGGGAAAAACCGACCGCGAGGGTGACAAATTCGCCACACTTTCCGCCGAGTACGAAATGCCGGTATCGAGCCATTTTACCTGCGGTCTCCGCGCATATCCCCTATTCGTCTATGAGCCGCACCGCAGCTCCGACGACACGATCTTCGGCGTTGCAGGAGGCTTGGCAGCCCGGTATTACTTCAAAGAGGACACCTACAAGGGCTGGTTTGCGGAAGGCGGGAGCAGTGTGTTGTGGCACTCGCGGCATTTCCGTGAAAACGGTTCGCGGGTCAACTTCATGCTCGAGGGAGGTGTCGGATACCAGTTTGAACGGGACTGGCATGCCACCTTCAAATTCACCCACATCTCGAACGCGAGCATGAATGACGACAACGCGGGCGTGAATGCCCTCGGCCTGGCTCTGGGGTATACGTTCTGAGGGCAGCCCTTGACCAAGCCCTGGCGGCCAAGTTGGATGGGTCTGGCATGGCCAATGCGACTGACCGGGTGAAAAGAGCGGCCTGAGCCGGCGGAGAGGGCCGCTCAGACCGATGGACCAGAC
>CAZFOG010000448.1:0-4841 GCA_964520685.1 uncultured Nitrospiraceae bacterium | reverse complement strand
CCGTTGTCGAGGACCCAAAACTCGGTGACGTGGCCCCCGCGTTTTTTGAACCATGTGCGCGCGGAATTAAGTTGTGCAAGCACGATGTGATTCGCTCTGAAATACCAGCCCGCGCCCTCCGGTGGTTTCAGCCGCACTTCGCCCTTGTGTTCGAAGCGAATCCGGTAACCATCGACACCCTCGCCCGTCTCATCGGTATCGTACACATCCAGTTCGCGGGACTGACCTTCCTTCAAATCAAGTGCCCGCAGAATTATGGGCGCGACACAGTAAGGGTCCGGTCGCGTGTTGGGATCGAACACGGCGCCGACGGGCACGTCGAGGGCCACTTCGGTTGGCGACGCCCCTTCAGGCATCTTGACGCCTTTCATGCTGCCGTGCGCAAAACCGTATTCTGCGTGATAGCCGGGACGCCCTCCCACGGAGTGATGCAGGATGTATTTCTCGAGCTGCATGGTGCTGTCGGCCATCGCGACGTAGGTTGACGGATAGAAGTCGAGATGGCTCCAGACCGCAAGACCACCGCCTGGGGTCTCTTTGTAAGCAACTTCGGCCGTGCCGGCTTCGCTGCCGCGGCTGAAATGCTTGTACACCCCCTTGAACGTGACCTCGCCCGGTATGTTTTCGAGCGCAGGCGCAGGCGGCAGTGGCATCACCTCCTGACCGGTCTCGGGTTTAGCCTCTTGAAGGGAATCGGCGGCTTCGGCCGGCCCGGCGTAGCCCGGCAATGTTTCCGGGGCGGACCACTCGAGCAGTTCAAGTTCGTAGGGTTCGCGATGGCGGACGACGCGCACGATCACGCCGTTGTCGAGCACCCAGAAATCGGTGATATGGCCCGCCCGCTTCTTGAACCAGGTATCGGCGCTGGTGACTTGCTCGAGCACAATATGCGTGGCCTCGAATCGTCCGGCGGGCACGATGATCCCTTCTTTGCCCGCATTCGTGAAACTGATCACATACGCGGCCATGGCATTGCCCGAATTGTCCCAATCGAACACGCGCAGTTCTTTGCGCTCTCCTTCTTTGAGATTCAATCCCCGGAGGATGATGTTTGCGGCGGCGTAGGGATCAGGACGGCTGTTGGGGTCAAACAACGCGCCCTCGGGCACCGGCAGAGCTTTGCCGTCCCAGTCTTCTCGAACGTTTCGGCGCGTGACCATCACTTGGCCGTTCTGGATGTCGAGGTCAATGCGATAACCGGGGTTGTCGCCTTCGGGTTCGCGAACGGTGCGGTATTCGATGATCTGATTGGCTTCACCACCTTTGGCGATTTCGGTGGAATTCATGAACGGCAGATGGACGATAGCCGTAACTGCGCCCGGCTCTGTTTCTTTCAGCCAGAGTTCGCCGGGGTCCGGGATGTCGTGTCCACGACTGCGGTGGCGGTACTTGCCATGGAAGATCAGCTTGCCCGGGGCCCCTTCAACGGCGCTTGGTTGGGCTGCGCTCACTACAGCTTGGGTGCTGACGGCGGCTGTTTCCGTGCTTCCAGAAGGCCCCGCGGCCGCCATCCGTAATCCCGGCAGAACAACAATGGCGAGCAGGGCGAGAACCGCCGTCCCGGCGAGCGACAAGCGGTGCGGCCTGCGCAGGGTCGTATCCATAAGGCGGGTCAACCGGCGGCCAAGAGGGTGCATACGGTCGGCGAATCCGAGAATCGCGGGCGACCACACGGGATGTGCCACCGTGGAAGCCGCATTCACCAGACTCCGGCAATAGGCATGCTCATCGGCTAGATTCAGTGAAAGGGCAAGATCGTCACAGCAGTCCTCACGGCTCTTGCGCAAGGCTCTCACGACCAGCCAAAGCACGGGATTGAACCACCAGAAGGTCAGCAGAACGTTTTCCAGCGCAAGCACAATCGGGTCTCTCCGGCGAAGGTGGGCCAGTTCATGGGCGAGAACAACCTCCAACTCCTCGGGAGACAGCGTTTCCGCCATGGATTCCGGCAAAACCACCGAAGGACGAAACATCCCGACCGCCATGGGTGCAACACTTTCGCGCGCAAGCAGTATCTCTGTGTCGCCGCGCATCCCGAGTGCCTGGCTCAAGCGGCGCGCCGATTCCCGGAGCGGTCCCTCCCAGACGGGATAGCATCGGGAAAGAGTCCTCCGAAGCCTGGTGAGAGCGTAGAGCAGCCAACCCGCCATAAGGACGGCCCCCGCAGCGTGTGCGACCAACAGCCATCCGCGCCAGGTCAGTCGAGTGGATGGCACGGGCCACCCCATTGTTTCTGAAGAAGATGCTTCCAGATTGTTCCATGTACCGGGAAGCATTGCAGTCGATTCCTTCGCGGCAGGCGCCGATTCGTCCGAGAGAAATTCGGCGTTATCTGGAAGCAAAGTCACTTCCGCCATCCCCACGGCGGTTTTAATCCGCGCCGGCTCGGGTAGCCAGAAAAAGAGCCCTATAGGCAGGGCCAGCATGGGCGGGATCGCGAATTTCGCCAATGCCACCAGCAACACGCCGTATCGCAGGGGCGCGGACCTCCGCCGCAATGCCCAGACCGCCAGGAGCGCGATGACTCCGACAGCCGCCCCCTGCCAGGCCGCATGGAACATGTAGGGCCACCAGGAAGCAGCCGCGCTATTCAAAGCACCGATTACCCCGCTCATCGTTCCATCCCCTTTACTGCTGTCTGCGTTTCAGTTCGTCCAGGAGTTTCTGCAGTTCGACGACTTCCTCGGTCGTGGGGGGCCGCGTTTCGAACAGCGAGGCGAACATGGCCACGCCGCTCCCGCCGAACACCCGCTCGTGCAAGTCGCGCATGAGTTTCCGGTAGACCGGCTCCGGTGTGTGGATGGCCCTGAACACAAATGCCTTGCCGAAACTGCCCTTGCGCTTGGCTACCAGTCCTTTGGCCTCGAGGCGCTTGAGCAGCGTCACCATGGCCCCGTGCGTCATGGGCCGGTACGCCAGCATCTCCTCGCGCACGCTGCGGGCCGTTGCCTCGCCCTTCTGCCAGAGACAGGCCATCACTTCCAGTTCCGCGTCGGGCAGATTCTCGAGCGCTTCCCGCGCGCTTCCGGTCGGTTTCTTCGGCTTCTCCACCATGTGATTGCACTCCCAATTGTTCTCGGGACTACGGTCTTTAATTCGACCCGTTCGTAAAATATACCTTCGTATAGTTTTTGTCAAGCAAAAAATACGCTGGCATTTTTAAGTGCTTGACCGGGTTCGTGCCCCCTGCTAGTGTGGCGCGGAGTCTCTGGGATGAGGGCGAGGAGATGCGCGCATGCTTCGCTTCTGTGTAAGGAATACTGCTCCGCTTATTGCACTTACGCTTGGGGCTTGCTGCGCGTTTGCCGCGTCCGAGAACCTGTCGCTGGACCAGGAATCGGCGTTGCGGGCCATCGCGCGGGGCGAGGCGGCGCTTTGGCCTGGACTATCCGGCGAGCAACGTATCGCGATACACACAAAAGCTGAGTCTTACTTTGAGCGTTACCAGATGCAGCACCTGCCGCATGGCCTCAATGCGGACCTCGTCTGGGCCGACCGGCACCGTACCGCGCTGGCCGAATACAAAGGGCTGGGGGATGGCGCCACGTGGACCGGACATTATTTGGCGGCCCTGGCGTTTCGTTATCATCTCGATCCTGAGCCTGCAATCTGCGACGCGATACTGGAAACGCTGGATGCCGTTGACCGGCTCACTCTCGTGAGCGGCCGTGAAGGCTATATTGCCCGTTATGCAGGCCCGGCAGACGAGCCGGTGTATGCCGCGTATTACGAGCAGAGCGGAGGCGCCGACTGGTTTCGTCCGGGACTGGGCAGAAACGCCTACGAGGGCGTCGCTCCCTACGATGATTTTGTGTGGCTTGGGGACAGCTCACGCGATGTCTACGATGGTATTCAATTCGGTCTCGCAGCGCTTTGGGTCTATGTGGAAGACGAGGAGGTCCGGTCCCGCGTGAAATGCATCGTCCGGCGCGTGGGAACGCGGCTGCAGGAAGATTCCTTCCTCATCTCAGACGGGCAGGGGAATACTACACTGCCGTCTCTCCACTCGTATCCGGTCTGGCCGTTGCTGATGGTGTCAGTCTGCCCCGAAGATTTTCCGGTTGTACGGTTGAATTACCTGCTGGGTTCGCTTGTCTACCGCATCTGGGCGCGCTACTGGGGATTCGCCATGGTGACGGAGCACGAGCGGAAGTACTACCCGAACAATCTGAATATGATTCGGCTGTTCACCCTCTGCCAACTGGAGGAATGCCCGTACCGGAAGGCGGAGTATCAGGACATTCTCAGGAACGCGTACCATAGTGAACTGGGCGATGACCTGAACGCACACTTCGCGGCGCTGTATCTGCTCTGCACGGGCGATCCGGAGCCCGGGGCCATCGCCACCGTTCAAGGCTGCCTTCTGGATTTTCCGGACGAGAAATGGGAGACGCCCGTCGATCACAGGGGCGAAACCGAAATGCTGGACGCCGATTACGCGCGGTACGCCTTGTTGCCTTCGGAGCGGCCCATGCGTGACTTTCTCTGGCAGCGCCCCCCCGCCCTCGCCCACGGCGGTTCAGGCGAACCCATCGAGTACCCCGGTGTAGATATGTTTCTGACCTATTGGATGGCCCGTGTCGCCGGGGCAATCCCAAGCGGCGGATAGCGATGTCCTGGCGACAGAAATCGGTTCCCTCGCGTGGTACCGTCGCGTGGCACCGTTGATCCCCCTCCCAGAATCACCTAGACTACCTCTGAACCTGAAATTCACCACAAACGCACGCCCGGTAGTGGTATGCCAGGTCCAGGAAGGGGATTTGCGGGATGGAAAAAAAGACCGTTCGCACGGGGATTGTGGGCGCGGGGTTTGCCGCGCGGTTTCATTACGACGCGATTAC
>CAZFOG010000447.1:0-4842 GCA_964520685.1 uncultured Nitrospiraceae bacterium | reverse complement strand
CCGTCTTGCGGGAAACCCTGGGCCCGGGCAGACACCCAATTCTCGAACTCGGCGTAGGAGGGGGATGTAACCTGTCTCATCTTACTGCCGGTTTTGACGCCACCGCCGTTGATCTTTCGAGGCCCATGCTCGAGCTTTGCCGACGCCTCAACCCGGGGATTCCGCTCGTGCAAGGCGATATGCGAACCATCCGGCTGCGAAAGGAATTCGCCGCCGTGTTGATACACGACGCGATCAGCTACATGCTCAATGAATCGGACCTCCTGGCCACCTTCGAGACCGCCGCGGCCCACCTCGGCTCCGGCGGTATCCTGATCACCAGTCCCGACCGGTTCCTCGACACGTTCGAAGCGCCTGCTATCGAACACGCTACGCATTCCGCGGACGGCATCGAGCTTACGTACTTCGAATACACCCACGATCCCAACCCGGACGATACCATGGTTGAAACGCTCATGACGTTTTTCATCCGGACACGGGAGGGCCTGCGCATCGAACACGACCGCCACGTCACCGGCGTGTTTCCCAAGAAGACCTGGTTCCGGCTCCTCGAAACCACCGGATTCTCCCCCGAAACACGATCATTCTCTCTGGAAACGCTCAAGAACCCTTACGAACTGCTGGTCGGAAAGCGGACATAATGCAACCCGGCGCCGCGGGCGGAGTGCCTGCGGCGCCGGGTGACTTCGCGCGATCGCTTATTGCGGTATCGTCAGTTCGGAGATCAGGGCGTCGGCCTTGAGTTCGCCCATCTCGAGCTTGGGGTTATGCACGAGCTTCAGGTTGCGGTAGCGGTGCGTCTGGGGCGCGCCCGCGTGCATCTGAAACGCGAATTTGCCGGTGCGCTCGTCTTTCCCTGCCAAGTCCAGACAGGCCACGCCGAGCTTGCCGTTGATGGCCGTCCAGATCGCGGGGCCGACGGCGAGAATCTCGACCCGGTTCCATTCGCCGGGTTTGACGGCCTCTTCGGCACGGCCGTTCCAGTCGAGCTTGCCACGGCCCCCCTGGTGGTAGAGGCGCCCCCACACTTCCTGGCCGATGTCGAACTGGTAACCGAGGGCGTGCCCGGCTTCGTTGATCGTCTTCGACCGGAACTGGATGCCCGAGTTCGCCGTGGGCGGTTCGAGCTGCACCTCGGCAACCAGGTAGAAGTCGCCGGCCTCGACGTCCGCCCAGAGGTAATTCGTCTCGGGGACCTGCTCCGTGGTCTGGCCGACGATCGTACCGTCTTCAAAGCGCCAGTAGTTCTGGGTCGACGACCAGCCGGTGAGGTCTTTGCCGTTGAAGATGGACCCATCCTCGCGGGCGGAAGCGCCAAGGCGTTCGGCAATGGCGATCGCGGCCTGCACCGCTTCGGCCCGCACGGCCTCATCGGCGAACTGCGCAAAGACCATCTCGAGGGCCTCGACACTCGGCGTTACGGCCAGACCGCTCAGGACTTGCTTCTTCTCGTCGGCATTTGAGGCCAGCGCCATCAGCGCAGCGAATTGCCCGAGGCGCTCAGCCGGAGAGGCCTCGCTTTCCTTGAGCATCCGCACCGCCCCGCGCAACGCGAGCACCTTCAGCGTGGCATCGGGGGCGCTCTTTGCCATCTCCATTACCACGGGCAGCGCATCGGGAGTCGGCCAGTCACACAACAGGCGCTCGGACGTCTTCTGGATTTCGCCCTGGCCCTGCGCCGCCGCGGCACGGACGCTTTCAAGGGCTTTGGGGCTTCCGGTGGCGCCCATCAATCGCAGCAACGCCAGCGCGGTTTGCGGCGCTTCTGCCTTCGTCTGGTCGAAGGCCGCGACAAAAGAATCCACGATCGCCGGAGGAATCGAGACCGTTGTCAGATTCAGGTTCTGGCCTTCCGGAACTGTTTTGCTGTGGTCAACACCGTTGGCGGTGTAATCGATCCGCAACTGCTTCACAATGCCGGGCGCGGGATCCCCGCCGAAATTGGCGTTGGAAGCGCCGATGGCCATGGCGCCCGAAGCCACCATTTGGGTGACTTTCGCGGTTACGTCGGCCGATGCGCCGCCCGGTAAATCGCCATACACGGCCTTCTGCACGACAATGCCGGCACTGGTGGGCTTCCGCTCGCGGTCCACCACGTCCCGCAGCGTCTCCTCGGCGCTCTCCATCTCTTCCGGCGACTGGGCTTTGCGGAGAATGGCCAGCAAACGCGGCATTTCCGGGATCCCCGCGAGCCGTTCGAGGGCCTTGAGTGCGGCAACGCGCACCCCTGCATCCGCATCCTTCTCCGCGGCGCCCATCAATGTTTCAACCGGCTCGGGCAGCCCGCCCTTGCCGATCAAATCGACGGCAACGATTCGCGCGGACGGTTCCGGGTGCCTGGCCATGGCCACGAGCACCGCGTCGCCGTCTTCGCCGGGGAAATAGGCGAGGGCATTGCGGGCCGCATCCGTCAAGGCACTGTCTTCGCCGCTGGCAAGTTGGGCGATCAGCTCGAGGGCGGGACTGTAGGCCAGGCGCGTCAGGGCCTTCACCGCCGCAATGCGCACCTCCTCCGGTTCCGCCTGTGCTTGCGCCAACAAGGCCGGGCCGGCAACGCTTCCGCCGCGATGGCCGATAACCTGCATGATTTGGATCTTCCGATCGGCGGACAGCGCGGGAAGGGACTCGGCCAGGGCGGCCGTTACCGGGTCTCCGCCGTCCAACTCGCGCGCCGTACGCAGCGCGCCGATAAAAACGGCTTCGTCTTCCGCACGCACGGCGGCCGCCAGGACAGGAAGGCCTTCCTGGAGTCCCCGTGCACGCACGGCGCCGCGCAATGCGGCGGTACGCACTTCCTGGGCGGCATCGGGCACGTCGCGTAACCGATCGTACAAGGCAACGGCCTCGGCCTGGTTGCTTTTGGCCGCAAAGGCTTCGGCACAGCGCAGTATGCCGTCGCAAACAGCGCGATGGTTGCCCGACGCTTTGTCGGCCTTACCGAGGGCGTCCGTTAATGCCGTGGCGCATTCGGGCGTCGCGATGACACCGAGAGCCCGGGCCGCTTCCTGGGCCACCGGGGGTTCGCTGTCGGATAACGAGGCGATTACCGCGGGCACGCAATCCGTATCCCCGCGATTGGCCAACGAGTTGATGATGCCCACCTTCAGGTTGCCGCTGGATTTCGCCAGGGCCCGGCGCAAGGCCGCCCCGGCTTCGGGGAAGGGCATCGGTTCCAGCGCATACCGCGCCATGTGCGACATCTCCGCATCGAGCAGCAGCGGCTCGAGAACCGGGATGGCCTCCGGTCCCCCCTTGAAGGAGAGGGCGATACAGGCCCGCTGTTTTTCCTCAAGGCCGGCGTCGGATTTCAAAACGGCGATGGGGTCGGCCTCCTGTGCCAAAGCAGTTGCCGCGGCACTCAGGACCAGAATCCCCGCCAGTGTCAATTTAAGCGTGGCGTTCCGCATGGTTGCGTGTGCTCCTTTTTCCATATCGTTTCTCATATCACCCAAGGCTCCCGGTAGGCACGCGAACGCAGGCGGTTCGCTTCGTCGTCATTGACAAAGGTCTCGGTCGCGGGGTCAAACTCGAGATCGCGTTCGAGCCACATGCAGATGTTGGCCGCATGCACCGTGCACATCGAATGGTGCATGACTCGCGCATTGGCCACCGGCTCCTCGCGTGATTTGACGCAATCGAGGAAGTTCCGCATGTGATCGAGCGCCCGGCCTGTCCGGGCAACGTATTCGCCGATGACTTCGTCGAATTGGCGCAGCAGTTCGGGCGACGAGACTTCCGGCGCGGAATAGCCGTCCGCCGCCGCGGCCCAGCCGCGTTCGCCGTCGAACCGTTCGCCACAGGAGCCATACCAGTATTCGTCGCCACGGGAGAAGATCAGCTTCTGTCCGGTAACGAAATCGCAAACCATGCCGTCACCGGAATCGTTGTCGACGTAGTTGTACTTGATCGGAGAAGACTCGCCGAGACCGAGGCCCATCTGGGCCTGGGCGAAGGTGTGGGCGCCCCATTCGCCGATGCAGCTCGTGTGGAAATCGTAGTCGCCGCGCCAACCGCCGCGGGCGTATTCTTCGTTGTACGGCCGCCAGGGGCAGGGCCCGAGCCAGATGTCCCAGTCCACCTCTTCTTTCGGCGGTTCGGGCTGGGCTTCTTTCCACAGACGCGGCATCTTGGCCGCGTCCCACGGGGCGATGTGGGCATACGCGACGCCGACCTTGCCCAGCCGGCCCGTGCGGGCCATCTCGATGGCGAATACGTGGTTCGCCTCGCTGAGCCGCTGGGTACCCGTCTGGTACACCCGGCCATAGCGAGCGGCAGTCTCGACCACCTCCCGGCCCTCGGCGATAGTCATGCACGAGGGCTTCTCGGAAAAGACGTCTTTGCCATCGCGCATGGCCCGAATGGCGGCTTGGGCGTGCCACCGGTCGCCCGTGGCGACCAGCACCGCGTCGATGTCCGGCCGCGACGGCAAAAACTCGCGCAGGTCGCTGTACATGGCGCAGTCCGTGTTGCCGTAATGCTTGTCAATGAACCCTTTGACGCCTTCGCGCTGGGCCTTCTGCAAATCGCAAATGGCGACGACCTGCACGTCCGGATTTCCGATCATCCAGCGCAGATCGTGAAGGCCGCGGCCCCGAATGCCGATGCAGCCCACGACGATGCGTTCCGAGGGAGCCACCGCACCGTCCATGCCCAAAGCGGATGCGGGTATGATGTACGGCGCTGCCACTGCCGCGGCCGCCCGGGACAGAAACTTCCTGCGAGACAATTTGGCATTCATTCGTATGTCCTCCTGATAGTGCGTTGTGCCCCCTTGCGCAGGCCCGCGCATCGGGCCACACATCCCGTGATTGTGGCGGTTCTAGGGTGTGAAGGTCAAGACCG
>CAZFOG010000446.1:0-4859 GCA_964520685.1 uncultured Nitrospiraceae bacterium | reverse complement strand
CGCAATCTCAATGTCCACCTTAGGCGGGCCAGTCCGCACTGCCTTTCAGGCTTATTGGTCGGCTGCGCGTTTCTGCAGGCGCTTGCGGTCTTCCACGCGCAGAATGGCCTTGCGCACGCGGATGTTCTTCGGGGTGACTTCGACGAGTTCGTCGGGGGCAATCCATTCAAGAGCGGCATCGAGGGTAAGGATGCGCGGGACATCGAGCCCGATGGCGTGGTCCTTGCCCGCGGCGCGATGGTTCGTAAGCGCTCTGCGTTTGGTGGGATTGCAGGGGAGATCGCCGGGGCGTGCGTTTTCACCGACAATCTGGCCCTCGTAAACCGGGTCCATCGGCGCGATGAACAATACGCCGCGCTGCTGCAGGTTTTCGAGGCTGTGCGAGGTGGCCTCGCTGGTGTCCATACTGATCATGGAACCGCGGTTGCGCGTAACGATAGGCCCGGACCAGCGGTCATAGCCCGTAAATCGTGACGCCATAATGCCGAGGCCGCGCGTATCGGTCAGGAATTCGCTGCGATAACCGATCAGGCCCCGGGTGGCAATGGTAAACTCGAGACGAACCATGCCCGTGCCGCTGGTTTCGACCTTGGTAAGCTGGCCTTTCCGCTGGGCGACTTTTTCGATGACCGTACCCTGGAACTCAAGGGGCACGTCAATGACGAGTTCCTCGAACGGCTCGAAGAGCGTGCCGGAGGCGTCCCGGTGGGTGATGATTTCCGGCGGCGAAACGCAGAGTTCCATGCCTTCGCGGCGCATTTCCTCGATAAGGATGGCCAGATGCAGCTCGCCGCGGCCGGATACTTTCATGCCATCGCCCCGGTCGGTTTCCTCGACGCGCAGCGCCACGTTGGTGCGCAGCTCGCGTTCGAGGCGGGTCCGAATCTGGCGAATGGTGACCGCATTCCCGTCCTGTCCCGCGAAAGGTCCCGTATTCACGAGGATTGTCATGGCGACCGTGGGTTCCTCGATGTCGAGCGGCGGCAGGGCACAATCCTCGTCCAGTTCCGGCGCGGCAAGGGTATCGCCGATGCTGATAGGTTTGGGCCCGGCGATGGTAACGATATCGCCGGCCGTAATCTCGTCGCACGCAACGGTCTCGATGCCGCGGGTGACCCAGAGGTATACGGCGCGGTCATCTTCGATCCCCGTAACCTCCCAGTCGTCAGAGGTTTCTGCGCCCTTCTGCCGGAGCCATTCGGCGCGCGTGCGCCGCGTGGTGATACGGGTAATCGCATCGCCGCGTCTGAGCCGGCCCTGCAACACGCGGCCGGTACCGGTACGGCCGATATGGTCGCGCCAGCCCAGGGTGCTGACCTGCATGAGGAACGGCGCCTCAAGATTGGCTTCGGGGGCAGGCACGTGTTCGATGATGGTCTCGAAAAGCGCGTCCATGCCCTCATGAGGCTCCGTGTCGAGGTCGCGGACCAGCCACCCCTGCAGGCCCGAGCCGTAGAGAACGGGGAAATCGCACTGCGCGTCCTTGGCGCCCAACTCGATAAACAGGTCAAACGTAAGATTGAGGGCACGGTCCGGATTGGCGCTGGGCCGATCGGCCTTGTTGACGACCACAATCGGCCGCAAGCCCAGACGTAACGCGCGCATAAGCACGTAGCGCGTCTGGGGCATCGGGCCTTCGTTGGCGTCCACCAGCAGCAATACCGAATCGACCATCGACAGAATCCGCTCGACCTCTCCCGAGAAATCCGCATGACCGGGTGTATCGATGATGTTGATGCGATAGCCGTTCCATTCAACCGTGCAATGTTTGGCCCGGATCGTAATGCCCCGCTCGCGCTCAAGTTCATTGCTGTCCATCACGCGCTCGGCGACGTGAGCGTTGGCACGGAAGACATGCGCCGCCCGAAAGATGCTGTCGATCAGGGTGGTCTTCCCGTGATCGATATGGGCGATAATGGCCACGTTTCTAATCTTGTCGACGGCGGTCATGCGCCTGGTCATCCTCACTGGTTAGCAATTCCCGGCAGCACGCCGGAATCGCAAAAGAAAAGGCCGCGAATCTTATCCCGTTCCACGGCCTTGAAGCAAATTGCACACTGTCCCGGATTACCGGGCAGCCATCAACCTGCGGCCGCGGCGGCCGTTACGCACCCCTTTACGCTTGTTCTTGAAGGGGGTCCGCTTGTCCGACCCAAACAATGAAACCACCGGGACGGCGCCTTCCCATTCCTCGCGGGGAAGATTCTTGCCCAGAGCACTTTCGATTTCATTCAGGGCCATGAACTCATCGGGGCAGACGAACGTGATGGCGTCGCCAGAGGCGTTGGCGCGCGCCGTGCGGCCAATGCGGTGGATGTAATCATCCGAGCTGTTGGGAATGTCGAAATTCACCACGTGGCTGATACCTTCGACATCCAGCCCGCGCGCGGCCACGTCGGTTGCAACGAGAATCTTGTACCGTCCCTTGCGAAAACCCTCAATGGCTTGGTCGCGCTGGCTCTGTGTGCGGCCGCCATGAATGGCTTTTACCTTGAAACCCGCCTTCTGGAGCGCCCGCGCGGTCCGGTCGGTGCGGTGTTTCGTCCGCAGGAACACGAGCGCCGACTCCACATCGGGTTCGCTGAGGATCTTTGACAAAAGACCGAGTTTGCGGCCGTGTTCGACCGTGTAGATCCCTTGACGGACCGCCGACGCGGGAGTTGCAGATGCGCCCACTTGTATCCGGGCGGGGTCGTGCAGCATTTCGGCGGCCAGGCGCTCGATAGGTTTGGGAAATGTGGCCGAAAACATGAGCGTCTGGCGCTCCTTGGGCAGTACGCCCAGGATGCGCTTGATGTCGGGCAAGAAACCCATATCGAGCATGCGGTCAGCCTCGTCCAGCACGAGGATCGACAGGTGGTCGAAATGCGTGTTCCGGCGCCCGATATGATCGAGCAGACGGCCCGGAGTCGCGACAATGATGGGGCAGCCGTTGCGGAGGGCTTTGGTCTGGGAGTCGAAACCTACGCCTCCAAAGATGCATGCAGCGCGCAGACCCACGGCACGCGCAAGCGGCTCGAGCACGGCATGGACCTGCTGGGCCAGTTCACGGGTGGGCGTAAGCACGAGCATGTTCGTGCCCCCGGCCTTGCCGCCGGCAAGACGCGCCAGGGCAGACAGCGCAAACGCGAGGGTCTTGCCGGTGCCTGTCTGGGCGATGCCCACGAGATCGCGGCCCTCGATAGCGAGGGGGATGGCCTGGGCTTGAACCGGGGTCGGCTCGGTGATGTGGTGCTCCTTCAATATATGAAGACAGCGTGGATCGATGTTCAGTTCTTCGAAATTCACAGTGATGTTCCTTCTTCCTTGCCGGCATGCGCCGCGTCAAGGAGTATTCTGCTTTATCAACACCGGCAAAGCAGGAAGCATCACACACGTGAAATCCGACTCTGAGGTGAGCACAGTGTAGGAGGGATCGTAATGGTCAAACACACCTACTACCATATAAGCAGGCTCTAATTGAACAGAGTATACCCGGTATCTTGTTGAAAAGCAAATGGTTATTGCCGAAGCTCCGGAAGGCACTACCCAGAAGGGCGGGCGATGAAGGGGGTTGCAGGGGCCGGAGCAAAAAACCGGCGGGCCTACGGGGGACAGCGTGAACTTGGTGGACCTTGTCGACACGCCTGATTGGAGGACGTCGAATGAATGGAACGGGCCCGGCGCGTGAATCAGGCGCAATCCGCGTCTCCTAGACCACCGCGTCACCCGGCTTGACGGTTTCCAACTGGCGGCCGCAATCAATCACCTGCCAACCATCTCCGGCTTTCCGAGTCCCTCGCCCCTGTAGATGGGCTTGGCCCATTCGGGAACGAGCGGACGGAGGTCGCAATCCAGCAACTCTAGCCACTGGGCATCCGTTAGCCGTTCGGTTGACCTGAACTCGTAGTACGGCAAAACCGCCCCCACGCACAGGACCTCCCCGCCCCCCCACGGATACAGCACATACATCTTGCGCGGCCGCGCGATGCCGGCTTCCAGGTAGGTGATGGGCGAGAAATTCGGATTCGAAAAGACATCGACAATGCGCGGGGCGTCGTCCCGGGGGTGGTAGTACGAGTTGCCCCCGTAAAACATGATACCGGCGAGACTCTCGCCATAGAACCGAATAAGCCCATTGTCTCTATCGTTGAGGGGGGTTCCGAACAACTGCTTGTAGGATATCAACTCCAGTTCCCTGCACATCGTAGCCAGTTGCTCCCAGAGGGGTTTGAGCTGATGGGCGTGTTCGTCCACGATTCTGCGCTCGCGCGCGCTAAGCGCGCGTCCGTCTTCTCTCAGCATATCCACGAGTTGCTTGATGGATTCACGCATCCGCGCAATGTCTTTTTCTATATTGTCACTACTCCAAGGCTTAAAAAGAGAGAAGAGCAAATCCACGGTTGCCATATCATTCCGAAGAAGTGTTTCCAGTAAGTCCTTGGCTTCTGCTTCGGTTTTGACGTCTTTCATCATGCTTGCCGCATCCTCCAGGTGTGTCATGAGGTCATCGTATGCCGAGGAGAATGCGCCCGCCGCCTTCAGGGACTGGATACTTCTCTCTGCGAGGAAGCCCATCTGTCCGAAAAACTCGGGATCGGGTTCGACGAAACCGGGGGGAACCATTGTGGCGCTCAGTGTTGAGACCGACTGCTTGGCCTGCAAGACCCAGGTATGGCGAAGTTGCGCCCAGCCGCCAAGAGCGGTGTTGCAGCTTTTTGCCTGCCATGCCAGGGTGGACATAAAGGCGGGTGCCTGTTCGGGCGGCTCGTCGAGAAGAGTCGTCAGAGCGCTGAGATACGTGTGGTAGAGCGCTTCCCCCGCAAATTCGGGTTTTGTCATGTCGATTAGCGTAAGTAGCGCATCCTTGTCGCGATATG
>CAZFOG010000445.1:0-4891 GCA_964520685.1 uncultured Nitrospiraceae bacterium | reverse complement strand
GGAGAGGTCATTTCTAATGAGTCCGAACATGTGACATTTCTAAAGAGTCTTGACACAAATTATTCGAGCAGGCACCGTATTCGGGCCGTGCGAAGGTCTACGAAGCCTGCTGGTAATTTGCGGACCCAGAGCAAGGCATTTTCGAGCCAAATCGTTGCACCGTGGGGAGATACACCGAAACTGAGGCAAGAACTTCGTGCTCGGCAAATTCGGGCCTGCACAGATGTTGGCTTTCACATTGACAACCACATAGCTCCCAAGTATCATTCCGGCTGCAAGGGATGTCGTGAGGCTGGCCTGCGTGATGGTATCGCCCTTGAGGCGAGCTAGAACAGCCGATTTCCTGATTTCCAGCGAATTCCATAGAAGACCGCGAGTTCTCGCATCTGAACGGGGTGTCGCGGGTTCGAGTTCGGGTTGTGCATATCCAGGAATGACCACCTGCAGACGAGGGAAGGGCTATATGACAGAAGCACTTTGCGAAATACGGCTTGCGGGACTGGAACCGGTAGCGAGAGGGAAGGTCCGCGATATCTTTGACTTGGGCGATGCCTTACTGATCGTGGCCACAGACCGTATTTCCGCATTCGACTGGGTGAACCCCGTCGGAATCCCCGACAAGGGAAAGATCCTGACTCAGATGTCTCTGTACTGGTTCGACGTGACCAGCGATTTGTGCCGCAACCATTTAATTTCCAGTGACTTAAAGGATTTGCCGACGCAATTCCGGCAGTCGGCCGAGCAGTTAGAAGGCCGCTCGATGCTGGTGCACAAGTGCGAAATGTTTCCCGTTGAATTCGTGATTCGGGGCTATCTGGCCGGAAGCGGGTGGAAGGAGTACCGCGAGCACGGTACCGTGTGTGGAATGCGCCTTCCGGAAGGTCTGCAAGAATCCAGCAAATTGGACGAACCGATTTTTACCCCTGCAACAAAGGCTACCGACGGACACGACATCAATATCTCGCCCGAGAAGGCGGGGGAGATCATCGGCAGAAACTGGGCCGAAGCCGCCGCCGCAAAAGGAACCGGGATCTATCTTCGGGCCAGGGAGCTCGCCGAGCAAAAGGGGATTATTCTGTGCGATACGAAGTTCGAGTTTGGCATATACGACGGCGCGTTGATGCTTGCTGACGAGGTGTTGACCCCGGATTCATCGCGGTACTGGCCGGCCGATCAATACGAGCCGGGGCGCGGGGAGCCCAGCTACGACAAGCAGTTTGTGCGGGACTGGCTCGAAGGCACGGGGTGGGACAAAAACTCGCCGCCGCCTCCGTTGCCGGATGATGTTGTTGCGAAAACACGTGAGAAATACGTGGAAGCGTTTAGAAGACTAACTGGCAGGAACGATTTCTAAGATGACCGACCACAATGACGCCGATGAACCGTTTGATGGAGCAGAGGATGACGACAGCGGCAGTTTAACCGAATCGCCACGGCACGAATGTGGCGTTTTCGGCGTCTTTGGCAATCCTGAAGCCACCACCCTGACCTATCTCGGACTGTACGCGCTGCAACATCGCGGCCAGGAGGGAGCGGGTATCGTAAGTTGCGACGGGGAAACCCTTCATGCCCACCGCGGGGTAGGTTTGGTCGCGGATGTATTCAAACCCCACCGTCTCGCGCGGCTGCGGGGCGATCTGGCTATCGGCCACGTGCGGTATTCAACCTTTGGAACAAGCGAACTGAAGAATGTGCAACCGCTTGTCGTGGACTACGCGCGCGGTGCGATGGCCGTCTGTCACAATGGCAATCTCGTGAATGCAGCCCGCTTGCGCGAAGAACTCGAAGACCAGGGGGCAATCTTCCATTCCACCACCGACACCGGCGTGATCATCCATCTCATTGCGCGTTCTCGGGCGCAAGAATTTGCGGACAGCGTAATCGATGCGCTGAAACAAGTCGTGGGCGCCTATTCGATTCTGGTGACCAACGGCAAGGAATTGGTGGCTGCACGCGATCCCTTCGGATTCAGGCCACTCTGGCTGGGCCGGCTCGGCGGCGCTCACGTTCTGGCAAGTGAAACGTGCGCGCTGGACATTATCGACGCCGAGTGGGTGCGCGAGATCGAGCCCGGCGAGGTCGTGGTCATCACACGCGAGGGGATCGAGTCCATCAAGCCGTTCACCTCCGAAAAGACGCGGTCGTGCATCTTTGAATTTGTGTACGTGGCGCGGCCGGACAGCACGCTTTTCGGCAAGAGCGTAGATGAAGTGCGCAAACAATTGGGCCGTAATCTGGCCCGGATACATCCCGTCGAGGCCGATCTGGTAATGGCGGTGCCGGATTCCTCCAACCAGGCCGCCCTGGGATATTCGCACGAGTCGGGCATTCCCTTCGACATGGGATTCATCCGGAATCACTATGTAGGACGCACCTTCATTGAGCCGGATCAGCGTATTCGCGATTTCGGCGTGAAGATCAAACTGAATCCCGCCCGAAGCGCCATCGAGGGCAAGCGGATTGTGTTGGTAGACGATTCGATCGTGCGCGGCACCACCGCCCGCAAGATCATCAAACTGTTGTGGAAATGCGGCGTCAAGGAAGTGCATTTCCGTATCAGTTGCCCCCCAATCATCAATTCCTGCTATTACGGCATCGACACCCCCCGGCAAGAAAAGCTCATCGCGGCCAACATGACCATCGAGCAGATACGGGATTTCATCGGAGTCACCTCCCTGGCGTTCAATTCCATCGAAAGCATGGTCGATGCGACCGGCCTGCCCCGAGAATCCTTCTGTCTGGCGTGCTTTAACAACGACTATCCAACGCCCACGCCAAAGGACTTCGAGTCCACGCGCAACAACACACGGCACATCGACCGCAGCGCGGAGACGGTGGACCTGGATGCCGGACTGTGGGGACCGGTTCTGCCATCCGCGTAAGAGGCAAACCCGCTATTTGACCGGTTCGGGCACGTGCTGCCCGAGAAACGCGGATGTGGCGCGGTAGATACGGTCAGCGCTTAATCCGATCTCCTCGAGCTGCTCGTCACGCGTGGCGTGCTCGATAAACCGGTCCGGAAACCCGAGCCGGTGGATACGCACGTCGTGAGCACGGCCGCGTTGTTCGAAAAACTCCATAACGGCGGAACCGAAGCCGCCCTCGATGGTGTTTTCCTCCACGGTGATGATGGGCCCATCCGCCAGTTTTGTGAGGAGGTCAGCATCGATTGGCTTGACCCATCGCGCGTCTGCCACCCCGACGGATAGTCCTGACGCGGCGAGTTTTTCGGCTGCCCCGAGGCACGCCCCGATAATCGGGCCCAACGCCAGGATGGTCGCGTCTTTGCCCTCGCGCAGAATCTCGCCTTTGGAGACATCCCGTTCCCCGGGCGCGCCGATAGTGGGAGCCTGGCCGCGCGCGTACCGCAGAACGACGGGGCTTTGCTGCGCAAGGGCCCAGCGCAACATGGCAGCAAGGTCGAGCGCGTCGCGAGGCACCAGTATCGCCGTCTCCGGAATGCACCGCAGAAAGGAGATGTCGAAGGCCCCCTGCTGCGTCGGGCTGTCCTCTCCAACCGCGCCCGCACGGTCCAGCGCGAACACCACGGGAAGCTTCTGCAGGCACACATCGTGGATATACTGGTCGAAGCAGCGCTGAAAGAAAGTCGAGTAGATTGCACAGACCGGTTTCTGGCCCTCCGCGGCAAGCCCCGCCGCAAACGTGACGGCGTGTTGCTCGCAGATCCCGACGTCGAAAACGCGGTCCGGAAAAACTTTTTCGAACTCGCTCAGACCTGTTCCGGTTGGCATGGCGGCTGTGATGCCCACGATGCGGACGTCCTTGTGGGCCTCCTCGATCAAGGCCTCGACAAACGCCTGGGTGAAAGAACGTACGCGCACCTTCCGTGACTCGCCCCCGGAGGCCCGGAACTGCCCGGTCTGGAGGTCGAACGCATTGACGCCGTGGTATTTCAACGGATCCTCTTCGGCATAAGGATACCCCTTGCCTTTCTGGGTCACACAGTGAAACAGGACGGGGCCACGGAAGTCTTTGATGTTCGACAGGAGCCCGACCAGGGTCTCGAGGTCGTGGCCATCGGCGGGGCCAATGTAGCGGAATCCGAGTTCCTGAAAGAACGAACCGGGCGTAATGAGACCCTTTACAGAATGTTCGATTCGGTGCGCGGCTTTGGTGAGTTGCGGACCTAGCATGCGCTTCACGAATGAGCCGATATCTTCCCGGGCCCGGTTGTATACCCCCGCGGTGATCAGGCGGCTTAGATACGAAGACAAGCCGCCCACGTTGGGGGCGATAGACATCTTGTTGTCGTTGAGAATGACGAGCATGTCGGTGCCCACATGGCCGGCGTGGGCGAGCCCTTCGAGGGCCATGCCGGCCGTCATGGCGCCATCACCAATCACCGCGATGACTTTGTGCCTCTGGCTCTGCCGGTCCCGTGCGACCGCCATGCCCAGGGCTGCCGAGATAGACGTCGAGCTGTGCCCAACGCCAAACGTGTCATAGGGGCTTTCGTCGCGGCGGGGATACCCGCTCAAGCCGCCTTTTCGGCGGATGGTGTGGAATTGTTCCCGGCGGCCCGTAACCAGTTTGTGGGCATACGTTTGATGGCCAACGTCCCAGACCAGGCGGTCCTGGTCGGTATCAAAGACATAGTGGACCGCCAAAGTCAGTTCGACGACCCCCAGGTGAGGCGCCAAATGCCCTCCGTGCTCGGAGGCCTTGGCCAGAATGATCTCGCGGATTTCCGCCGCCAGCGCCTTGAGTTCCTCTACCGAGAGGGCCTTGAGGTCCATCGGCGCATCAATGCGTTCCAATATGTGCTCGCCCGCGCGAGTGTCCTTGTCACTCATTCTGAAATCCTGAACGTTAACGGCTTTAGACAATACCACTTAGTATAACAGAGGAAAGGAGGTAGGCGCATCCTGTC
>CAZFOG010000444.1:0-4901 GCA_964520685.1 uncultured Nitrospiraceae bacterium | reverse complement strand
CGCCCATCGTCATGGCTTCGACCTGGTCATGGGTAACGTAGATCATGGTCGACTGCAGCCGGGTGTGGAGCTTGCTGATCTCGGCACGCATCTGCACGCGGAGTTTTGCGTCGAGATTCGAGAGCGGTTCGTCGAACAGGAACACCTTGGGCTGGCGCACGATAGCGCGCCCGACGGCTACACGCTGACGTTCACCGCCCGAGAGCGCTTTGGGCTTGCGGTCGAGCAGGTGCTCGATACCCAGAATCTGGGCCGCCTCGCGCACCCGCTGCTCGATTTCCGCCTTGGGATACTTACGCAACATCAGCCCGAACGCCATATTCTTGTATACCGTCATGTGCGGATACAGGGCGTAATTCTGGAACACCATGGCGATGTCGCGGTCCTTGGGCGGCACATCGTTCACCAGGGTGTCGCCAATGAAGATCTCGCCTTCCGAAATCTCTTCGAGGCCGGCGATCATGCGGAGCGTCGTCGATTTCCCGCATCCGGAGGGGCCCACCAGGACCACGAACTCCTTGTCGTTGATGTCCAGGTTGGCGTTCTTAACCGCCTCTACGTTGCCGGGATACACTTTCCGAACGTTCTTAAGCTCTACCCTCGCCATGGTGCATGGCCTCCCTACTGAGTCGATACACGTCAAGAACTTCCAGGCAGGTCGCGAGAACCCTCATATTGCGATTTCGGATGATACCCCACGGGCAGGGACCAGTCAAGGCAGCCATCGCCGTTGGCGCCCCTATTCCTTCAGCACTGGTTCCGGCTCCTCGATGAGCGTCACTGTGTCTTCCCCCTCTTCCGCCTCGCCGCGCAACATATCGGCGATAGGACGCAGCAGCCCTTTCGTAGACAGGGTCTGTTTAATGAGCGACCGGATAAATATGGCACTGATCTCCGCGGTCGAAACAGGGCGCTCCTGGCTGATACCGGTGAGCGTGAAAGGCTCTACCTCAACCTTCAGTCCCGATTTCGGAATGATGTTGCTGCTCATAGCCACGGTCGTCGTCTCGCAATAAAGCTCCTTGATGATGTATTCCCTTCCGGAGCCATCAGGTGCCGCCGTGGCCGAGCCATCCTCTCCGTTCCCCTCACTCTTCGAGAACCGCCCGGCATGCCGCGCCAACATCAGCAGATTGGCGCCCTCGGCCAACTCGTGCCGCAAATTCACGTACGCGTCCTTTACCACAACCCGGGTGATCGTGGGTGTCCGTGAGAACAAGGTCTTGAGTTCCACGTCGGCTATCACCGTGCCAAACTCCATGGCCGGGCCCGCCCGGAAACTGGCGGGGTTGTTCACGACAAGATTGTGGATCTCGATGTGGCCCTCGTGCAGCTTGATGTCGACATCTTGCACGGTCACGTCCGTCAGGAAAGCAATGCTCAGGGACTTTTCGATGCCGCTGCGAACCACGGTCTTGAGTTGCGTGGCCGCCAGGATCAACAGCACCGCCACCAGGATCAGCAGGATCCCGGCGCCAACCATCAATGTTTTCAAACAAGAACGCATGATGAGTTACATGTGATTAGGGCGAGACCGCCTCAGTCAAATGTGTGAGCCAGGCGCCGTACGCGCCCGTACAAATCGGAGAAGGACACCTTCAGCGCCTGAACCGTTTCATTCTCCGAGGGTTTCCAACGCCAGCCAGTGTCCGCCGAGGCCTGAGGCAACTCGGGCCATTCAAAATAGAATACGGAGCTATGCCCCGAAAGCACCAGCCGTACCGAGCCGCTTCCGATCGCCACGGTATCGCCGCCAATCCACAAATCCTGCCGGGGAAACACGATGATATTCGTCCGGCGAAACAGTTTCAGAGCGCCGCGCTGTTCCTCCTCGACCGGAGTCCCGATGATCGTTTGAATGGGCTTCACTTCTTTCCCGTCGGGGGTTTCCAGATGGACGTCGATGCCCCGGAACCCAACGACATCGTACGCAACGCTCGTGTCACGAAACACGGACTCGATATGGCACTCGAACACGAAAAAATCGCGGCTCACCGCCTGGGCCTGGGCCACGAGACGCGCAGGCGGGGCCTCGCCCGTTTCCGCTTCTTTCTGATACTTCATCTCCGCCACATCGCCATCGACCCATACCGCCGACGATTCGGCGCTGAACAGGTCCGGGTACTCCCCTGCTTCCCAGTGAATCGGCGACACATACGAGATCGGTTGATACCCGCGAGGCATCGGCGGGACAGGTTCCAGGGTCTCAGGCGGTGGCGTCGACGCGGTCTGGCATGCCGCCCCCACGATGCACAGCAGCAAGCACCCGTATTGCAATCGGCCCAGTTTCATGGCGGTTATTCTCCTTTGCGGCGCCCAGCCTATCCTATCACAGCCTTGGAGACGCGGCAAAGATAAAGGAATACACGCCCTTGCACGGTGGGCGCGGCGGAACCCGCACTCACGGCCGCCATCACCCGGGGCGCGCAATTCCTCGGCTGCCTACTCCTTCCACAACTCCGCGGTGCGGGCCTCGAGGTCCGGCATTTCTGGCAGCGGGGCGCTGGGTACGGGTTCGTACCAGAAGGTCGCCGCCGACCAGTCGTCCTGCACTTCGGCCAAGCCATCGTTCTCGCCCCACGCGATCTGTTGGATCGTGATGCGCGCTTCTTTCGTCCAGTAGATTGGGTCGGGAAGATGCCACCGGTAGAACGAATGAAACCGGCCTTGGCTCAGGTTTGCCCCGTGATACCAGAATGGGGTCTGCTGGAGCCCGTAGGAAAGGCACACCCAGTCCTCGGTACCCGTCCCGCAGATGGTGGGGAACTCCTGGTCGCCGTCCATGAATATCTTGATCTCGCCCTCGCCCCACCAATTGTCGTGAAGGGCGCGCACACCCACCAGTGAGCCGATATACCGGCCTTTACCCGCACGCTTGGGCAACAATTCGAAGTCCTTTTTCAGCGTCGTGGGGTTCTCGCGCCGGAATAGTACGTGCAGGCGGCCTATATCGCTGGGATGTTTGTCTTCGATCGTGTAGTCAATTTGATAGTAAATGGTCACGTTATGGCCGGTCTCGTTGGTCAGGGTGATGTAGGCGCGGCTCCTGAACGGCATGGGCAGCCAGATATTCATCGCCGCATTTTGACCCAGCGAATGGACCGCTGATTGATACGATTCGACTTTTCCGTGGGCGAACCCGAAAAAATCCCCAAGGGGACATTCGATGCTGGGGTATTCTTGGCCGTCCCAATACGCGCGCATCACAAAGCTGCGAAACGTCTCGGGTTTCCGATCGGAGATGGTCATCCAGATGTGCCGAATCGTACCGGCTCCCTCGATGTCGGCCAATTGGACGGTCTCACCCGGTTTGAACGTGCGATTCGGAGCACCTTTGCGCCCCGGTCCGAGATGACTGGCAGCCTGGCCGCCCTGCCCCGGCGCTCCCGCGGGGTTTTCGAACGATATCGACCGCGAAACGAGACCCGTATCGAGCTTGTAGGGTTCCACCGAGGCGAGGTTCGCTCCCGCGGAATACATCAAAGCCCCCGTTATCGCAATCGCCGCCATCCAAACGCCTGTTCCAATTGATGTAGGCACGGCCCTTTCCTCCCTGAAGCTTCCTTGTGACTCACGCCAGAACAACGCGATGGTAGCAAGGCCGTCATAGCCCTGCAAGAAGGGGCACAGTCCCGGAAAACGAAAAAGATGTGGAATGATGTGCTCTCGCGTCCCTCTCGTTTTCCGCTCGGGCCGCCACTTTCGTCGCGCACCCGTGCGTTTCAAAACTATACACCGGTGGCCTGAATTGGGGCATCGCGTCTCGTATCAGTCACGGCCCACGGCGAACCAAAGCCGCTTCCATTTGCTAACCCCTTGGAAAGGAAGTGCTTAGAGTAAATTCCCCGCGTTGGCATGCCACATGCTTTACTCCAGACAGAACCAAGCACACGCAGCAGGGCTGCGAAGGTGTTTCGCGCATCCCGAGAGTGCGCATGACGGAAAAGGAGCAGAGGTATATGTGGTACACAACGAAACGCGTGCTGCTGCCCGCGGTAATCGCAGTAGCAGTATTTGGCCTGTTGGCCGTTCCTGCATTCGTGTTCGAGCCGTCCGTAAAGACCGTATATGGTGCGGACACGTCGGAAGCCATTCAGACGCTAAAGGACTTCGGCGACACGTTCGCGCAGGTGGCGGAAGCGGCCTCGCCGGCGGTGGTGGCCATCCAGGTGTCGCGCGAAGTCTCTCCCAGGCAGATGCAGATGGAAGACTTGCCGGAAATGTTCCCCGATGACCTGCTCGAGTTCTTCTTTGGTCCGCGCGGATTCGGGCGTCCGATGCCCGAGCCGCGAGGGCGCGCTCCCCGAGGCCGGCAGATGCCCCGTGAGGCGCCCATGGGCCAGGGAAGCGGGTTCATCATCGATCCGGCCGGGTACATCGTGACCAATAACCACGTGGTTGGCCAGAGTGAAGGCGCCACCATCACCGTGAAGCTCTCCGATGGCCGCGAATTCGAAGCGGAGCTGGTGGGGAACGACCCCAAGACCGACGTAGCGCTGATCAAGGTCAACGCGACCGGTTTGCCCTCGATTCCTCTGGGCAATTCCGACGGCATCAAGGTGGGCGAATGGGTGCTGGCGATTGGGAACCCCTTCGGCCTGTCGCACACGGTCACGGCAGGAATTGTGAGCGCCCGGGGCCGGGGTAACGTGGGCATCGTCGACTACGCCGACTTCATCCAGACCGATGCGGCCATTAATCCCGGCAATTCCGGCGGCCCGTTGATCAACCTTGACGGCGAAGTGGTGGGCATGAACACCGCCATTTACAGCCCGTCGGGCGCTTCGGCAGGTATTGGCTTTGCCATTCCGGTCGACGCGGTCAAACGCGTGGTGCCACAACTGATCGCCACGGGGCGCGTCACACGTCCCGGCCTCGGCGTAAGTGTGGTGGCCGAGAAC
>CAZFOG010000443.1:0-4917 GCA_964520685.1 uncultured Nitrospiraceae bacterium | reverse complement strand
GCCGCAAGCCCCTTGGATAATCCCCCGGCGCAAATCCGAGGAAAGAGGACATTTCTACTGTGGTTTGACACGTTGCAGGGAGAAATTGACACGCGTCGCGGCGTTTTGGTACTCTTCGCGCATAGTTTAGTGAAAGAAGAGGCGCCGGCTTCTCACCTTGCGGCGGTTTTGGACCAGCCAGCAGGGTTATGAACCAATGGTTTCTGCGTGATATGTCTCATGTCGCGGCGGAGAGCTGGCGCTCTTTGCCGCGCTTTTTTTGTGGGGCGCGGCGCAAACAGAGGGGTGCCTGACCCCGGGAACAGGATGGGGGCTTCCCCAGGGAGGATGAACTATCGCCAGGACAGATGGAACCGGCCGGATACGCATCAATGAGCGGATTCGTGCCAGGCAAGTGCGCGTAATCGATGACGAAGGCGAGCAGCTGGGCATCATGAGCCCGGAAGATGCGCTGCGCGAAGCGGAAGAGCGGGGATTGGACCTGGTGGAGGTCGCGCCGAACGCCCGCCCGCCCGTATGCCGCATACTCGACTTCGGCAAATACAAGTATCAGCAAAGCAAGCGCGCGAAAGAATCCAAGAAGCATCAGCATGTGGTGACCGTGAAAGAGGTCAAGTACCGGCCGAAGATCGACAAGCACGACTTCGATTACAAGACCAATCACGCACGGGAGTTTCTTCAGTCGGGCAACAAGGTCAAGCTCACGATCATGTTTCGGGGACGCGAGATGTCGCATCCGGAGTTTGGCCGCGAGATCCTGGCCCGGGTGGTCGAAGCGACAACCGATTTGCTTGACGATCCACCGGATGCGAGCCGCGCCCGCCTCGAAGGGCGCAATATGATGTTGATGCTGACGCCGGGCAAGAATGCGCAGAAGAAGGCGCACCAGGAGCCCCGGCAGGCGCCGTCCGGGCAGGAAATTCCGCAGGAAGCGGAACAGGAGGCCGGGAAGGACGTGTAGGCGCGGCACGATGCCGCGTAAGGCGATTGCACAGCAACGACCTGCCGGTTTGCAGAGTGCGTGCAGTGAGCGGGTGGTGAGGAAGCCGTGTGTGGTTCCTCGCCGCAGAATTGGAGGGATGGTTTCGTGCCTGGCGGCCGGAGGACGGCGCCGGCATGAAGCTGACGCTCCTACCGTGAAGCGCGTGCTGTGAGCCAGGCATTAAGGAGGATGTACTATGCCGAAAATGAAAACCAACAAGTCCGCGTCCAAGCGGTTCAAGCTGACCAAGAAGGGCAAGGTCAAGCGGCACAAAGCGTTCGCGAGCCATTTGAAGACCCACAAGTCAGCCAAACGCAAGCGGAATCTGCGCAAGGCCGTGATTCTGGGGCCGGAAGATTCGGCGCGGGTCAAGCGGATGCTGCCCTACGGGTAGGTAGTGAGAGTATTGGAGACGATTCCCGTCCGTAGGACGGTCAACTTTGTGAGGATGTAAGTCATGCCACGTTCAACAAACGCTCCTGCGTCGCGCCGCCGCCGCAAGAAGTTCATCAAACTGGCTTCGGGGTACCGTGGAAGCCGGCACCGTCTGATCAAAACCGCCCGGCAGGCCGTTGACCATTCGGGCGTATACGCCTATCGGGACCGAAAAGCGCGCAAACGCGACTTTCGCAAGCTATGGATCGCCCGCATCAACGCCGCAACCCGGGCCAATGGAATGCCCTACAGCCGTTTCATCCTGGGCCTCCGCAAGGCCAACATCGATGTGAACCGCAAGATGCTTGCCGAAATGGCAGTGTCGGACGAGGCGGGATTCACGAAACTGGTGGAACTGGCCAAAGCAGAACTCGACTAGGCGGGGCGGCCATGCGAATTGTACCGGCCGTCGATATTCGCGGTGGGCGCTGCGTCAATCTGGTGCAGGGCGATTACAGCCAGGAAACCGTGTTCTCGGACGATCCGGTCGCCCAGGCCCGGCAATGGTTCGAGGCGGTGCACGGCCTGATACATATCGTCGACCTGGATGGCGCCCGCGAAGGCCGCCTCTGCGCCCTGGGCGCCTTGCGCAGCCTATCCAAAGCAGGCATCCCTTTCGAGGTTGGCGGGGGCATTCGTGCCATGGCCGACGTCGACACAGCGGTGAGCGCGGGAGCCGAGCGGGTGATTCTGGGAACGGCCGCGTACCGCGACCGCGAGTTGCTTCGGCAGGCCATCGCCTCCCATCCGGGCAGGATCGCCGTGGGGGTGGATGCGCGCGACGGGCGGGTTTCGTTGAGTGCCTGGCGCGACACGACCGACACCGATGCGGTGGAATTCGCCCGCGAGATGGAGCAGGCCGGGGCCGCACGCATCATTTACACCGATATCAACAGCGACGGCATGATGAAGGGTCCCAACGCCGTTACGACCCAGGCCGTGGCCAAAGCAGTCAGCATACCGGTTACGGCGTCGGGAGGCGTTTCCTCGCTCCAGGATGTCCGCCGGTTAAAAGAGATCGAAGCCGACGGCGTCGATGAAATCATCATCGGGCGGGCCCTGTATCTGGGGGCCATCGACCTGGCAGAAGCCATTGCCGTCGCGGAGGGAGGGTCGTGACCCAGCGTTATGGCGCCGTAACCATCATCGGTGTGGGATTGCTTGGCGGATCGCTCGCCCTGGCAATGAAATCCCGGCATCTGACGGACACGGTGCGCGGCGTTGGACGCAACCCCGAAACGCTCGAGAAGGCCACCGCCCTCGGAATCATCGATGCGTCGTACCTGGAACCCCTCGAGGCGTGCCACGGCGCCGATTTGGTCGTCATTTGCACCCCCGCGGGGTCGGTATCTTCCATCCTCGATGCAATCCGCCCGGCATGTTCGGCCTCGGCCCTCGTGACCGACGTCGCCAGCACGAAAGCAGCGATCTGCGACCATGCGGCGCGCACATGGCCGGCGCCGCTGCGTTTCGTGGGAAGCCACCCCATGGCGGGCTCGGAGAAATTCGGTCCTGAACACGCAACGGCCACGCTCTACGAGGGCTGCATCACCATTGTCGACACCAACCCGGAGGCCGCCGGGGCACGCGCTGAAGTGACGGCGCTCTGGGAAGCCGTCGGTTCGCGCGTTGTGCCCATCGAGCCGGCGATGCACGACGCGCTGGTCGCCCGGACAAGCCACATCCCCCACATCGTGGCGGGCTGCATTGCCCGGCTGGCGGCCGCGGCGGGTGAGGTGAATGCGGTTGCCGGAACAGGGTTCCGCGACGTCACGCGGGTCGCGGCGGGGCGCCCTGAGCTGTGGCGCGACATTTGCCTGACAAACCAGACCGCCATCGCAGAAGGGCTCGAGGCACTGGAACGCGATGTGGCCGAGGTCCGGCGCATGGTGGCCGAAGGCCGCGCCGGCGCGCTGGATGCATTCTTCCAACAGGCCCAGGAGGCGCGGGAAAAAGTATTGGGAGAGTCATGAAGGGAGCGTTCATAACGCTGGAAGGCGTCGAGGGCTGCGGGAAAACCACGCAGATGTCTTTGCTTCGCGACCGCCTCGAAGAGGCGGGGCGGCACGTGGTACTCACGCGCGAGCCGGGCGGCACGCCGGTCGCCGAAGCCATTCGCGCTATTCTCCTGGATCCCGCCAATACGGCGCTATCGCCCGTAGCCGAGTTGTTGTTGTACGAAGCAGCGCGCGCGCAACACGTCGCGGAACGCATCAAACCCGCCCTAGATGAGGGCGCGATCGTGGTGTGCGACCGGTTCGCCGACAGCACCACCGCCTACCAGGGCGCGGGGCGGGTCCTGCCGTTGGAAACGGTATTGCACCTGCATCGCGTTGCCACGGGGACGGTCTGGCCCGACCTCACCATTGTGCTGGACATGCCGGCCGAGGCCGGTCTCGAGCGCGCGGCGGCCGCACGGAGCCGCGACCGGATCGAGTTGGAGCCCCTCGAGTTTCACCAGCGGGTGCGGGCCGAGTTTCTGCGTATCGCGGAAGCGGAGCCGGAGCGCGTAAAGGTGGTCGACGCCTCGCAGCCGCCGGAAGCGGTGGCCGAGGCCATTTATGGATTCGTTAGGCAGGTATTGGAGCAGCCGTGAGCTTTTCGGACATCAAAGATCAGGAAGTAGCCGTCCAATTATTGCGGCAGATTCTCCGCCAGGGCCGCATTCCCAACGCCATGCTCTTCTGGGGGCCGGGCGGTGTCGGCAAAGCGTGTACCGCCCTCGAGATGGCCAAGGCGGTCAACTGCAAGGAGCGCGACGACGACGCGTGTGATGAATGCCTGCAGTGCCGCAAGGTAATCCACGGCAACCACCCGGACGTGAGAATTGTTGTACCAACTAGTAAGCCGAAGAAGAAGGCGCGCCTGATTAGGAAGGAAGATGTAGAACAAGTAAACGAGATTTGCTTCTTGCGCCCTTACGAATCTGAATGGCGGGTGGTCGTCTTAAAAGATGCCGACCGCATGAGCGACAGAGCGCAGACTCATGTTCTCAAGATCTTGGAAGAGCCTCCCAGTCGGACGATATTCATTCTGCTAAGCGAACTTCCGCGAAAACTGTTCCCGACCATTCGTTCGCGATGCCAGATGGTCCGATTTCGAACACTCCGCCCGGAAACCGTACTGATGATCCTTCGACGCGAACGAAACATCAACCTTGAGAAAGCGGAATCCATCGCAGGCCTTTCGGAAGGCCGGATCGACCGCGCCATGGACTTGGTGGATTCCGATAAGCGCGACATCGCGCTTCACATTGCTTCTGAACTCAGGGCAGGCGTAGACCCCGTTGAGTTGGCAGAACATTTCGCCAAAACCCTTGAGGGTCAACGTAAGGAATTGGAAGCCGCTATCAACGCTGAATTGAAGATCGACGCAGAGGACATAACTGATGCCGAAGAGAAGCAGGCGTTGAAGAACGAGCGGATGGCACTTACGCAAGCGGCCTTTCAGCGTGCTATACTCGATTATCTCTATTTATTGGAGACGTGGTACCGTGACGA
>CAZFOG010000442.1:2804-4949 GCA_964520685.1 uncultured Nitrospiraceae bacterium | reverse complement strand
GCCGCGGTCGACCGGATGAAATATGGACCTGATACGCTCGAAATCATTGCTCGCGGGGTGGAGGACGGCCGTCCCTGGGTGACGTACACACCGCAGGCGATCACCAACGTTCAATTGAGCGCTGCTGGGTTTCCCATTCCCGCGCCGGTGGGCGAGGCGCTCGAGTGTGCGGGATGCCGGGGCGAGTTCGAGTCGGTCACCGCCGCTTTGTACGCCATCGAAGACGTGAAATCGCTGGAGGTGCGCGTTTCGGACCTCACGGGTGAAGGCGGTACGATTCCTGCCGCCGCCGTGGACTCCTACATCGTCAAATGCTGGTACCAGGCAGGCCGGGGGATCTGGCCGCAGCCGAATACGCGGCTTTATGTGCCCGAGCTGTTGGTGAAAGACGCGGAACTCGTACGCGTCAATCACGAGGAGCAGAACAACTACCTTCGAAGCTCCGCCGAAGACGGCACCGAGTCCTACGTGCTCTGCAGCAGTGAAGAGAGCGGGGAGGAACTGGCAAATGTGCGTCCGATGGATAGCCCAACGCTCCTGCCGGTGGATATTGCCCGGCGCTCGCTCCAGCAGTTCTGGTTCCGCATCCGCATTCCCGGTGATGCTGCTGCGGGAGACTATGCGGGCGAAATCACGTTCAAGACCGCTTCGGGCGAATCGAAACTGCCTCTGAAAGTCACGGTGCATCCTTTTGATCTCGACCCGTCGCCGCTGACTTACTCGATTTACTACCGCGCGAAGCTGTCGGAAGACGGCAAGCCCACCATCGGTTCGGAACGCAAATCCGAGGAGCAATACCGCGCGGAAATGCGCGACATGCGTGACCACGGTGTGCTCTACCCGACCAACTACCAGGGCTGGGACGACGTGCGCATGCCCACCATTCTCGACATCCGCCGTGAACTCGGTATGCCCACGGACGCCTTCTACAACCTGGGCTACAGCATCGGAAACGTTGCCGAGCCTTCGGCCCTCGATGCCAAGCGGAAAGGCATCAAGGACTGGCTCACCAAGTTGGCGGCCTACGGTTACAAAGACGTCTTTTTCTACGGTATTGACGAGGCCCGCGGCGAGCAGTTGAAATCGCAGCAGGCCGCCTGGGCGGCTGTGCAGGAAGCCGGTGGGAAAACCTTCGTGGCGTGTTACCAGGGCACCTTCGAGGCGATGGGAGGACTCCTCGACTGCGCGGTTATCGCCGGCAGGCCGGATATGTCGGAAGTGTGTAAATGGCACGCCGTAGGGTCCAAGGTCTTTTGTTACGCCTATCCGCAGGTCGGCAATGAGGAACCGGAAACCTACCGGCGCAATTTCGGGCTCGTCCTTTGGAAAGCCGGGTACGACGGCGCCATGGACTACGCGTACCAGCACGGGTTTGGCCACGTCTGGAACGATTTCGACCACAAGACCTACCGCGACCACAACTTCACGTATCCTACCGTGAACGGGATTGTCGGCACCATTCAATGGGAGGGATTTCGCGAGGCGGTCGACGATGTGCGCTACGTGAGCACCCTGGTGCGCTGCATCGAGGAGGCGCCGCCCGCGAAAGGTCCGCTGGCCGCCGAAGCGTGGCTGTGGCTCGACGCCGTCAACGTGGAAGCGGCCGACCTGTACGCCGTACGGTCCGAAATGGCCGGCTGGATTACCCGGTTGACGGAGTGACTCCATGAGCAGGTTCGGGGTGACGCCCCAGAAAGAAGCAGAACTCGAGAGGCGCATGGCCGCGTGCGGGGTCCGCGAATCCGACCTCGACGAGAGCTTCATCCGGTCAGGCGGCCCCGGCGGCCAGCACGTCAACAAATCGGCGACCTGCGTACAATTGACGCACCGTCCCACGGGCATCGAGGTGAAGATGCAGCAGGCGCGTTCCCAGGGACTTAACAGGTTTTACGCCCGTCGTCGCCTCTGCGAGCTCATCGAGGCTCGCGAGATGGGCGACGACAGCCCCGAAGCCCGGAAACAGGCGAAGCTCCGCAAGCAAAAAGCCCGCCGCCGCCGGAAGACGAAGCAGAAGCTGGAAGACGCCCCCCGGCAAGACCCGCGCGGCTAAACAACGACGACCCGGGGAACGTCGACCGCCCGCTCGCCATTTCCCGATGCAAGTTCGCCTCCACGCTGGAGTTATAGCGGGCAACATCTTCTCTG
>CAZFOG010000442.1:0-2704 GCA_964520685.1 uncultured Nitrospiraceae bacterium | reverse complement strand
CCAGCATGCCCGCCAATCCTCCGTTGAGCCCCCAGAAGCCGTATTTGAGGAGCCGGTCGGACCAACTGGCGCGCGTCACGATGTGGCGCACGGAGAAGAGCATCAGGGAGATGGCGAGCATGCCATAGACGCCGAACAGGGCCCCATGGGAATGGATGGGGGTGGTATTGATGCCTTGCGAGTAGTACAGAACAATCGGCGGGTTGATGAGAAAACCGAACACGCCGGCTCCGACCAGATTCCAGAATGCCACGCCCACAAAGAAATAGATGGGCCATTTGTAGGCGTAGGTTTTTCCGCCTTCATCGACGATGTGCAGGTTGTGGACCGCTTCAAATCCGAGCAGCGACAGGGGCACCACCTCGAGGGCGGAGAACACGGCACCCAACGCGATGATCATCGTGGGGGAGCCGCTCCAGTATAGATGGTGGAAGGTGCCGATGACGCCGCTTCCAAGGTAGAGGAAAACAATGAAGTACACGCTGGTCAGGGCGAATTTCTTGCTTACAGCACCGATGTGCGACAAGAGGAACGCCATCACGACCGTGGCGAAGACTTCAAAAAAACCCTCGACCCACAGGTGGACGACCCACCACCGCCAGTATTCGGCATCCGAAAGGTGGCTCCCCTTGCCGTACATGAGTCCGGCCATATAGAACAGCGGAATGGAGACCGAGCTGTACAGGAGCATGTGTGTCAGGCCCCCGGTGTCCTCTTCATCCTTGACGGCGGGGCGGATCGCTCGCCAGACAAGGACGAGCCAGATAATCATCCCGGCAATCAGCAGGAGTTGCCACACGCGGCCCAGTTCGATGAATTCGTATCCCTGGTGCCCGAACAGATACCCGTCTCCATCGAAATAGCCGGATACGGAAAGCCAGGTGCCTCCGAGCGTGCCTGCCACCACCACGACCAGCGCCCCGAAGAGGACCAGGACCCACGCGGCCTGCCCCCTGGGTTCCTTGCCCACGAACGGGCCGATGAAAAGCCCGGCCGCGAGGAAGCAGGTTGCAATGAAGAAAATGGCCAACTGGATATGCCAGGTTCTGACGGCGGCATAAGGCAGGAAGGAAGCGATCGAAATGCCGTAGAAAGAGTTGCCTTCCACGGTAAAGTGGGCCGTAACCGCACCGAGCCCGAGTTGGAGGGTGAACAGCACGATGGCCGTAATGAAGTACACCAGGGTGGCTTTCTGGCTCGAAGTCGGCTGGGGTTCCGGGAAATCGAGCGCGAGATGGCCCTCGTACTCCTCCCGCCCGACGTACCGCTGGTACACAAACAGGGCTGCTGCGATGCCGAAAATCAGCAGAACTACGCTCACGATGGACCAGATGAGAAAATCCGGCAGCGGGACGTTCCCGACCAGCGGATCGAAGGGCCAGTTGGTCGTATAGGTGTGCTCCGCGCCAGGACGCCGAGTGCCCGCTGCCCAAGAAAGCCATGCAAAGAAGACCGTTACCAGGCGGCCCTCTGTTTCCGTCCGGACGATTCCCGGCTGCAGTCCCATGCGGTCATTGCCTTCCTGAAACAGCTCCGTATAGTAGCCGGTCAGCGCGTGGAACGCCTCGGCCTGGTACGCCGTGAAGACCAATGTGCCCGTCTGGGGAGCAAAACGGTTCTCCTTGATTTCCTGGCTCACGAGGACCTGCAGACGCGCCTGGTCTTCAGGCGCCAGCTTCTTGAAGTCTTCCTGGGAGAAGTTTCGGGCTTGGTCCGTATCGAGGCCATGATGGCGGGCGGCCAGGTAAAGGCCCATTCGATGGAGGAAATCAGCGGACCAGTCCGGGGCCAGGTAGGCCCCATGCCCCCAGATGGTTCCGATATGCTGTCCTCCGCGGCTGTAGAAATAATTCTGTCCGTCAATGATTTCTTCGCCGGTGAACAAGACGGTGCCAGACTGGTCCTGCACCTTTTCCGGAATGGGCGGTTTTTCTTTCCTGATCGCATAGCCGCCCAAAATCAGGACCCCGAATGTCAGCGCGAGACAGAACAAAAGAACCGCCCTCACCTTTGGATTTGTCATCTTGTGTCCTCCCTTAATCCCGGCGTAGAACCAAACGTTTCAGGGGCTCAAGATTACTTCACACGGGTGTTTGATCTGCCTGGTTGGCCAGGGTCGCTGCCGGCATTACTGCTGCTCTACCCGTTCGGAGCGGTTCAGCCAACACGACCATCCTGCGGCGCTCGTTGTGCGGCTCAATCGGCCACAAGCCGCGAGGGTTGCGACCGGACCAACCGGTATTGATCCTCCTCATGCCTGGCATAGGGAAACGGGGTGACAGAAATGCGCGGGCCCCATTTCTCGCAGCTTTCCATCGGTTCAGACATAATAGCTGCTTTACGGGCAGCCGGCAAGTCACTCGAACCAGTCACTCGAACCGGGGTCTTTCGTAGGCATGGGACCGTTCGTTCCGGTCAGGCGGGAGGGACACGGCAAGGGATTCGCCGCATGAAACCGGCCGCGAGCCCCTATCGGAGCATCGCGGCCGGTGGTTTGGCGGGCATTGCGTTTATGCCGGCTGGGGCACTTCGAAGCCTTCCCGGTAGTTGCGGGTGAGCATGGCGTTGGCTTCGTCGTTGCCGATGAAACGCTGGGCTTCGGGGTCGAATTCCAGCGAGGTCTTGAGCCGGTACGAGATGTTCGACAGATGGATGTGGGCGCATCCCGTGTGGGCGTCGAGGGCGTTGCCGTGGACGGCGCTGG
>CAZFOG010000441.1:0-4956 GCA_964520685.1 uncultured Nitrospiraceae bacterium | reverse complement strand
AGATTGCAGATGTTGACCAGCACCTGCATGATAAACGTACCGGCGAGGGCGCCGATGACCGTGCCTTCGCCGCCCATCAGACTTGCTCCACCGATGACACACGCCGCGATAGCGTCCAACTCATACCCTTCGCCTCCGGTCGGCGCCGCAATGGACGAGAAGGACGATTCCACGATGCCCGAAAAACCCGCAAGCATCGCGCAAATCACAAATACCATCATCCGGGACCGGGCGACCGGGATTCCCGAGAGGCGGGCGCTTTGGCTGTTTCCGCCGATGGCATAGATGGCGCGGCCGAATCGTGTCGCGTGCAGGATAATGGTCAAGACGGCGGCGATAGCGAGCATGATTGAGACAGGGATGTACCATCCCCGCGTGCCTCCCAGATAGAGGAACCGGTCCGGAAACCCGCCGACGGGCGCGCCCCCGGTAATGACCAGCGCCGCGCCGCGTGCAATCATCATCATGCCGAGGGTCGAAATGAAGGCCGGTATTTTCCCGTAGGCCGTCACGAACCCGCTGATGGCTCCGCAGAGCATGGCCGCGCCCAGGCCCGCCATGACGCCGATGGTCACCGCGAAGGGCACGTTGTGCTCTTCCAGAAATCCCATGGTTTTGCCGGTCACCACGCCGCTAAGCCCGGCCACGCTTCCCACGGAAAGGTCGATGCCGCCCGTGAGGATCACCAGCGTTTCGCCCGAAGCCATGATCCCGATGACTGGGGTGCGGTAGGCCACTTTTTTCAAGTTCCCGGGTTTGCGAAAATTGGGCATGACCGCCGCGACAACGAGGCAGAGGACCGCCAGGATCACCAGCGGCGAATGTTTGGCCAGAAATCGTTTCATGTCACTTTAACGGCAGGGTTACCGGCTTTCCTTCCTTTCCGGACAAATCCGCGGCGAGGCAAACCTCGTGGGTCCGGTACGCGTCGGCCACATTGCAATGGGATTCTGAGTTTGTCTCGATACACCCGACGAAATGGGCCACCTCGTGGGAAAAGGGGTGGTGGGTCACGTCGCCGCTATCGGGGAGAATCGTGGGAATTTCGGCCCACCCCGTCTGTCCCGCAAATTTGGTCTTGGAATACAAAAGATTGTTCTTGATTGTGCCATGCGTGCCCACCAGGTTGATGTTGAACACGTAGGGCTGAATGCATTCGATGCACGACGCCACTTTGCCCACGCGGCCATCGGCAAACTTGCACAGGGTCACCGTGGTCGGGTCGTATTCGTACTCCTTGAAATCGTCCCCTTTGCCAAAAGTCGAGTATTGGCAGACCTCGGTAATCTCGCCGCCCATGAACCAGCGGAGCCCGTCCATGGCGTGGCATCCCGCCGCCAGCAGCGAACTGCCTCCGATAGCTTCCTTCACGTTCCATGAATAGAGCTTGTACCACGGCCCGACGCCGTGAAAATAGTCCAACTCGCCGAGAAACACATTCCCGATGGCGTTGTCGGCGAGCAGGTTCTTGATGATTTCGTAGAGGGGATTCCAGCGGAGCACAAAACTGACCACGGATTTGACGCCGGCTTTCTTCACGGCATCGCGGATCGTCCGGCAGTCCTCGAGTGTAACCGCCATGGGCTTCTCGAGAATGAGATGTTTCCCCGCCTGGACGGCCGCCACCGCGTGGTCTTTGTGCACATGGGGCGGCGAGGCGACCACCACGAGCTGCACGTCGTCGCGGGCGGCCATCTTCTCGTAATCGGTATAGATGTCGCACGACACGCCGAACTCGAGCGCTTTCGCCTTCGCGCCCTCTTCGGTCCGCGAGCAGATGGCCCGCAGTTCGGTTTTCGGATTGGTCGTAAACGCCCGGATGTACTCGCCGGCAACCCAGCCACTCCCGATAATCGCTGCACCGAGTTTATCCATTGTCTTCCTGCTCCTTTGCGCGCCGGATCGCGCACGCTGTATCTATCCTGCCGCTACACGTGCAGGTACACATCCCAGTCGAGATAGTTGTTCAAGGCCTCGTAGACGGCCCGCGCCACGGTGCTGTGGTTCATGGCCACGTGGTGCTCGAAGCCGTTTTCGCAGGCATACTGCAACAATAGCTGCAGATTGGGAATCCTGGCGACCCCGTATCCGCCAAAGGTATCCAGCTTGTCCCGGGTAAATTCGCCCTCGCCGACGTATGCGCCGATGATGCCCTCGGTATCGAACGTGCTGATGCGCAGGAAGGTCATGGGGCCCGGCTTGATGCGGCCCACAACGGTGCCGTAGGTGTTCTCCCTGCCGACCGTGCCTGCGATGATTTCCTGGTAATCCATCGTGATTGACTCGAAGGCGCTCTTGGGCAAGTTCGAGCAGTGGAAACAGACGCACTTGTCCGGCTCGCTGCCGTAATTGTTGTTCCAATCGAGCAGGAAGCTCGGCGACCCTGAGGCGAGGGCCAGGGCGTGCATGCCAATGGCCCCGCCAACGTCCACTTCACACGCCGACGAACGCAAACTCTCGCTCAGCATGCTCATGACCGTGCACGGCACAATGCCGAGGTATTCCTCGAGGGCGGTCCAGCACTGGAACGCTGTAATATCGAGTTCGGCCTCTTTCATCCACGCGTCAACCACGACCCCGAGCTTGGCCATCTTGATGAGGCTCTCCCCGGGGATGCCTTTGGTGGGGGTATAATCCTCAATCCTGGCGAGACGTTCTTTCACCTTGCGGTCGCCATCGCCGAGGCGGCCTATGCGACCGAGGACTTCCGACAGGTCAAGGGTCTCGACGGAGATGCCCGATTGCTCGAAGAGCTTTTCGCTGTACCGCACCGTGTTGAAGGCCGCCGGGCGTGCACCAAGTGCGCCCACGCGGCACCGGCGCAAGCCGTTCACCACCCGGCACACGGCGCCGAACCAGTGCACCTCTTCCGCGAACTCCTTCGTGCCCGGGTCCATGGTGTGGCGTTTCGTCAGGCTGAAGGGAATGCCGTACTGGAGGAGGTTGTTGCACGCGCTCATCTTGCCGCAGAACGAATCGCGCCGCTGCGTGATCGACATCTTCGCCTTCTCGTCTTCCCACGCGTGAATGAGCACCGGCACATCCAGCCCGGCCATTTTGAGCGTGTCGGCCACGCCGCGCTCGTCGCCGAAATTGGGCAAGGTTACGATGACCCCGTCAATCTCCCCGCGCTTCTCACGAAACAGGGCCGCGCACTTTTTGGCGTCCTGCCAGGTCTCGACCGTGCCGAACTTGGTGTCTTTCTGGCTGAGCGCAACGCACCCGTAGCCCAGTTTCTTGAGCAGGTCGAACATGACGGCGCGGCCTTCCCGCGCAAGCGCGTCCGGGAAAAATCCCCGATTGCCGACAATCAACCCAAATGTCGTCTTTTGGGCGGTCATGGCAAGACCCTCCTTTGTGTCGTCAGCGGTAGCATCCCCATGGGGAACCCATTGTAGCCCGACAACCATAGCGGCGCAAAATACGCCGCTCCCCGCTCCACAGAAGCGATGCCAGCAGAGCCGCTGCCAGACTCCCGGAGCCGGGGGATTCACCCTCCGGCCCGGGGCTCTGGCCTCCTTCGCTCCCCGGAACGGCCGAATACGCGCTCCGCCGTTTCCACCCCGATGCCCCCCCTTGATGAGCCGGCCTCGGGCGTTGGTGTCCCGATTTCATGAGTGGCCCGTTTTCGCGGTGTGGCGCCGGAACGGCCCTGAACGCGGCGTCGAGCCCTGTGGACACTGCTGTCATTGCGACTGACAGCTTGTCAGGCAGTTGCTTTGCTTATACGCCAATAGGCTCAATACTATAGGGAATTCGCATGAAAAAATTTCCTTGCCATGGCTGACATGTTGTTATATAGTGGGACATAGAGTTCCAATTTATTCAACCGCATGGAGGCGCACGGAATGGCCGTCACCGGGCAGAAGAACAAGCAAATCAATGCGCGCGAAGACGAAATCTTTCGCGTGGCCGGAGACCTGTTGCTCGAGTTGGGCTGTCACGATCTGAATATTGGGCGTATCGCCGACGCCATGGAGATGTCCCGCGGCACCATCTACGCCAGTTTCAAGAGCAAGGAAGAACTGCTGCTCGCCATGACCGTCAAATACCTTGAAATACGCCTGGGCCTCATGGAGCGTGCCGCGACCTTTCAGGGCCGTCCACGGGAGCGTATGACTGCTATTGGCGAGGCGGTCGAGCTGTTCACCCGCCTTTATCCCAGGGAAATGCGTATTATCGAAATCGTGCGCACGCGGGGGGCCAAAGAACGGGCATCGTTCGAACGCCAGTTCAAACTCAAGAAATGCGAGTACCGCGCTGCCAGTATCCTGTTGGGGATTATCCGGGATGCCATTGCTGTCGGCGACCTCACGCTGCCCCCCGGAACCAGTGCTGAGATGGTCGCTTTCGGCATCCTGGCGATTACCATGGGCGGCTACGCCTCCGTCGTGGGAGGGCTGACGCTTCCGGACATCGGCGTGGGCGACGTCTTTGCGGCAGTTCGTACAAACTGGAATCTCCTGGGCGACGGCTACGGATGGAAACCGCTGTCAACAGAATGGGACTACAAGGCGACAAGCTGTCGGGTTCGGGAGACGGTTTTCCCCGATGGGTGGCGCAGCGCACAAATGCGGACAGGGAAGAATGGTTAGTCTTAAAGTATTAGCTGACAGCATTTTACAGTGTTCTAAGCGCCCGGAGAGGGAAAAGAGCTTGCACATGAACAGCAGGAGGGGTAGAATGGCTCTGGCGTCTGACAGAGTGTCAGGCGGCTTGATGGCAGCGACCCGGAAACTTTCGGGGAAGTGATATATCGTCCCGATGAACGGTTCGGAGTATTAAAAAGAAAAGGTAAGGAGGAGAGAAATCATGCGCAAGAGAGGTTTTACATTGATTGAGTTGCTGGTGGTTATCGCCATCATCGGCATTCTGGCGGCCATCCTGTTACCGGCGTTGGCACGGGCGCGCGAGGCGGCCCGCCGCGCGAGCTGCGCCAACAACCTCAAGCAAATG
>CAZFOG010000440.1:0-4971 GCA_964520685.1 uncultured Nitrospiraceae bacterium | reverse complement strand
CTGTCGATGCGCCAAAGGAAGCGGTTCTCGAGGCAGCCAAGGCCGAGCCGAACGTGCGGCGCCACATCGAGGGCAAAAACCTCGTGAAAGAAATTTACATACCCGGGAAGCTGGTGAATCTCGTGGTGAAGTAGCCGCCCGTCGGGGTTGTCTACGAGTGTGGCATAGGGAACTCCTTGGTGTCCGGCGGGATGATATCCCGTGGAAGGTCAGATGAGGAGGGGCATGCCATGAGTCAGACAAGAACGGTTTCGCTGTATTTCGTCTGTATGGCCGTGTGTGTAGTTTCAGCGACTTCCTGTACCAGCGCTTACAAGTCATCGATGGCCGTGCCGGACCTCTACGCGCCGGTTGGGGCGCAAGCGGTGATGGCATCGCCTTCGCCACTTGCATCGTTCTCGTGGCAGGAGGACCCGAACAAAGTCTATTGGGTCGGGCACAACACGGAGGCCTACGACCACCTCGAGGAAAACCCGTTCCTCGACGCGCGCGTGAATCCGCTCTCGACGTTTTCCATCGACGTGGATACGGCCTCGTATGCCAACGTGCGCAGGTTCTTGAATGAAGGATCATTGCCGCCGCCGGGGGCGGTCCGCATCGAGGAGATGATTAATTACTTCATCTACGATTACGCACCGCCGGAAGACGCATCCGTTCCTTTCGCGTCACATGTCGAGGTGGCGGGATGCCCATGGACGCCGCGCCACCGGCTTGTGCGCATCGGGCTCAAGGGCCGCGAGATCGCGGAAGAAAACCGACCGAAATCCAACCTGGTCTTCCTGGTCGACACATCCGGGTCGATGACGCCGCCCAACAAGCTGCCGTTGCTGAAACGGGCCCTTGCATTGCTGGTCGAGCGTATGGACGAACGCGACAACATCGCCATGGTGGTCTATGCAGGCTCGGCCGGGCTTGTGCTGCCGTCCACGTCCGGAGACCGGAAAGAGGAGATTCTGGGGGCGCTCGAGCGGCTCGAGTCGGGCGGTTCGACCAATGGCGGCGCCGGGATTCAACTGGCCTACGACACGGCGGCCTCGCATTTCATTAACGATGGGGTCAACCGCGTCATCCTGGCGACGGACGGGGATTTCAACGTCGGAACCACAAACCAGAGCGAGCTGGTGAACATAATCGAGGCCCGCGCAAAATCGGGTGTGTACCTCACTGTCCTCGGGTTCGGTATGGGAAATCTGAAGGATTCCACCCTGGAAAAGCTGGCGGACAAAGGCAACGGCAACTACGCCTATATCGACAGCCTGGGCGAAGCGCGCAAGGTGCTCATCGAACAGATGACCGGTTCGCTGATCACGATTGCCAAGGACGTGAAGATTCAGGTCGAGTTCAATCCCAGCCAGGTGAACGCATACCGGCTGATCGGGTACGAAAACCGCATGCTGCGGTCCGAGGACTTTAACGACGACACGAAAGACGCGGGGGAGATCGGCGCCGGCCATACGGTCACCGCCTTGTATGAAGTGGTGCCGGCCGGGGTGGAGATAGAGCTGCCGCAGGTCGATGAGTTGAAGTATCAGACGCCGCCGGAAGGGGCCCAGGGCGCCGAGAGCACCGATTTGCTCACCCTCAAGATCCGCTACAAAGGGCCCGACAAAGATACCAGCGAGAAGCTGGAATTCCCCGTGCATGATACGGGGGCGATGTTTGCCGAGAGCTCGGACGATTTTCGCTTTGCCGCGTCAGTGGCGGCGTTTGGCATGCTCGCGCGAAAGTCGGCCCATTGCGGGGATGTCACATACGATTCGGTGACTACCTGGGCCTCGACCTGCGCGGACCGGGACGAGTACAGGAAAGAGTTCCTGAGCCTGGTGGCCAAGGCGGCTGAATTGCAGTAGAACGAGCGGAACAGTTGGCCGAGTCCGCCCCGGAAGGTTTTTTCCTGCGGGGCGGACTTTGTATTTCGCGCCTGTATTCGTCTTTGTGGAAACGCGTTCGAGCGGCGGGTACCATATATCGAAACGGGGCAACATGTACGCGTTGTGAGATATTACGGTGCCGAAGACAGCCGGGTTCGCCAAAACGGTATACATACGCCGCCTTCAGCGGGGCGACGCGGCGGCGCTTGCGGCGTTCTACAATGGACTGAGCAGCACATCCAAGCGGACCTTCGCGCCTCTGGGACCCGCCGCGACCGCAAAGGGCTGCGGGCGTATCGTGCGCGATAACGCACCCGGGCGCGGGCGGAAATTCGACCTTGTGGCTGTCGAGGGGAAGCACATAGTCGGTTGGTGCTTTCTGTGGGAGATGCATACAGACAGGCCCACGTTCGGCCTCGGGATTGCGGATGCGTATCATGGCAGGAAGCTGGGGAGCCGCCTCATGGACGCGGTAATGGCTCAAGCCCGGCGGGCAGGCAAGAACGAGGTGTATTTGACGGTTGTTACGGATAATGACCGGGCATGGCGCATGTACGAACGCCGCGGATTCAAGCGCTGCGGCGAGCACGTAAACAGCGCGGGCGTTCCGCATTACGAGATGCTGGCGAAACTTGATACGTACGATAAGGAACCCGCTTATGCTCAGTAAACACGCTGCCGTTAGGCAGGCCATGCGGTCGGTCTTTGTATTGGTATTTGTCGCGGGCATGCTTGCGGAGCTGCAGGCGGACGGTGCGATATCCCCTTCGAACGGCATTTTTAACGTTGCGGATTTCGGGGCTGCCGGTGATGGCGAGACGGATGATACGGGGGCATTCCAGATGGCCCTCGACGCCGCGGCGGAGGCGGGCGGCGGCCTCGTGCAGGCGCCAACGGGCCGTTTTCTCATCAAGACCCATCTTGACATTCCCGACAACGTTACACTCGAGGGGGTGTGGCGCTCGCCGCAGCGCGGCGAACCTGTCGATGCGGGAACGGTGCTTCTGGCGGTCGAGGGAAAGGGCCATCCGGAAGGGCCGTCATTCATCGGCATGAATACTCAATCGACGCTGCGGGGAATCACCATTTATTACCCTGAACAGATCAAGGCTAATCCGCCGCATGCGTATCCCTGGACCGTCGCCAGCCGGAAATTCTGCGATAATGCGGCCATCATCAACGTCACCATCATCAACCCGTATCAGGCGGTGGATTTCGGCACATTGCCCGCGGGGCGGCACTTTATTGACGGCCTCTACGCCCACGCGCTGCACAAGGGGCTTTACATCGATCAATGTTACGATGTCGGCCGTATCCAGAACGTGCATTTCTGGCCATTCTGGGATGTGGATCCCAATAGCCCCCTGTGGGAATTCACCCGGACGCAGGGTACCGCGTTCATCATTGGCCGCACCGACGGCCAGATGGGCTCGAACCTCTTCAGCATCTTCTACAAGACGGGTATGCACTTTATTCGCGGGAACATCCGGAACGGAGAGGGGAAAATCGAGCGCACGTCCCCCGGGTCGGGCGTGTATACCAATTGCTACATGGACATCACGCCCTGCGCGGTGCGCGTGGACGACGTAATGGCCAACGCCGGCGTGTCTTTCGTGAACGGCATGTTTATGTCGACGGTCGTGGTAGGGCCTCAGAACAAAGGCCAAGTGAAGTTCACCGGGTGCGGTTTTTGGGCGGTCAAGGGACTCGACAGCCATGCCAAACTCGAGGGACGGGGAACGGTGTTCTTTGAATCGTGCCATTTCTCGAATTGGGACCAGTCCAAAGCGGGGGTGGCCTGTATTGACGCCAATTCGCGCAATGTCATCGTGACGGGTTGCGAATTCTCGACGGAGCGCCACGACCATGTGAAGGTGCGGCTTGGACCCAACGTGCAATCGGCCGTGATCTCCTCGAACATCATGGATGGCGGTGTTCAAATAGAGAACAACGCTCCTGAATCCGCGGATGTGCAGATTGGTCTCAACGCGGGCGGTCTGCGCCACACCCGGAACGCCCAGTGGGTTGTCCTGGGGCCATTTCCCAACCCCGAAGCCACCGAGAGCGTCGGCGGCACCCCGTCGCGCACGGGATATGACAGAGACTACCTGGGGCCTCTGGGCGGCGAAGAAAAGGCCGTCCTGACACCCCAGACGAACGTCCCGGTTGATGGCAAGTCCGTAACGGCTCAGACCGTGGAGACCGGGCCCGGGAACCGCGTGCCATTCAAACAGTTGTTCCCCGGGGGCAATGCCGTCGCCTATGCCTTCGCGTATCTGCAAAGTGACAAGGGCCAGACAGCCCGGTTCGAGTTGGGGGCAAACGACTGCTCGAAAGTGTGGGTGAATGGGCAACTGGCTTTTTCGCATTGGGCGGAAGAGGGGGATTCAGGCGAACCAGGCAGCCACGTCTTCATGGCAGATCTTCAGGAGGGGCTCAATTCCGTTCTGGTCAAAATCGAGGACGCGGGCGGGAGCAAATGGCATTTCGTTTTGGAGGTTTTCAAGGAGAATGGAAATCCGCTGACGCCCTCCCTACCATAGGGACGTTCACCCCTCGCGCTCTGACGACACACATGAGAAGGAGAATTTCGTGCAATACCGTCCATTTGGTAAGACAGGATTCAACGTTTCGGCCCTGGGATTTGGCACCATGCGGCTGCCGGTCATTGGCGGAGATGCCGGCAACATTGATCGCCCCGAGACGATCCGCATGGTCCGCCACGCCATCGACAGGGGCGTGAATTATGTGGACAGCGCCTATGCGTACCATAACGGGAAAAGCGAGGTCGTGGTTGGCGAGGCGCTGAAGGACGGCTACCGCGAGCGCGTCAAAGTCGCGACCAAATTGCCCACGTGGCTTGTCGAAAAAGAGGGGGACGTCGAAAAACTGCTCGACACGCAGCTCGGACGTCTCGGGATGGACCATATCGACTTCTACCTCATCCACAATCTCAACAGCATTCTCTGGCCGATTGCCCGCGACCACGATGTCATTCCGGCGCTCGAGCGCGCAAAGGCGAAGGGCAAGATCGGGCATATCGGTTTCTCGTTCCACGATTCGTACGAGCTTTTCAAGGAAATTGTGGATGCATACTCCG
>CAZFOG010000439.1:0-4977 GCA_964520685.1 uncultured Nitrospiraceae bacterium | reverse complement strand
GGCTCCCAGTCCAGCCCGCAGCCAAATCCGCGAAGTTATCCGGCGATTTGGGGGGGTTGTGTCCGGCGCACGGGTGGGCTATGGTGAGTATCCAGAAGCAATCCCACCATGCCGGGAGGCTGGAGGAGCGCCGTCGTGCTTACACCGAATCGTTTCTACTTGATATTGAGTCTGTTGTCGCTGCTGATTCTAAACCAGGCCTTCGGTGCGGAAGCACCCGAGGCCGGGCCGCCCAAGTCGCCCGAACAGGCCGCATGGGAAGCGGCGGTTCCGGGCAGCTTCCAGAAGTCCGAGGCGTTTGTGTTCGTCGAAGAGGACCCGGCCCTTCCCCGGGTGTTGCTCATCGGCGATTCCATTTCTATCGGATATACGGCGGCGGTTCGGAAGGAACTGGCAGGGGTTGCGAACGTTCTGCGTATCCCCGAGAACGGAGGTCCGACCACGCGCGGTCTCGATAAGATCGAGAAATGGCTGGAAGGCAAATCCTGGGACGTTATTCATTTCAACTGGGGTCTGCACGATTTGAAGCGCCTGAACGAGGCCGGCCAGCTGGAGGTAACGGGCGAGCGTCAAGTAATTCCCGCAGCGTATGAAGAAAACCTCAGGAAGCTGGTGAAGCGCCTGAAAGAGACGAAAGCCCGGCTTATTTGGGCTTCTACGACGCCCGTGCCCGAAGGCGCCAGCGGCCGCATCAAGGGGGACGATGTGGCGTACAATGCTATCGCTGCGCGTGTGATGAAGGAAAACAATGTGGCCGTCAATGATCTCTACGGCTACGTTCTCCCGGAATTGGAAAAACACCAGCGGCCCAGAAATGTGCATTTTACAGACGACGGATCTGCATTTCTGGGCAAGAAAGTAGCCGCCGAAATCCGCAAGGCGCTGGAAAAGGATGAGAGTCAAGAGGAAGAGTAATCGCGGGCAAGTGAATAGAAGAAAGCGCCGGTTTCAGGAATATCCCGAAACCGGCGCAGTCGCTTTGGTTTCAATGGCTATTGTTCGGTGCCAGGCTGAGGCGTTGCTGCAGGCGCCGCCTCTGACGGGGGGAGTACCGGGTCCGCGGATTCCGCTTCGCCTTCGTCCGAAGCGTCGGGGATGGTCAGTTTTGGCGCGGTGGACACGTCGGGGAGTTCCTCGGCGCCTGCTTCAGCCGGGGCAGAAGCGAGAGGCTCTGCGGCGGGCGATTCCGCGGCGTCAGGAGCCGGTTCCGATGCGGGGACGGCCGCTTCTGTCTCAGGGACCTCCTCCGGGAACAAATCCGGGTTGGATTCTCTGAGGCGTGCCAGAGCCATTTCGGCCTCCTGCGCGACACCGGACCCCGGGAACTGCCCGGTCTGGTCCTGGTATGCCTGAATCGCTGCCGCGAGGTCTCCGCGCGCTTCATGGACGCGGCCGATATTCAAAGGTTGGCGGCGGGCCGCAAAGCTCTGAGGCCATTTCTCGGTGATTTCATTGTAGGCCTTCAGGGCGCCGTCGTAATCCTCGGCTTCCTCAGCCATGAACCCGACCGCTTCGACGGCATCGGGGACGAATCGCGAGTCGGGGTATTCCTGGCGCAGGCGTTCGAATGCGGATTTGGCTTTTTCGTGCTCGCCAGCCTTTAGCGCGCTTTCGCCCATCATATAAAGGGTTTCCGGTGACAAGGCGCCTGCGGCGATGGCGGCTTCGAGCTGTTTTGCCTGTTCGGCGGGTTCCTCCGCCTCGAGTGCCTTGGCATAGGTGGTGTAGAGTTCTCGCGCCGACGATGCGGTGTGTTGTCGGTAGCCTACGGTGAACAGAATCGCGGCGATGATTACCGCCGCTCCGATGCCGTAGTGCCAGGGTTTTTCCTGGATGGTCTGCCACAACGACGTGATTTCGCCCTCTGCGTCGCGTGACGTGCTCAAGATCTCTTTTACCCGGCTGCCCTTGTTCTTTTTTGCCATGAATCAGGAACTTTCCGACAGGTTGTGAATCCAGTGTTTTGAACTAGCTAATCGAGCCCCACTCGACAATGAACCAGCGGCCGTCGACTTTTTCGAAGAAGACGGTGACCTGGCCGTGCAGGTCGATGGGGGGATACTCTGAACGGGGATCGGGCTTGGCAATGGTGCCAAACGTTTCCACCGCGCGGGCCTGATTGCCCTGGACGATGATGCGCGGCTTGACGCGGGCAATCTTGATGCTGCGATACTCTTCAAAGGTCTTGTTCAGGTAGGCCGCAATGGCATCGTAGTCGCGCCCGTCGCGATCCTGATAACTTTTCGATACGTGGGCCATGATCTGGTAGATGCGCTGGGACTCCATGCCGCGCCACACCTCGTCCAGGATGCGCAGGATCTGCTCTTGGTCGGGCAGCTTAGGATTGATGATGGGAATCTCGGGGATTTCCTCTGGACATCCCCCGATGACCGCGATGCTTGCCAGGAGGCCTAGAGCAACCAGTCGATTCTTCATGAGGAGAGTCTTCCCGGGACCATGAGCAAGACGAGTTCCGTTCCCCGTGCGATGCCCAGGTCAGTAATGGTCACGCGGAGCGACTTGTCCGGTTTCGTGAAGTTCAGGGTGATCACGTCGGCCTGCACGACACTGTCCAACTGCCATCCCGCGGTGGGGCATTGCTTGACGTAGAATTGGGCCAGCTCCGCGGGTTTGACGCGGGCGGTGTATACCATGCGGCCGATTTGGAGTTCGGGGGCTTCGTAGACGAAGGTCCGCTCCGCGTTTTCTTTCAGCCCCTCGGGCAGCGGCACATCGGAGAACCGCTGCAGGGAGGACAACTTGAGGCCGGCTTCAGGCAGCGCCGGCGACTGCGCGGTGCGCCCGTTGGTGCTTTCCAGTTCAAGGTCTGGCGGTGGCGCCGGCGGCTGTTTCTTGAAGGGATTGCCAGTGCTCTGGCAGCCCGTTGCACAGGCAACAACGACCACCAGAACGAGGATGAACACGTGTCTCATGGTTGCAACACCCCTTTTTCGTGAATCCCGCAAAAGCGAGCAGGTTTCCGAATACCGTTCGTAAGGAAGCCGTTCAATCGTAAGCGGATGCAACGGCCCCCTCCGCATAGGATAGCTGTTCCGCGGCGAAAGTTCCAGCCCGGGACGATACGATACCTGTGTAACATCCCCAAATCAAGAGCGGCGGCACACTTCTTGAAGGCCGTTTCGGATGGTTTCCGGCGGCCAGGCGTACCGGACTCAGGCGCGTGTTACGGAGTCGATGCGGCCGATCATATCGTCGACTTGTGCTTCTTCGGTGAATCCGACGGTGACGGCGTCCACGATCCCCGAGTTGAGGATGAACTTGACGGACTCGTTGATTTTGTCGGGCTGGCCGGTGAGCTGGCCTTCTCCGACCACTTTCATTCCGAGGATGCCCTTGCCTGCATCGCGGGCCTGCCGCAACACGGCGGTGACGTTCTCGACGGTATCGTCCATTTTGAGGTTAAACGGATTGTACCGCGCGAGGATCACGTCGATATGGGGCGAAGCGGCGGCTTTTTTGAGGGAATCGAAGTTGTGGCACGAACACCCGACGGCCCGGAGCTTGCCTTTGGCTTTCGCGTCGTGCATGACCTCGAGGGAGGCCTGGTATTCGGGTTTTTCGGTCCAGTCCGGCTCGGTGATGCAGTGCATGAGCACCACGTCAATATAGTCGGTGCCGATTTCGTGGCGGAACCGCTCGAGGTCGGCTTTCATGAGGGCGGGCGCACGCGAGATAGCCTTGGTGAGGATCATGATGTCCTCGCGTTTGATGCTGCGTTTCATGGCCTCGCGGAGATAGGTGTGCGAGCCGTACATGTCTGCCAGGTCGTAGAAAGTGATGCCGCTGGCATGGCCGTGTTCGAGGAGTTTGACGAACTCGTTGCGGCCGAGGCGGGTCATGTCGGAACTGCCGTTCCAGCCCCGCATGCCCGTGCCCTGGCCGAGCAACGAGCATTGGATGCCCGTTTTCCCGAGGGTGCGGGTGGTTTGGGCCGTCAGACGGGCCGGTTCCTGTGCGGAGACGGGGAAGGCCAGTCCCGCCGCGGCAGTGGCGGCGGAAAATCTCAGGAAATCACGCCGGTTCATGTGTCGCATAGCGTTGGTGCTCCTTGTTCCGGTCCTATTGTACACAATCGGCAGGGGAATGTTGATTCCCGCGAGATCCCGCAAAACGAGGGTGACGCTGGTGAGGGATGGGAAGCATGGGAAGGATGAGATGAAAGGTGGCGTTGCCGGGGTCCAAAAACCGGGACTGCCCCAAGCAAGCGACGCAGGAGCGAGATGGGACTGCCTCGAAAACTCCAAAAAACGGGATTTCCCGCTCTATTGTGGGACCGGTGCCCTCACCGGTCATTTCTATTTTCATCGTCAATGGGTGAGCCGACTGGCTCACGGTTCGCTGCTCTGGGTTTTCGCGCCGGTTACGGCCAGGAGGTGTTGGTTCCGATGCCGTCGAAGAGGTGGTTGTAGGAGCCGGAGGAGACGCAGTGGGCGGCGGTGGCAGGGAAGCGGGTGCCTTGGACCCCGAGATAGCGCAGCCATTCGACGTGGCCGTCGAGATAGAGGACGTTGATGCCGCTTCCGCCGTGTCCGGCGTAGCCGCGTTCGGGGGTGACGTGATCCCACATGACGGGGACCTGGGATACGGCGGTGTTGCCGGCGCCGGGGTTGTTGATGTCGGTGATGAGGAACCGTTCGACGCCCTGGCGGAGCCGGTACAGGATGTCGCCGCCGCCGGCCTGGCTGTCGGCGAAGGTGTCCGAAAAGTCGTAGTCCTGGTCGCTGATGGCGCCGCGGGAGTTGAAGCTGGCGAGGCCGAGTTCGCCGAAGGGCCCGTATTGCATCATGTCTTCGGTGAAGCGGCCGTATTTATCAGGGGAGCCGGTGGCGTAGCCGGTTTCGGGGTCGACGAGGGAGAGGAGCATTTCGCCGAGGACGTTGATGTCGTCGAGGATGACCCAGCCGGTGTAGTTGTAGGGTTCTTTGACGATTTCGCCGGGTTCGATGATGCCGTTGC
>CAZFOG010000438.1:0-4981 GCA_964520685.1 uncultured Nitrospiraceae bacterium | reverse complement strand
CGGGTGAGCCGAATAGCTCATGGTTCGCTGCCTTATTATATCGCTTTACGGCGCTGGCCTGAGAATACACGGAGGCCGCCCCGAGAGACGGCCCCCTTTACGCAACAGTCTGTATTCGTTGCGCTATTTCGCGGGTTTCAGCTCGACCGCCGCGGCCGGCTCGAGTACGCGGAACGTAAACGACTCGGTCAAATAGAGATGCACGTTTTCGCTGTCGTGGCTCGAATACCCGAGAGACAAGTCGGTTCCGACCGTCATCTCGAAATCGCCCCCGCGTGCCGACAGGAGCACACCGCCCTCGAGGGCACGGCTGCGAAGGATCGAACCCTGCAACAAACTCTCGATGCCGCGTTTGACCGGATAGCCGGGCCCTACGGCCTGCATCAGCGACTGGTAGGGAGCCGGGCCAAGCACAAGCGTGTACGGCCCTCCGATACCATCGGCCTGCATGGCATCAAGCCCCTCGGCGACGGCCCGCGGGTACTCCTCGGCACGGGCGGGCAGTTTGAGGGCCTTTTGCGAGGCCGACGGAAGGATCCCGTCGATCCCCCCATCCTTGATGCCCATGTAGAGCGCGTTTTCCTCGAACAGAGCCAGTTCCTTGGCGGCCTCTTCGAGCGGCGCCAGAGCCGGATCGGATGCGCCGCGCGAAATGTTGTCGAGCTCCCAGATATTCAAATGAAACTGGATGCGCGCTTCGATGAGCGGCAACACCTGGCGAATGCCGTACCCCACCCCTTTCGCGGGGAGCTTCTTCGGCAAGTGGAGCCGGCCGAGATTAACCGCGGCGAATTCCCACCCCTTCGGACCCTGGAAATCGACAACCTTGCGCGCGGACAGCAGCGGTTTGAGGGTCTGTTTCGCCGTCTCTTCGATGACCCCCCAGGCCTCGTCCGTGAGTGGGGCCAATCCTCGTTTCAGAATATCGCTCATGGATTATTCTCCTTCCTTTCCACTGCCAATGCCCAGACTGCCGCCCGATGAGGACGCCCCCTTGCCCGTTTCCGCCCCGTCCCCGTCGGCGCTCTCTTCCACCTCGAGGATGTTCTGCTCCGTGAACAGGTACATCCGAAGATTCTCGTCGAGGGCTGGCATCCGGCGCCGCAGCCACTCGAGTGTCATGGCCGCGTGTTCGAGTTCCTCGTCGCGGTTATGCAGCACGATCTCCTTAAGTTCCGGGTCCGTCGTGCAATCGGCGCGCTGGTGGTACCAGTCTACCGCCTCAAGTTCCTCGATCACGCTGGCCAAGGCCCGGTGGATGTTCCGGGCATCTTCCGACAGGTTGTCGAACGGTTCGTGATAACCACTGCTCATCGTTTGGGTGCTCCTTTCCATTGCGGCTTCCTGGGTACGCCCGAATGCCGCGTAGCCACCGGCTGAAGCGGGACGCGCCCGAACCGGCCTGTGCCGTACGTAACGAGTTCCCGTGAAATCGGTATAATAAGGGGCAGTTGTGACCGCACGTTGTTACCTTACGGGAACCGGTATTCCCATTCAAGTCGGAGCAGCGGCGGAACGGTCGCTGTATCACGGAACGCGCTCACGAATGAGAGTCTCTTTGCCAACCATAGCGCTGAATCGTCGCGTGACCGTGCTGATGGGCCTGGTGACCGTTGTCGCCCTCGGCATTATCGCATTGCGGCTCATCCCCATGGAACTCATTATGAAGCTCGAGTTCCCCGTGATTTACGTCTGGATACCCTACCCCGGCGCAACCCCCGAACAGGTCGAGGCCGAAGTCGCCATCACGGCCGAAGGCGAGTTCCGCACCATCCCCGACCTTAAACAGATCTATACCAATTGCAATGCCGGCGGGTGCCATATCTCGATGCGTTTCGACTGGGACACCGACCTCGCCGGGGCCGCGGCGGATGCACGCGACCGCATCGAGCGGATGCGCATGCGCATGCCCGAGGGGGTTGACCGTATTTTCCTGCGCCGTTCGAGTTCCGAGACCTGGCCCGTTATCAGCCTCGCCCTCCTTCGGCACGAGAACGATACTGACCTGGCCCACTGGGCGGGAACCGTCCTCCAGCCCCGGCTCATGCGCATTCCCGGCGTGGCCGAAGTCGAGGTTTCGGGGACGGGCGACGAGCGCATCGACGTCGGGTTCGACCAGGCGGCCCTGCGCAGCTACAACCTGTCTCTTTACGACGTTGTGGCCCGGCTGCGCGACACCAGCGTCAACGAAGGCATCGGCGAACTCTACGACGGCGCCAGCAAGTACCACATTCGGGCCATAGACGAGATAACCACGCCCGACGCTCTTCGTGAGACCATCGTGGGACCCAACAACAGGCGCCTCAAGGAAGTGGCCGAGGTGGAACACCGGGGCGGGGAGGGCACCTCGACGCACACCATCGACGGCAAGCACGGCGTCTTCATCTCGGTGCGCAAAGAGGCCGAGGCCAACACCATCCGGGTGTGCGACGCCGTGAAGGCCGAGGTCGAAAGAACCTTGCAGGAACCCGTGTTTACCGGCACGGAACTGTTTGTCTTCTCCGACCACGGCGAGACCATCCGCCACGCGCTAACCAAATTGCGCGAAGCGGGCAAACAGGGCGGGGGCCTCGCGCTGCTGGTATTGCTCCTGTTTCTCCGGCGGATTCGCGCCACGTTCATTGTTGCCCTCGCCATTCCCGTGTCTCTTACTCCAGCCCTGATCTTCATGTATTTCTGGGGGATGACCCTCAACCTTGTAACGCTCACCTCGATGATCATCTGCGTCGGCATGCTCGTCGACAATTCCATCGTCGTCATGGAAAACATCAACCGCTACACCCTCCTGGGGCTGTCTCCCGTGGAAAGCGCGCGGCGGGGGGCAAACGAGGTCGGCCTGGCCATTACCGTGGCCACCCTCACCACCGTTGTGGTGTTTGTTCCCGTTTTCTATATGGAAAACGGCGAGATGGCCATTCACATGCGCGAGTTCTCGGTCCCCGTAACGGTTGCCCTCCTTGCAAGCCTCGTGGTGGCCCTCACCGTGATCCCCGTTGCTGCCTGCGCACTCCGGCCGCGCCATCACTACGGGTTCTACCGCCGCCTCTCCGCCGTGTTCCGCCGCAAAGGGCCGCTGGCCGGGTTCCTGCGTTGGGGGCCCCTTACCCACGCCGTCAACGCCTACGACCGCATGCTCGCCTGGACCATGGCCCATCGTCTCGCCGCGCTGTGTGGCGTGGCGGCGATTATTCTCGTAACCTTGCACATTCCGTACCGGGAAGTCGGTCTTCAACAATTGCCCTCGCTGGACCTGCGGCGCGTCGAGATCGCCGTCTCCTTCGAGCAGAATTTCAACCCCGACCAGACCCTGCCCGTGTTTGAGAATATCGAAGGCATGCTGAACGAACAGCGCGACCATCTCGGCATCAAGAACATTTACGTGCGCCCCGGCGAACGCTACGGCTCGGTGCGCCTTTATCTCCTGCAACTCGAGGATTGCCCGCCGGGCGCCGCTCTCCCTTACAGTTCCCAGGAAGTGCGGGAGATTCTCGCGGGCCAATTGCCCCCTCTCGTGCCTGGCGGCAAAATCGAGACCGGCGTCGGCGGCCTGACCCCCCAGGGTGAACGCACCCTGACGCTGCGTTTGCGGGGCGATGACGGACCCCAGTTGCGCCAACATGCCGAGGAGGTCCGCCGGTTAATCGCGAGCATTGAGGGCATAACCGAAGTCACCACCGATGCCGATTACGGCGACGAAGAAATCCAGCTGATCATTGAGGAAACCCAGGTCGCCATGGCCGGAATCAGCCCCTATGTCGTCGCGCGCACGGTGGATTTCGCGCTCCGCGGCGTCCGGCTGCCCGACATGAAACGCGAAGGCCGCGAAATCCCACTTTGGGCCCGGTTCCGCGGCGACGACCGCAGGTCCATCGCCGACCTGGACAACGTGGCCCTGCTGACCCGCTCGGGCAGCCTCGTCACCCTCGAGAATCTCGTCCGGAAGCAGCGGGCCGCTACTCCGACCAACATCACCCGCATAGACGGCAAGAACGTCGTCAACATCACCGCCAAGACCTACGGCCGCACCTTCTCGAAGGTCACGGAAGACCTCGCGGCCCTCACGGAGCTCGTCAGCCTTCCCGCGGGCTATACGCTCGATATTGGCGACGAAGCCCAGGAACTCGATACCAGCTTCCGCAATTTCAAGCTGGCCCTGCTTCTCGCCATCATTCTCATCTACATCGTCATGGGCGCCCTCTTCGAGTCCTTCGTGCTCCCCTTGTCGATCCTCAGTTCGGTGCCTCTCGCCTTCATCGGCGTCTATTGGAGCATGTATCTCAGCGATGTGCCCCTCGATTCCGTCGCCCTCATCGGCGTCATCCTTATGTGCGGCGTCATTGTCAACAACGGCATCGTCATCGTCGACCATATCAACCAATTGCGCGGACAGGGCATCGAGCGCGACGCCGCCATCCTGCGGGCCGGCCGCGAGCGCCTGCGCCCCGTCCTCATGACCGCACTCACCACCATCCTTGGATGTGTGCCCCTTGCACAGGGCACCCAGATCGGTGAGGTATCTTTCCACAGCCTCGGGCGCGCCCTCATCGGCGGACTCGTCACCGGCACCGCCCTCACACTCTTCATCGTGCCCCTCTTCTACTCTCTCATCGACGACCTCGGCCACTGGCTCCGCAGCTTCTTCGCCAACATCGCCCACGCCGCCGCCAGGGGATAAGAGAGCCTCACCTCCACGCCACGCCGCAATGCTAGGCAGGCCGGTGCGGAATCCGTGCGCCTCGGCGTGGGCGTGCTACCCACGGCTCACCCGTAGACGATGGAAATGCAAATGACCGGTGAGGGCACCGGTCCCACATTCCGGAGGTGAGGCAAATTTCCGAGGCAGCGCACCATGAGCCGTGCGGCTCACCCGTAGACGATGGAAATGCAAATGACCGGTGAGGGCACCGGTCCCACATTCCGGAGGTGAGGCAAATTTCCGAGGCAGCGCACCATGAGCCGTGCGGCTCACCCGTAGACGATG